>NZ_JBNHEX010000008.1:0-165951 GCF_059089685.1 Arthrobacter sp. sptzw42
ACCCACAGGGGCGGACAGCCCGGCAAATTCAACCAATCAAAAAACAATCGGTATCAACAAACTTGGCACACTATTGAGTTCTCAAACAACAGACACACCCGGCACCACCACAACAACACGCCATGTGGATCGCTCCGGAGCAACTTTTCAAAGTTACCCGAACCCCCAAAGCTTTGCAAATCAACGTCTCCGCGATACAAACCCTCAAGAACCCGGCCCCACCCAAACAGGCACGCCCAAAAGCGAACCATATTCCAGGCCATTCAAAGGGGGGTTGGCCGCAAACTCTCCGCAACAGCGGCGGCGACTCAAAAAACAATACACCCCCAACACACCAACCCGCAAATCCACCCCCACCCAAACCCCACACCACCCAAAACCCCCGCCAACCCGCCAAAACCAGAGCAACCAACACCACCAAACCCCCCCACCCACACACCCAACCCCTATGAACCGGGTCACACTTACAAGGCGAGTTGGCCACAGCCCATGGGCGGAACAAGTACGCACCAGTACCTTTATGGGGACATCGAGGACTGGCCAGATTTAGGACCACGACCCCCTCTAATACGAAAAGCACGACGGGGCGGGCGGCGCAGGCGCGATTTCCCCAACAGTGCCCGCGCGGAGGCTGTGCTGACCGGGCTCCGGCCGGTGCAGCTCAGCGTGCCCACGGACGCCAGGCAACGTGCGCCAGCTGCGCAGGGGATCGCACTTCCACTGCCCTGGCGCTTCCCTCCGGAGCAATAGCGCTCATTTCGCCGAAGTGTTGGGCACCAGCTCTCAAAGGTCATCGGCGGGGGGAGTGAGCGAGTGACGAACCGGGCGCTGGACCGGGCCCATCCAGAGGGTTCGTCTATGCAAGTTTCGTCAACGCGCGTGACGGGCAGACCAACAACCGGCCCGTCACCGGCGCCATCGGAGTCACCGTCAGCGGAGTATGCCGAGATCCTGCCAGACGGAAAAGGCCCGACCTGCGCAGTGTTCCGGCCCCGCGGCAGCCTTAGGCAAACTTCCCTCAGAAGGTGCAACAACTAATGACTAAGTACAACTAGTCCACGAATTCCGACTGGGTCTCGATGAAGTCCCAGTCCGCCGCCGTCAACACTGCCGCCGGGTTATCGGGGCGGGGTCCGCCAGCCTCCGCAATGCCTTGCAGTACCGGAAGTGGAAGTTCCTCGACACGAAGGTTCTCCCGCAGCCATTCCTTGCTGGCGAGGTCCAGGTCCAGCCACCACATAAAAATCTCCATGCCCTCACGCCCTTTCGTCAGCTGATTTAACGGTAGGCGCGGGCCGGTCGGGCTACAAGGTATTGGGAGCGGCTCCAAGTAGTGCGCCCGTTTCTTCGGGTACCGGCAAGTAACCGGCTTTCCGGGAGCACGCCAAAGACGAGTAGTCCCTACTCACGACTGGCAACGAGGGCCCACCTAGCCTGAAAACTCAAGCAAGCTGACCGTGCTGCTGGGGCAATCGGTGCATTCGCTGGTCCTCCTCGTCATGGTCGGTTTCACATCAGAACTGGGGAGAATCATCATGAAACGTGCCATAACAACGTTGGGGGTGCTGGGCCTGACTGCATTCGCCGTCGCGGCTCCCGCCGTAGCGGACCGTGGCAGCGATGACGACGACAGGATTGTCATTTGCCACGCCGGCTCCGGCTCCAACTCCAGCCAGTACAGTCCCATCACTGTTGCCGTCCCGTCACTGAACGGCCATGACGGGCACGGCGCGGACATCATCCCGCCAAATGACGGCATGGATTACGGACAAAACTGGGATGCCCTGGGGAGGGCCATCCATGCCGGCGGGTGCGTGACGCCGGGTACATTGGTTCCTCCCGTGCATCCACCCGTCGTAGTGAACCCGCCCGTCGTACCGCCCGTCGTAGTGAACCCGCCCGTCGTACCGCCGGTAGTTGTTCCGCCCATAGCTGTTCCGCCGCTCGTCGTACCGCCGGCAGTAGTGAACCCGCCCGTTGTTCCGCCGGTGGTGGACCAGCCCGTGATACCTCCCGCCGTCGTGGTTCCACCCGTGGAAGTGCCGCCGGCGGAACAACCCGTGGTTACCCCCATTACAAACCCGCAAATTGTTGAACAACCCGCAGCCGTTCCGCCAGCGACAGTACCGCCGGCAACAACCGTCGTCGTGCCCGAACAGCCGGCGGCAGTCCAATCGGAGGCCACGGTGTCCCAGGCAGCAGCAGCAGCTCCCACCACCGGTGCCGCCACCAGCACTGGCCGGGGAACGAACCAGGGGTACAACGCCCAGACTGCCGTCGGCGGACCTGACGCCGAGCCGTCCTGGCTGGCCGGCCTGGGCGCACTGCTTACAGCTGGAACGGCAGTGGCATTCCGCCGCAAGCCCCGCACACTGCCCCTCACACGCTGACGCGGGTAAGCCCCGGCCGAAGGCCGCCTGGGAAGGAAGGCGTCCCGCCCCGGCGGGGCGCCTTCCTGCCCTATCCCACATTTTCAGTGGAAAAGGAGCAGCATGTCGAAAAAAACTAGCCGGCAAGCAGCCTCCGGAGCGCGCAGGTGGAGGCGCTGGAACCGGGGCGACCTGATGATTCTCCTGTGCGGCGTCATGGCCTTTTTATCCCTCACTTTCGGCGCCCCCGTGTTCCAAGCGGCGCAAGTACCTCCCGGTGTCAGCGGGGCCATGACAGCACCGCCCTCCGGCGGCACCTTCGACAAACCGGCACCAAAGGCCCCGACGGCGATGCCGGGGGTGGCACCCCCCGCCTCGGCCGCTGCTCCTGCCGCTGCGCCTGCTCCTGCCCAGCAAGCGCAGGCCCCTGCCCTGCCGGCAGCAGCCGCCCCGGTGCGCATCCGCTACCCATCGGCGGCCTTCGATGTGCCGGTGCATGCACTGGAGCTGGACGACGCCGCACGCGCCAGCGAAACGATTGTGCCGCCGGCAACCAAGGACGGCTACTGGCTGGCCCCGTTCGGTACCCCGGGAAACGGCTCCACCAACACCACTTACATCATCGGCCACAGCTGGGAAGGCACAGAGGCACCCTTCAACCAGCTGAGTTCATCGGCCGCAGTGGGCGATCTGCTGGAGGTGGACACTGCAGGCGGCTCTATGCCCTACCGGGTGGACAGCGTGACAACCCACCTGAAGTCCGGCCTGAAAGACAGTCCAATTTGGGACATTGTGCCCAACCGGCTGGTGCTGATCAGCTGTTACACCCAGGACCCCTGGGGCAAAAACGTGGTGGTCATGGCTTCGCCGGCTGCGTCCTGACCCTTCCGGGCGGGTTGGCGCTGTTCAAGAGAGTGGAAGCAGGCTGAAAATAGATTATGTCGTCAGAAAACACGCGCGGTACTTCACCGCTGCTGGTAGGTGTTGCTCCCCGCCAGCATCCCGAGGTCCTGCAAACAGCCGCCAACCTCGCCGCCAGGCTGGGGACCCGCCTGCTCTGTGCCTACGTGGATGAGGCGAGCTACCTGGTGGAGTGGGACCCGGCCCGGTCCGCCCACAGGCTCTCGCTGCACCCGGACGCAGATGCGGAAAACATCGGCGGCGTGACGGCCGAACTGAAGACTGCCATTGAAGCCGCTGTGGCCCAGGTGCCGCCGGGGACCGCCGCCGCTGAGTGGACCCTGCAAACGCTGGCAGGGGATCCCGCCCGTGCCCTCGCCCAACTTGCGGCGGAAACAGATGCACCGATGATCATTGTGGGAACCTCCGAGCGGGGCTTCTCGCACCGTCTTGCGGAGGCTCTCAGCGGCTCCGTAGGTGCCTGGCTCACCCATCATCAGAGCAGGCCCGTCCTCATCGTGCCGTACCGGATGGCAGCCCACCAGGACCGGTCCTGACCCATAGATGAGCGTCCTGAACGGCTGGAGATGAGGCCCAGTAAGTAAAGTGAAAGTAGTTATTCAGGGTGCTGGCGGACCGGGCTACCAGCCCGTAAGCTAATTCAAGCAGGCCGATTCCAGCAGCATGGAAGCTGGCCTTGCCCAAGAGCCGCTCCGGAGTGCGTATCCCCCAATAACGCACTCCGGAGCTTTTTTGTGTCCGATAGCCCTCTCTATGTATACCCCGGCGGGGTACTTGTGCCGATACCCCACCGGGGTATACCGTAAATGGCATGACCACAATTGACGGAGCAGCAACTGAAACGGCCATGGACCAGGCGCCAGCAGGGCACGGGTACGCCGCGAACAAGGATGCGTACCTTCGCCGGCTTAAGCGCATTGAAGGCCAGGTGCGGGGGATCGCACGCATGGTGGATGAGGACAAGTACTGCATCGACATCCTCACCCAGGTTTCCGCCGTCACCAAGGCTCTGCATGCCGTCAGCCTCGGGCTCGTTGAGGAGCACATCGGCCACTGTGTAGTGGGCGCCGCCTCCGAACCTGACCCCGCTCTTCGGGCAGAAGTCATCGATGCCAAAGTCAAGGAAGCTGCTGACGCCATCGGCAGGCTTCTGCGTTAGCCGCCTTCCCGCGGCAGATTCCCACACCCTTTCCCAAAGCCGTCCCAACAAGAGGAGCACACCATGAGCACCATTTCCCCTACCACCACAACTGTCAGCGTTTCCGGAATGACCTGTGGCCACTGCGTCTCGGCCGTCAGCGAGGAACTTGAGTCCCTGGCAGGCGTAGAGGCAGTGGACGTCGAACTCAACGCCGGCGGCATTTCCACTGTCACCATCACGTCCAGCAAGGAACTGTCGCCGTCCGAGATCGGCGAAGCCGTGGCAGAGGCCGGCTACCTGGTGGTAGCCAACGAAGCGTAGACACCACATCTATCCAGGGAACGGTATGAGCAATCAGGAACTAATCTCCCAGCCCGAAAGCCGGGTGGTGGAACTCGACATCCAGGGCATGACCTGCGCCTCCTGCGTCAACCGGGTGGAAAAGAAACTGGGAAAGCTCGAGGGCGTCCAGGCCCTGGTAAACCTGCCCCTGGAATCAGCCCACGTCACAGTCCCGGCCGGGATCACCGACGAGCAGATAACCAACACTGTCAATGCCGCCGGCTACAAAGCAACAATCCGCCAACCGCTTCACCCCACCCTGCACCAGGCGGGCGGCACCGCGGGCCACGAAACTGCAGTTGAAGGGGTTATGCCCTCGAGCGGTGACATCGGGGACGTGCGGCAGCATGCGTCCAAGCGAGGAGCGAGCGGGCGTGCCGAGCACGTCTCCGGTGGCGCCGCGGCGGTCGGTCACGGCACGGGCAGCGAAGACACCGTCTCTCACGGGGGCGCTGCCTCCCGGCTGCGCCCGCGGCTGATCCTGGCCGCAGTCCTGACAGTGCCCGTGTTCCTGATTTCGATGGTCCCGGCGTTCCAGTTCGCGCACTGGGGTTGGGCCGCAGCCACGCTGGCCCTGCCCGTGGTGACGTGGGCTGCGTGGCCGTTCCACCATGCTGCCGCCATCAACGCCCGGCACTTTGCTTCCACGATGGACACCCTGGTGTCCATCGGCGTTGTTGCAGCGTACCTGTTCTCGGCGTGGCAGCTGTTGGCGGATCCGCTGATGACGGAGCACCCCGGCATGGAAGGCATGGAGCAGGGCGGCCTTTACTTCGAGGTTGCGGCCGTCGTCGCCACTTTCCTGCTTCTGGGACGCTATCTTGAGGCGAACGCGAAGCAAAAGGCCGGCGATGCCCTGCACGCCCTCCTCAGCCTCGGGGCCAAGGATGCCACCGTTTTGCATGACGGCCGGGAGCATTGGATCCCCGCCGGGCAGTTGCAGATAGGTGATGTCCTGGTGGTCCGGCCCGGCGAGAAGATCGCCACGGACGGTGTGGTGGTTGAAGGGTCCTCGGCCGTGGACGCTTCGCTCGTCACGGGCGAATCAGTACCCGTGGACGTGCGTCAGGGCAGCCGGGTCACCGGCGCAACCATCAATACCTCCGGCCGCCTGTTGGTCAGGGCCACCCGCGTCGGCTCCGAAACCACACTTGCCCAGATGGCACGGCTTGTGTCACAGGCACAGACGGGCAAGGCTCCCATTGCCCGCCTCGCGGACCGCATCAGCGGTGTGTTCGTTCCCGTAGTCCTGGTGATCGCCGTTCTTACCTTTGTGCTGTGGATCCTTATCGCCGGCGCGGAAGGCGGAGGCCTGCGCTCGGCCTTCGTTGCCGCCGTCGCCGTTCTCGTGATCGCATGCCCGTGCGCGCTCGGCCTCGCCACTCCAGTCGGCTTGCTCACGGGCACCGGCCGGGGCGCGCAGTTGGGCATCCTCATCAAGGGCCCGCAGGTTCTTGAGGACACCCGCACCGTGGACACCATCCTGCTGGATAAAACAGGCACCGTCACCACGGGAGTTCTGGCCGTGGACTCCACCCTTGCCTTTGAGGGATTCGACGAACGTGAGGTGTTGAGGCTGGGCGGCGCTGTTGAAGCGGCCTCCGAACACCCTATCGGGCGTGCGATAACCGCTGCCGCGGCAGCGGCCCAGGATGCGGGCACAGCCACCATTTCAGTGCCCGACGGCGCCCGCCTGCCATCAGTGCAGGCCTTCCGTTCCGCTCCAGGCGGCGGAGTCGCCGGAACCGTCGAGGGCAGGCTTGTCACCGCCGGCCGCACCGGCTGGCTTGAGGATAACGGCATCGCTTTGACTCCGGCGCAGCTGCAGCTGCTGGCTAAGGCGGAAGCTGCAGGCGCAACCGCGATCTGGGTTGCCGTGGACGGTGCTCCTGCCGGCATCATCAACCTGCGGGACACCATCAAGGAAGGTTCCGCGGCTGCCATCGACCGGATGAAGTTCCTTGGCCTGCGGCCCATCCTCCTGACCGGGGACAACGCCGCTGTTGCCGCCCAGGTGGCCGCCGCCGTCGGCATTAATCCTGCAGACGTCTACGCAGGGGTCCTGCCGGAGGGCAAGGTGGAGGTGGTGCGCACGCTGCAGTCCGGCGGGGCTACCGTGGCCATGGCCGGAGACGGGGTCAATGATGCTGCAGCGCTGGCCCAGGCTGACCTCGGCATTGCCATGGGGTCCGGAACCGACGTGGCCATCGAGGCGGCCGACCTCACCGTGATGGGAAGCGACCTCTCGCAGGTGGTCCAGGCCATCGAACTGTCCCGCCGAACCCTGTCCACCATCAAGACCAACTTGTTCTGGGCGTTCTTCTACAACGCCGTGGGCATACCGGTGGCGGCGCTGGGACTGCTCAACCCGATGATCGCCGGTGCCGCGATGGCAGCCAGTTCCGTCCTGGTGGTGGCCAACTCCCTGCGCCTGCGGAGCTTCGGGAAGCAGGCCTAGGGCGCCCGTCCGGATGCCCAGGCACTGAACGCGACGTCAGGCGGCGCCATACCGGACCGCCGCCCGGGCCCGCGCCTTTGCCGCCTCGGCTTCCCGGTCCTTGGGCGGTGCCTGCGTCACCAGCGAGTCAAGAAGATGCTGGGTGATGTGGGCAATCTCGTGGACTGCTTCTTCGAAGGCTTCCTCGTTGGCCTTGGACGGTTTTGTGCTTCCGCTGACCTTGCGCACGTACTGCAACGCTGCGGCATGCACTTCCTCCGACGTGGCGTTCGGTTCGAAGTTGTGAAGGGTTCGGATATTCCGGCACATACCGCCATGCTAGGCGCTGGATCGCCAAGGATCGACCCCCTCCAGGAAGGTTTATTCTTCTGGTGTGCCCTTGCGGCACTCCGCCGCGGCGTGGCACTTAGGGGACGGGCTCGACATCGTTCGCGTGCTTCAGCGGTGAGGGCACCCTGGGTGCGTCCACGGCCCTACCGGCGGGGACAGCCGAGGGGGCGCGCAGCTCATCGAACCGGACCAGGATAACGCCGCCGACGATAAGCGCACCGCCCAAAAGCTGGATGGCGCCCGGCAGCTCCCCCAGCAGCAGCCACGCCCAGATCACGGCGAAGAGGACCTCGGTCAGCGATACGAATGAGGCCACCTTTGATCCCAGGGCGCGGGCGCCCATAATGCCGGAGACATAGGCCAGGACCGTTGCCAGGATGACCAGTCCGGCCAATGAAACCCACCAGGGGGTGACCCACGGGCCAAGCTTGGTGTCGGCCGTGTTGAATGCCATGGGCAGCAGGCCGGTTGCAGCGGCAAGCCACATCACGGCTGCGCCCACCATAAGTCCGCCCGAGGCCAGCACTATGGGCGGCAGAGAGTCATTTTCCTTGGCCGTGATGAAGAAGTAGATGGCAAGGCAGACCGCGGCGGCGACGCCCCACATGACACCCACCGGGTCCACCTTGACCGTGCCAGTGAGGTCCAGGACCAGCACCAGGCCGCCAAGTGAAAGCAGGGTCCCGCCGAACGTCAGCGCACGCGGGCGCCTCCGGCTGGCCGCCCACAGCCACAGCACAATCAGTACGGGCGCCAGGTACTCCAGGAGCAGGGCCACCCCAACGGATAGCCGGGCCACGGCGTTGAAGTAGAACAGCTGGCATGCCGCGACGCCGATCAGGCCGAACAGGACAATGGTCAGCCAGTTGTCCCGCAGCTGGTGCCAGCGGCCCCGCAGCGCAGGAATGGCAGGGACGGCGAGGATCAGTGCGGCCCCCGTCAGCCGGGCGGTCACCGCAGCTCCAGGTGACCAGCCTGTTTCCAGCAGCGCTTTGGCGAAGGAGCCGGAGGTTCCGAAGACCGCGGATGAAAACAGCGCGATACCGAGCCCGGAGGCCAGGAAGCCGCGCCGCGGCGCAGCCGTCCGGCTGCTCGGGGGGTGATTGTGGGCGGCAGGCACCGTCGCCTCCTGTCAGGAGTAAAGTGGGGTAATGGTCATGACACTACGCCCCGCGTCCGTAAGGAGTCAAGATGGTCTTTGCCCCTGACACCGAGGTGGCACTCCGCACCGTCGTTAATCTCATCAACTCCGCCGCCAACGGACGGGAACAGCTGACTTCCCAGCAGGATCTGGACAGCTTCCTTGCCGCAGAAGGGTTCACTGGCTCCCGGACCCGGGACGCAGCGGAGCTGGCCAGCGTCCGCGGACTGCGGCGGCAGCTCGCGGACCTGTGGATTGCCGACGAGGAAGCGGCGGTGGCCACCGTGAACGGGCTGCTGCGGGCTGCCAACGCCCTGCCCCAGCTGGTCAAGCATGACAAGTGGGACTGGCATCTGCACGCCACTACCCCCGAGGCCCCACTCGCCCACCGGATGAGCACGGAAGCGGCCATGGCCCTGGCAGACGTGATCCGCAGTAAGGAGATGGACCGGCTGCGCACCTGCGAGGCAGAGGACTGCGACGCCGCCGTGCTGGACCTCAGCCGGAACCGGTCCCGGAGGTATTGCGATACGGGCAACTGCGCCAACCGTGCGCATGTGGCTGCCTATCGGGCGCGGCAGGCGGCGGCAAATTAACGGCCCAGCAAGCGCATATCACGCCGCCCCGGCGGAGCAGGGCGCCCCCAGCGTATAGGTCAGCGGTCTGCAGTACCCTCGGGGCCGCCGTCGGAAGCGGGCGGTTTCTGGACGCCGGGCGCGCCGAACCCGTGGGAACTCTTTGGAGCCGAGCTGAGGTTCACGCCGGAGCCCTTGCCCAGGTAATCCGCGTTGTCCTTGTGGCTCATGGCGAGCATCGCGGCAATCACCAGGGTGACGATGAAGGCAATGCCCGCGGCAGTGAAGGCAAGATCGAAACGGGGGGCCCGTGCAGTGCCGCCGGAGGCGAAAATCACCACGGCCACGAAGGCGATTACGGCCCAGAAAGCGGAGAACATCAGCGGGCCCTTCACCGAGGTCCGCATCTTGCGCGGATGTCCTGGTTGCTGGTCTGCCACGGTGATTCCTCCCTGCAGGCGGCGCGCCGGCCGGCCCGGGTCGATGTCTTTCGGTATGTGTCCGGTCATTTCCACGACATTTCTACGAGAAGTAGAACCGGACACCTCCTAGTTTACGGGGTTCCAGCAGCGGTGCGGGCATCGTGCCGGATGGTCAGCCCGGCAAGGGCCCACAGCACTCCGGAAATAATGGCTCCGCCACCGGCAACGCCCAGCAGCGCATGCGCTCCAAGGCCGATAAAAAAGGGCAGGATGGCGGCGGTGCCGAGCCCGATGATCCCCGAGGCCACCCAGTCCCTGGCGAGGACGTGCCGGCCGCGGAATCCAAGCCCGCAGAACAACTCGAAAGCCCCCGCTACGCCCAGTCCCAGGGCTGCAATCACACCAAAAAGGAGGTCACCGTGCAGGAGCACCAGCGAAAAACCGGCGCCGGCCAGCACGGACCCGGCCGCGGAGAGCTTCTTGCCCACCGCACTGTCACGCGGGAACCCCGTAGCGGGGATACCCCACATCAGGAGCAGCCCGGTTGCCAGCAGGTAGAGCCCGCCGGCCCAGCCCATGACTTCCACGGACGGTGCTGCCCAGAAGATGGTCACAGCCCCAAAGACCAGCGCCGCCGCGGAACGAAGGAGCACCGGTTTCCACAGCTCAGCCGCGGGGCCCGTTCCGGAAGCAGTACCTGCGGGAGTATTCGGTTGGGTCACCGGTCCAGTTTAGTGGGGGCAGCGCCTACGTCGAACCGAGCACCAGCCAGCGGTCAGACCGGGCGCGGGCGCCCAGGGTAACGGCGCGTGCGGCCATGTAACCGAGGGCAAAGGCCGCCCACAACCAACCCAGCGCGGCCCCTCCGCGTGCGCCTGACAGGGCCACGGCGATCAGGAGTGGCCCGTACACCGCGAGGTTCACCATGCCGGCGAGCGCCAGGTATTTAGCGTCCCCCGCGCCGATCAGTACCCCATCGAGGACAAAGACGTAGCCGGCGACGGGCTGGCCGGCAGCTAGGATCCACAAGGCGACGGCCAGGGCCGAGTGCACCTCGGGATCGGACGTGAACAGGGAGCCAGCCCAGGGAGCGGCGAGCGCCAGCAGTGCACCGGTGACCGCGCCGAAGCCAAGGCCCCAGCGGGTCATGGTCCCGGTCAGGACCCGTGCCCTTGCAGGGTTTGAGGCACCGAGTTCCTTGCCGATCAGCGCCTGCGCAGCGATGGCCAGGGCGTCCAAGGCGAAGGCCAGGAACGAAAAGACGGTCATGGCGAGTTGATGGGCAGCAAGGTTGACCGGTCCCTGTGCCGTGACCACAACCACGGTTGCCAGGATCGCCACCCGCAGGCTGAGGGTCCGCAGCATCAGCCACGACCCCACCCGCGTCATGCTCCTGATCCCCCGCCAGCTGGGCAGGAGGCTGACGCCGTTGCGCCGGGCGTTGCGCCTCACCATCACCAGGTAGACGGCGGCCATGGCCCACTGGGCCAGGCTGGTACCCACGGCGGAACCGGTCACAGACCAGTCCAGACCGTAGACGAGCCACAGGTTCAGGACGATGTTCAGGCCGAACCCAGCGGTGGCCACCACAAGCGGCGTCCGGGTGTCCTGCAGGCCGCGAAGGAGGCCGGTGCCGGCAAAGATGAGCAGCATGGCAACCAGTCCTGGCATGGACCAGCGAAGATAGTCGACGGCGAAGGTGCGGACATCACCTTCGGCTCCCAGGAGGCCGATCAGCGGGTCGGCGGCCAGGAAGCCCGCCACGGCTAACCCCGTGCCCAGCAGCAGTGCCAGCCAAACGCCGTCGCGCCCTGCCGCCAGGGCTTTGCCCAGCTGGCCGTCCCCAATGGCCCGGGCGACGGCGGGGGTGGTGGAATACGCGAGGAAAACCATCAGGCCGACGGCAGTATGCAGCACTGCCGACGCCAGCCCCACTCCTGCCAGCTGCGCCACGCCAAGGTGGCCAACAATCGCCGAATCAGCCAGCAGGAACAGCGGTTCGGCAACGAGCGCGCCAAAGGCCGGAACAGCCAGCCGAAGGATTTCGCGGGCATGTCCCTTCGGTGGTGCGGCTGGCGCCGGGGCAGGTAATTGGGGCACCCCGCCAGCCTAATGGGCTACCTGCGGAGCATGGCACGGCATGACAAAGACCACAATATGAAGCAATTAGTTGACGCTTCAACTATTAGCACGGAAGACTAAGGTCTTATGAAACAGTCACGACTTACCACCACCGCTGTCACCGTCCTCCGGATTGTCCTGGGCTTCCTCTTCGCCGCCCACGGCTGGCAGAAGTTCTCTGAATGGACCATCGCTGGCACGCAGGCCTCATTCGCCAAAATGGGAGTTCCGGCAGCGGAAATTGCCGCACCGGCCGTTGCCGTCCTGGAACTGGGAGGCGGAATCGCACTGATCCTCGGTGTCCTCACCCGTGTGGTGGCCGCACTCCTGGCGCTGGACATGCTGGGCGCCCTGTTCCTGGTGCATGCCTCAGCTGGAGTGTTCGCCGCAAACGGCGGCTATGAACTGGTCCTGCTCTTCGCAGCGGCAGCCTTCGCCCTGGCGCTGACCGGTGCAGGGCGCTTCTCTGTTGACCGTGCAGTGTTTGGCCGCGGCAACTCGAAGCTGGCCGTCCTGGCCTGACCCGGGCCTCAGGTTTCCGATCGCGAACGACGGCGGATGGGCACGAAGATGCCCCTCCGTCGTTCTGGGTTAATCAGAGCGGCCAAAAGCACAACTTCGAATGAGCGCGTCCAATATCTTTCGGGAAAGTTGGGAAAACGCTTGCCAGCAGGTTCGCGGCGCTGATAAACCTTGGGTGCTGCAGTGAGAGCTGCATCACCCCTCCCAGGTCTCAGTCATCCCGAATCGCTCCGAGAATCAAGCAGTAGCTGCAGAGCAGTCTCCGCCGCTACTGATTTGAATCGTTACAACCTTCCTGGGTACCGCTTTGCCACTGCTCATCGAAGGAGATGTCCGTGAAAACACCCCCGCCAGTGACCCCGCTGCCCCAGGAAGCACCGCCACCCCGACAGCGCAGGCTGCCCGCCGGAGCGAAGGCCGTTACGGCTGCCGTGGCTTCCGCCGCCATCGCCTTCACCGGGCTTCCGACAGTTCAGGCCGATACCGCCTTGCCGCCCGTGGGAAGCGGCTTCAAATTCGACTTCGGCCCCGGTGCCCTGGCGGAAGGCTACTCACCCGTTGCCGCCAATACGCAGTATTCGGCGGGCACCAATTATGGCTTCACGGACACCGCCGTTACCTCCGGCACGGACCGCGGCACCGGGGACCCATTGCGGTCCGACTTTGTCCAGGCGCAGGGCAGTTCCTTTTTGGTGGACCTGCCCAACGGTGACTACACCGTTAGGCTCATCGCCGGGGACGCCGCCGAAGCCACCAACATCGCCATCACCGCGGAGAAGATGGCCAAAGTCCAGGCAACGGACAAGCCGGCCGGCCAGTACCTGGAAATGGAATTCCCGATCTCCCTGGTGGACGGCCAGCTCAACCTCGATTTCACCGGAACAGCGGCCAGGATCAACTCCCTGGTCATCGCTGCCCGCGCTCCGCGGACCGCCACCACTGACCCCGGCGTCTACCTGGCCGGTGACTCCACCGTGCAGACCTATGACCCCGGCTTCGCTCCGCAGGCAGGGTGGGGCCAGATGATCGACCGGTACTTCAATGACAGCGTCTCTATCAAAAACCACGCCATTGGCGGCCGGAGCTCCAAAAACTTCATTAGCCAGGGCCGGCTGGACGAGATCCTGCGCGTCATCAACCCCGGCGACTACCTGCTGGTCCAGTTCGGCCACAACGACGCCACCATAGGCGTCGATGACCGCTACGCCTCCCCCGCGGACTACAAGGAATACCTCCGGACGTACGTCAGCGGGGCCCGCCAGCGTGGAGCGACACCAGTCCTGGTCACCCCGGTGGGACGCCGGGACTACGACGAAGCCACCGGCAAGTTCCGGGTCAGCTTCCCCGAGTACGTGGCCAAGATGCAGGAGCTGGCCGCGGAGGAAAACGTGGCTTTGGTTGATCTCTCAGCTTCGAGCCGCGCCTACTACGACGCCATCGGTCCGGAAGACACCAAGTCCGTTTTCCTCCATGTCGACGCAGGCGTCTATCCCAACCGACCCACCGGCACGGTGGACAACACCCACTTCCAGGAATACGGCGCCATCCAGATCGCCCGCCTGGTGGCCGGCGGAGTGAAGCAGCTCGGCCTTCCGCTGGCTGCACGCGTGAAGGAAGTGGCACCGCCGTCGTCCGTTCCGGCCAAGCCGCAGGGCCTGGTGGCCGGCAGTGTTTCCAGTGCGGGAGCACTCCTGAAGTGGCAGCATGTTGATGGCGCGGACATCTACAAGGTGTACCGCAAGCTGGCCTCCGAGCCGGACAGCGCCTACAAGCTCACCACCACCGCGACCGTCCCCACCGCCAACCTGGCCGGGCTGGCTGAAGGTACGGCATACAACGTGCGCGTCGCAGCGATGAACGGCAAGGGCCTCTCCGAGCCCAGCGACACCCTCCCGGTGACCACCAAGCAGGCGAAGTACAAGTTCGACTTCGGGCCGGCGGGAGCACCGCTTGAGGCCGGGTACACCGAGGTCAACCGGACCATGGCCTACACCCCCGAGCGGGGCTTCGGCTTCAAGGACATCTCGGTACTCAGCGACCGCGACCGCGGCGCAGTCACCAGCAACCTGCTGCGTGACTTCGTCCTCAGCGGATCCAGCTTCGAATTCCAGCTCGACGTTCCCAACGGCACCTACGCGCTGAAGACCTACCACAGCGACTGGATCGGCTCCACCCGGACCGACGTGGCCGCCGAGGGCACGCCCTTCGGCCAGGTCTCCTCCAGCAGGGCATCCTCGGCCACCAAAATCATCAACCAGGTCCTGGTATCCGACGGCCAGCTGAACCTGGCCATCAGCGGCTCCGGCCAGCGGCTCAACGGCCTGGAGGTTACCCCGCTGCTGGTGGGACCGACCAACCTGCACGCGGCGGCGGTCAACGCCGCCGCCGAACCCCCCACCGTGGACCTCGCTTGGGACACCGTGGCAGACGCCGCCAGTTACAAGGTGTTCCGCCAGGCCTCCTTTGAAGCTCAACCACAGCTGATCGCGGAAAACGTCAGCGCCGCTTCCTTCCAGGACACCACTGCTTTTGCCGGACTGAAGTACAAGTACTTCGTTACGGCGCTGGACAGCACAGGACTGGAATCGGTTCCGTCCAACACCGTGGAGACCGCCCTGGTGGATCCCACCACCCCGGTCCCTGCTGCCACCAGCAAGGTGGACGTGAAAGCGGTGGAAAAGACCAGTGTCACCCTCAAGTGGCAGAAAGTCTCCGGGGCTGCCGCCTACCAGGTCTACCGGTCCACCTCCCCCGACGGCCCCTTTGACTATGTAGGCCGTGCCTCCGAGGTCAACTACACGGACTACACGGTGCTGACCACCATCAAGTACTACTACCGCGTCACCACCGTGAACAAGGGCGGCGAATCCACGCCATCGGCGGTGGTGGGGACTGAAAAGGTTACCGTCGTCAACCGCCAGATGGAGAAGCTGGACCGCGCCCCCGTGGCCCTGCTGACCGGTGACGGTGTACGGGTGGGCTGGCGCATGCTGGGCCTTGACCCGGAGCAGGTTGGCTTCCATGTCATCCGCGACGGCGTCCAGCTCACTGATGAGCCGATCCGCAACAGCACCACTTTCCTGGATCCCGCCGGTACCGCCGCCTCGAGGTATGCCATCAAGACCGTGGGCAACGGCGGGGACCAGCTTACGGCTGAGTTCACACCGCTGGCCCGGGACTACCTTGCCATCAAGCTGGACAAGCCCGCGGACGACTACACCAAGGACGGCCAGCCCTACAGCTACTCCACCGGCGACTCGAGCGTGGCGGACCTGGACGGCGACGGAACCTACGAGGTTCTCCAGATGTGGTCACCGTCCAATTCCAAAGATAACTCGCAGGCAGGCTACACCGGCACTGTCTACGTGGATGCCTACAAGATGGACGGCACCAAACTCTGGCGCATCAATATGGGCCCGAACATCAGGGCCGGCGCCCACTACACGCAGCTGCTCGCTTACGACTTCGACGGCGACGGCAAGGCCGAAGTGGCCATGAAGACGGCGGACGGAACACGGGACGCGGCCGGCACGGTGGTGGGCAACCCGAGCGCCGACCACCGCAACAGCACCGGCTACGTGCTCACCGGCGACGAATTCCTGACCGTCTTCCACGGCGCCACCGGAACCGTGATGGACACCGTGAAGTACGACCCGCCACGGGGCGACGTGGGAGCCTGGGGAGACACCTACGGCAACCGCGTGGACCGGTTCCTTGGAGCCGTGGCCTACCTGGACGGCGAGCACCCCTCCATCATGTTCAGCCGGGGTTACTACACCCGCGCCGTGGTGGCCACCTACGACCTGGTGGGCGGCAAGATCACCAAGCGCTGGGTCTTCGATTCGGATGCTGCGGGCGCACAGTACCGGGGCCAGGGCAACCACAACCTGTCCGTGGCCGATGTTGACGCCGACGGGAAGGACGAGTTCGTCTTCGGATCCATGACCATCGACGACAACGGCAAGCCGCTGTACAACACCGGCCTCGGCCACGGCGACGCCATCCACACCAGCGACCTCGATCCCTCGCGCCCGGGGCTGGAAACCTTCGCCGCCCACGAGGACATGTCTTCAAGCGGAAACAGGGGTGCCACGTTCCGGGATTCGCGGACAGGTGAAGTGCTCTGGAGCATTCCGGCTGCCAAGGACACCGGCCGGGCGGCCGCCGGAGACATCGATCCCCGCCACGCAGGCACCGAGGGCTGGGCCATCGGCGGCGACGCGTCCTGGAATTCCCCTGTCGGCGAGCTCCGCTCGGCTAAGGGCCAGCTGATCGCCAACCGCATTCCAGCCGCCAACTTCCTGGCGTGGTGGGACGGTGACCTGCTGCGCGAAATTGTGGACCACGACTGGAACGCCGCCGGCAACACCGGCACGCCCAGCATTGCCAAGTGGAACTGGGAAACCGAGTCCAGTGACCGGCTGCTGACGGCTGCCGGCGCCAAGACGAACAACAGCACCAAGGGGAACCCGGCCATCCAGGCGGACCTCCTGGGCGACTGGCGTGAGGAACTGGCATGGCCCTCGGCGGACAGCACCGAGCTGCGGATCTACACCACCTCCGCAGCCACGGACGTCCGGCTCCGTACGCTGATGCATGATCCGGTATACCGCCTCTCGGTTGCCCGCGAGAACATCGCCTACAACCAGCCGCCGCACCCCGGCTTCTTCATCGGTGAGGGCATGGAGCTCCCCGCCCAGCCGGACATCGTCTATACCCGCGCCGGCTGAATCTCCGGAACCGTCTTTAGCAGGTCAGCAATGCCCGTCCGCCCTTGGCGGGCGGGCATTTGTTGTTGGACCGCAATGTTGCAGGCCCAACTGATGGGTAACCGGAGGCGTCAGTAAGATCGCACCATGACTGAGACTGGCGTCCCCAACTCCGTGACCCTTCGCTTCCTGGCCGCCCCCATGGACGTGGGGCACAGCGGTTCCGTAGACGCCGGGACGGTTTTGGAATGGGTGGACAAGGCTGCCTACGCAGCTGCCGTGGGTTGGGCAAAGTCCTACTGCGTCACTGCCTACGTGGGCAACATCCACTTCGCCGATCCCGTTAACAGCGGCGACATGGTGGAAGTGGAAGCCACTATCGTCTACACCGGCCGTTCGTCCATGCACATCAGGACCGTGGTGTCCTCAGGGGACCCCAAGGGTGGCCCGGCAACCATGCGCAGCCAGTGCGTGGTGATCTTTGTAGCCGTAGGGGAGGACGGGAAGCCCATCCCGGTCAAGCAGTTCGAACCTGTCACCCCAGGTCAGATCGAGCAACGGGACCATGCGTTGGCGCGGGTGAAGATCCGCGAGCAGATCGTGGAAGCTATGAACCGGCAGGAATATACCGCCGCGGGTACGGCCGAGCGGGTCACCCTGCGGTTCATGGCCGCTCCCACCGACGTGAACTGGGGCGGAAAAGTCCATGGCGGCATCGTGATGAAGTGGATTGACGAGGCTGCCTACGTCTGCGCGTCCCGCTATTGCGGGATGGACACTGTGGCCGTATTTTCGGGCGGCGTCAGGTTCTACCGCCCGCTGCTGATCGGCCACATTGTGGAGGTTGAAGCGCGCCTGGTGTACACGGGGACGAAGGGCATGCACATCGCCGTCCACGTCCGCTCGGGCGATCCAAAAGGCCGCGAACTGAACCTCACCACCTATTGCCTCACCGTGATGGTGGCGCGCGACGACGAAGGCAACTCCGTCCCGGTTCCCGCCTGGGTACCTGTCAGCGATGAGGACAAGAGGCTCCACGCCCATGCCCGCGAACTGCTGGAAATTCGGGCAACGGCGCCGGGCAACCGGCTGCCGAACCACCTGCTCGCACCCGGCTGAGGGGTGAGGGCGAAAACTGTCCTCAGCAGACCGGCAGGACAGCCGTGGCTCAGAAGCCTCCGCCGCCGGCGTCGGCTGCCATGTTGGCGAAACGGGAGTAGTGGCCCTGAAACGCAACCACGATGTCCTTGGTGGGCCCGTTACGATGCTTGGCCACCAGGATGTCGGCCTCACCTGCGCGGGGTGATTCTTTGTCGTAGACGTCCTCACGGTGGAGCAGGATGACCATGTCCGCGTCCTGTTCAATGGAGCCGGATTCACGGAGGTCCGAGACCATGGGGCGTTTGTCTGACCGCTGTTCCGAGCCACGGTTCAGCTGGGACAGGGCAATGACAGGAACCTGGAGTTCCTTGGCCAGCAGCTTCAGGGCACGGGAGAACTCGGAAACTTCCTGCTGGCGGGACTCCACCTTTTTGCCGGAGCTCATCAGCTGCAGGTAGTCGAGGATGACAAGCTTGAGATCGTGCTGCTGCTTCAGCCGCCGGCACTTGGCGCGGATTTCCATCAGGGACATGTTGGGGCTGTCATCAATGAACAGGGGGGCGTCATTCATCCTGCCCATGGTGGTGGCAATCTTGGACCACTGCTCGTCCTTAATGGTTCCCTTGCGGAGGTCCTGCAGGCCGATGGTTGCCTCCGCCGAGAGCAGGCGCATGGCAATCTCGTTCCGGCCCATTTCGAGCGAGAACATCACGGTGGCCAGGTTGTTTTTAATGGCCGCTGAGCGGGCAAAGTCCAGGGCGAACGTGGACTTACCAACAGCGGGCCGGGCGGCAATGACGATCATCTGTCCGGGGTGGAGGCCGTGGGTAAGCTCGTCCAGCTCGAAGAAACCGGTGGGGACTCCGGTCATGCCCTCACCCCGGTGGCCGGACGCCTCAATTTCGTCCACCGTGGACTCCATGACGTCCTTCAACACCACGTAATCCTCTGCGGTGCGCCTTTCCGCGACGGCATAGACCTCGGCCTGGGCCTGGTTGACCAGGTCCTCCACCTCGCCGTCCGAGCCATAGCCCAGCTGCACGATCTTGGTGCCGGCGTTGACCAGGCGCCGGAGGACCGCGCGTTCAGCAACGATCTCTGCGTAGTAGCCGGCATTGGCTGCAGTGGGAACAGTCTGGATCAGCTCATGGAGGTAGGCAGGGCCGCCAATCCGGTTGATCTCGGCGCGCTTGGTGAGTTCATCGGAGACCGTGACGGCGTCAGCCGGTTCACCGCGGCCGTAAAGGTCGATGATGGCTTCATAGATGGTTTCATGCGCAGGCCGGTAGAAGTCCTGGCCGCGGAGAATCTCCACGACGTCGGCAATGGCGTCCTTGGACAGCATCATTCCGCCGAGGACGGATTGCTCGGCGGGAATATCCTGTGGAGGCTTCCGGCTCACGTCCGATCCGCGGGTGGCTTCGATCGGGTCCAGATGCGCTACTGACAAAGCTGCCGTCCTCCATGTGTACCGGGGACCGAAGTGCCCGGTGCTAACCATCCTGCTAAGGCGTCTGCGCTGCAATAGCTGCGCTCGGCCACCTGCCAAGGATTACCAGCAGGGTCCGACAATCCCCGCGCTGCCCGCGCGGTGTGTGGGCTTCCGCCGAAGTTATCCCCACTATCCACAGGTTTTCCACAATGGGGTATCCCTGCAGGCTGCAGCGGTCCTCTGTGTATCCTCCTGCGCCCTCCCGGCGGCGTTCCAAGCCACCGAAAAACAGGTACCCCGCTACGCTAGCCGCACTCGCTTGGCCCTCAAAGCCAGCATGCGGGGAAGGGTGTGGATAACCTGTGCAGTACCGGGCATAGCTTGTGCACAGCCTGTGGGGAAAGCTGTGGAAACGAAAAAACTTTGCCGCCTTTTATGCGTCTGAGCTGCGGAAACGTGCCAGCAGGCATGTGGAGAGAATATTTCTTTTCGGGAATTTCATCCACAGCCTGTGCTGCGGGTGCGGGGAAGGATAGCGTCTCCGGGCTGCGTCCACAGGGCCGGCCGCCGCCACTGTGGCGGCTCTCATATCTTCCGCAGCTGATCCGGCCCTCCCCTGCGCCCGCCTCCATGCAGAGCCCTGAATATTGCTGTGGATAACCTCGATGTGGCATAAGCTCTATGCATGGGCGAACTGCTGCTGGTGTTGTTGCCGGCAATTGTTTTGGTGGCGCTCATTTGGGGTCTTATCACAGCCCTGAGCCCGCGTGATGCGGGCATGTCTGAGGCCGAAAAGTACCAGCGCGACCTGGCGGAACGTTCAGCCCTGCACTACGCAGCCCAAGTCCAGGCTGCCACGGCCGCCCGCGCCCGCCTGGAACGGAATACGGAGCCGAGCCAGAACTCCGCCCAGGCAAGGCAAACAGATCTGGCTGCTGCCAGGAAGCACATAGAACGGCTTTAGACAATGGAATCGCTAGTGGCCCCCGTCCTTATCCTCCTTGCAGTCATTGCAGGGGTAACACTTGCGGCCCGCGCCGTGAACAGGCGGAAGGCTGCCCGCAGCGCGGAACCGGCAGCGCCCGCGGTTACGCCCGCTGAGCTCGCGCGGACTTCCGCTGCCAGACTTTCCGAGGAGGAGCACCGGAGGCTGTATGCCCTGATCGCCCAGGGCCAGGCGATGGCGGCCATCAAGTTGTACTACGAGAGCACCGGAGAGGGCCTGCGGGCGGCCCGGGACGCCGTTGGAGCCCTGGCAGCCCATCCCCAGCCCTACCGGGGCGCCGAAGCTCCTCCTGCCGCTGTCGAGGATGACGAGGACGAAGAACCGCAGCGTTTCCCCTACCGCTACCGCGCCATTGCCAGTAAGGGTGATGTGACCCGTGAAGTCAGCAGCAACATGCTTAATGACGAGATCTACGGCAGAATCCGCACGCTTGCCCGGAGCGGGGACACCGAAGCTGCGGTAACCGCCCTGACGCGGCACTCGGACATCACCCCGAAGCAGGCCCGGGAGTTCATCGAACTACTGGACGACTGAGGGATGCCGGCACCTACCCCGCGCCTTCCTATGATGGGCCGCGTCCCTGCCGGCCCGACCTAGAAGTCGAACATTTCCCCCAGCCAGCCGTCCTTCTTCTTGTGGCGCCGCCGGTCATGGTCCCTGTCGTGGTCCTTGCCGTACCGGCGGTCATCGTAGCCCCGCTGCTCCCCGCGCGGTTCGTAGCCGGGATACAGGGGCGGAGGTGCCAGTCCGGGTACCGGGGTTGCCGGCGGGACCGGGGCGGGACCCGGCAAGGTGTCCGCAGCGCGGTCCAGGATCTTGTCCAACTCCCCCCGGTCCAGCCATACGCCCCTGCATTGGGGGCAGTAGTCAATTTCCACCCCGCTGCGTTCGGTCATGAGCAGTTCCACGGAATCCACAGGACACTTCATGCCCGCATAACGTCCGGCAGTGCCCGAAAGTTCGGCGGCAGGTCAGCGGGTTCCGGAAATACCCGCCAGAAGCTGTTCGAACGGCAGCGACTCCATCGGGGCCGGCTTCCGTTCGGGCTGAGGTCCTTCCAGCAGGCGCGCAAACTCACCCGCCGCCCGGTTGATGCGTTCGGCAAGGCCGGAGCCGCCGTCGGCCGCAGCGCCCCAGTCCTGCGGCCCTGCGAAGACGCCTGTGGCGGCCGCCCGGGTGCGCAGATAGCTGAACAGCGGCCGCAGAGCGTAATCGAGGACCATCTGGTGACGGTCGGTGCCGCCGGTAGCACCCAGCAGTACCGCTTTGCCGTCCAGGGACTTGGGATCCAGCACGTCGATGAACGATTTGAAGAGGCCGCTGTAGGACGCACTGAAGACGGGCGTCACTGCGATGATTCCGTCCGAGGCCTCTACGCCGGCAATGACCTCCGCCAGGCGGGGAGCCGCGTACCCGGTAACAAAGTTGTTGGCGATGTCCACGGCCAGGTCGCGGAGTTCCACAACGTCCACCTGCACGCTGAAGCCGGCGCCGCCCAGCTCCCGTTCTGCCGACGCAGCCAGCTGGTCTGCCAGCAGGCGGCTCGATGACGGTACGCCGAGTCCGGCGGAAAGGACTGTGATGCGGCGGGTTTCCATGGCATTCTCCTGTTGCTGGTTCATTTCATCGTACATGCATATGCATCTACCTACTGAACCGGTCAGGTTCCCGGACTATTCCCGGGCGTCCGCTAGAGCAGCACCGATCCCCGGATGCAGGCTGTGGAATGTCCACCTATCCAGATACCGCCGTCGTAGGCCCTGACGTGAACACGTCCTGCCCTGCCCAGTACGGTTCCCTGTGCCGCTACATACTCTTTCGGCGCCCTGTTGCTGTTGATCAGCCACTGCGCTGCGCCGGCATTGAAGCTGCCGGTAACGGGGTCCTCCATCATGGAGTCGCCGGGGAGGAACGTGCGGATTTCAAAGTCGGCTTCAGCTCCAGGTGGGTGCGCTCCCACGACTCCCACTTTCAGCTCGCCCATTGCGGCATAGTCGGGTCTGACCGACAGTACCTGCTCCGCGGATTTAAGCAGCACGCCGATCCACTCGGGGCCGTTCACCAGCCAGGAGGCATCAAGGATGTCAGATTCGGCAATGCCCAGGCCCGCGGCCAGCTGGCTGCGAAGCTCCCCCGCCACGGGGCCGAAGCGGGTGAGGGGCGGGGCCGCGAAGGCCAGCCGGCCGCCGTCGTGCTTCACCCGCACCAAACCGGCACCGCACTCCTGCACCACGAAGGCCTCGGATTGGGGCACGCCGCCGGTCTCGAGCCAGGTGTGAGCGGAACCAAGCGTTGGATGTCCGGCAAACGGAAACTCCTCACTCCCAGTGAAAATCCGTACGCGGTAGTCCGCACGGGGGTCAGTGGGGGGAAGCAGGAATGTTGTTTCGGACAGGTTGGTCCAATTGGCGAACTGCTGCATCTGATCCGCTGTCAGTCCCTCGGCGTCTGCCACCACCGCGAGCGGGTTGCCGCGGTACGGCTGAGTGGAGAAGACGTCAACCTGATGGAAGGGGCGGCTGCGCGGTAAAGGTGAACTCACCGCTGCAGGGTATCACCGGCGGTGGCCGGCACACCGCCGCTCTTGTGGCACCTCTTCCGGGCAGGAAACGGCACCGGGCCCGCCGCACGGCATCCTCGAGGCCCGTGGGGCCGCAAGGTCAGGCAGATGCATCGGCGAAGGGAGCAGACAAAAGACCCCCGCTGCCGGAAACCGGCAACGGGGGTCTTGGTGCAGCTTGAAACTACTTGCCTGCGACTACGTCGAGTTCGATCACAGCAGCAACGTCGTCGTGCAGACGGACGTTAGCCTGGTAGGAACCGACGGACTTGATGTGTGCCGGCAGTTCAACCTTGCGCTTGTCGATGCGGCCAAGGCCAGCGGCCTCAACAGCGTCAGCGACGTCGCCCTGCTTGACGGTGCCGAACAGGCGTCCGGTCTCGCCAGCCTTGACAACGAGCTTGACCGGCTTGGAGGAAAGTGCAGCAGCCTGCTTCTGAGCGTCTTCCAGGGAAGCGTGCTCGCGGGCGGCGCGGGCAGCCTTGATGGACTCAACCTGCTTCTCGCCACCCTTGGACCAGGTCAGGGCGAAGTTGCGGGGGAGCAGGTAGTTACGTGCGTAACCGTCCTTGACCTCTACAACATCGCCGGCAGCACCGAGACCGGTTACTTCGTGGGTCAGAATGAGCTTTGCCATGTTAGTTAATCCCTTCCTTAGCCGCGGCCAGCGCCGGAGTAAGGCAGCAGGGCAACTTCGCGGGCGTTCTTGATTGCCTGTGCGATCTTGCGCTGTTCCTGCACCGTGACGCCAGTGACGCGACGGGCGCGGATCTTTCCGCGGTCGGAGATGAACTTGCGCAGCAATGCTACGTCCTTGTAGTCGATGACAGTGATGTCAGCGGCCTTCAAGGGGTTGGACTTTGGTTTGGGCTTACGGAGTTCAGCCTTAGCCATCGTGGAGCTCCTATTCTAGGGAGCCCGTGGATATTGATCCACGGGATGGTGGTGGTCCGGCGACGGCAGCCACCCTGGTGCCTTGCAGCACGTTCGGTGGTCCCGGCGCCGGGCCCTTATTGGTTGTTAGAAGGGAGGTTCGGAATCGGGGCCGTTGCCCCAGCCGCCTGCGCTGGAAACCCCGGGCGTTGCCCAAGGGTCATCCTGTGCAGCCTGCTGGTTGCCGCCGCCCCAGCCTCCGCCGGAGTTGCCGCCCTGGTTTCCACCAGAGTTGCCTCCTCCGAAGCCACCGCCGCTGTTGCCGCCGCCGAAGCCGCCCTGGCCACCCCCGCCGGAGCGTTGGGTGCGGGTGACTTTGGCATTGGCGTAGCGCAGGCTTGGGCCGATTTCGTCGACCTCAAGCTCGATGACGGTGCGCTTTTCGCCTTCTTTGGTTTCGTAGGAACGGCTCTTCAGGCGTCCGGTCACAATCACGCGCATGCCCTTGGTAAGGGACTCGGCAACGTTCTCGGCCGCTTCACGCCACACCGCGGCGCGGAGGAACAGGGTTTCCCCGTCCTTCCACTCGTTGGACTGGCGATCAAAGGTGCGGGGGGTGGAAGCGATGGTGAAGTTCGCTACTGCCGAACCGGACGGTGTGAACCGCAATTCCGGGTCATTGGTGAGGTTACCGATGACCGTAATGGTGGTCTCGCCTGCCATCTACTGCCTCCTTGTTCGATCCTGGGTGAAGAGTGCGTTTCCTGCGGGGTAAAGAATGAAAGTTGGGCCGAAGTTACTCAGCAACAACTTTCTGCTCTTCGGGGCGGGTGATCTTGGTGCGCATGATGGTCTCGTTAAGAGACAGCTGGCGGTCAAGTTCCTTGGCGGTTTCCGGCTTGGCGGTGAAGTTCACCACGGCGTAGATACCTTCGGACTTCTTCTTGATTTCGTAAGCCAGTCGGCGACGGCCCCAGATGTCAACCTTTTCGATGGTTCCACCATCGGTGGTGATGACATTCAGGAACTTCTGAAGCGACGGCTCAACGGTACGCTCTTCGACCTCGGGGTCGATGATTACCATCAATTCGTAAGGACGCATATGTGAACCCACCTCCTTTGGGCTAAGCGGTTACGGCATTTCCGTAACAGGAGGTTCATTTGCGATGCCATGCGGTGCCCCGCCGCCAGAACGGAGGCGGGACGCAGCACAGACTTCAATATCTTAGTGCATTTGGACCGAATAGGCGATTCGCGCTTGACTCAAGACTATCGGCCATGGTTCCTCACGCAGCAGAACGAAGGCGGCTATGTGGAAAACCCACGCAAGCGCCATGGCGCCCCGGAGTGCCGGCTAAAAAGCCGTCCGGTAAAACAGCCCGGTCACGGCCGCCAGCCGCCACGGGTCCTCCACTCCGCACAGTTCGCGTGCCGAGTGCATGGAAAGCAGCGGAACACCCACGTCCACCGTCCGGATTCCCAGGCGCACAGCCGTCAGCGGGCCGATGGTGGAGCCGCAAGGAACGGAGTTGTTGGACACAAACTCCTGGTACGGCACGCCCGCTTCCCCGCAAAGCCGGGCCCAAAAAGCGGCCCCTTTGGCATCCGTGGCGTACCGCTGGTTGGCGTTGATCTTCAGCAGGGGGCCGCCATTGAGCACCGGATGGTTGGCGGGATCGTGCCGTTCGGCGTAATTCGGATGGACAGCATGCCCCGCGTCCGCTGATACACAGAACGACGCCGCCAACGCCTGCCGGCGCTGGCTCGCCGTGGCGCCGAGCCCATCGGATATGCGCACCAGCACATCCTCCAGGATGGGCCCGCATGCCCCGGAGCGTGAGTTGGAGCCAATCTCCTCGTGGTCGAAGGCGGCAAGCACAGCGATCGGCGCACCGGCGGCTGCAGGGGCAGCATCAGAGGAAGCATGCTCGATAAGAGCCACCAGCCCGGCATGCGTGGCGGAAAGGTTATCCAACCGCCCTGACGCGAAGAACTCCCCATTCCCGCCGAAAACCGCAGGGGCCTGCGTGTCTGCGATGACGACGTCGTACCCGCCGATCCGGGCAGGATCCAGTGAGACGCCGGGAACGTGGGACGCCAGCACAGCGAGCAGGTCAAAGTCACCAGGGTTTCCGAGTCCCCACACCGGATTCATGTGGCGCTGCTTATCCAGTGTCAGTCCGTCATTGACGGTCCGGTCGAGGTGGATGGCCAGCTGCGGGAAGCGAAGCATGGGCCCGGTGGCCGTCAAGTGCTCGGAACCGTCGAGCATCACCAGCCGCCCGGCGAGCTGCAGTTCCCGGTCCAGCCAGGAGTTCAACAGCGGCCCGCCGTACACCTCCACTCCTGCCTGCAGCCAGCCATGCGCACCGGTAGTGGGCTTGGGCTTGAGCTTAAAGGACGGCGAATCGGTGTGCGCCCCCAGGATGTTGAACGCATTGGCGGGTCCGGCACCTTCGGGTACAACCCAGGCGATCAGCGCACCGTCGCGGGTGATGAAGAACGAGCCTGCGCCGCCGTCCCAGGTGTGCAGCTCATCCAGGCGGGCAAACCCCGCCTCCACCAGCCGGCGGCCCGCCTCATGCGCGGCGTGGAAGCTCGACGGCGATGCGCTGACGTAAGCGCCAAGGTCCTGGATGTGGTCTGCAGCGGAGGAAGGCATGGTCCCGAGTCTAGATGGTGACGTTCAGCCCTGCCGTGTAGCCTGCTGCGGCTGATCCTGCCATGGTGGCGAGCTGGTAGATGCCGCCGTCGGTTCGAAACACGCTGTCCTGCTGGAGGCTGGAGCGGCCCATGGCGCGCCGGCTGGCCTCGTAGCCGGGGGTGGAGTAAACGTCGTCGCACGCCGCTTTGGTCAGCGCGATCTGCGAAACGGCCAGCACTTGCCCTGCAGCCGTCGCATTGCGCATGGACTCGAACACCTCAAAATGAATGTGCGGCCAGCGCCCGGGGTAGGCGCCCGGGAAGATGGAGGTGAAGGTGGCCTGTCCGTTTGCGTCTGCTTCCTGGACGCCCCGGAGATAGTTTTCGCTGGACAGTTCGGGATCGTACATCGAGTACCTGCCGTCCCGGTCGCAGTGCCAGGCGTACACGGCGGCGCCGGCCAGTGGAACGCAGCCGTTGGCGTTGTCCAGCAGCGTCAGGGTGAAGGCCAGCGGTACGCCTTCAGCCCTGGCGGTTCCCGTCCCGAAGCTGGACGCGATGTCCCGCCGGACGACTCCCGAGGCTTCGAGCAGGTTTGGTCCGTTTGAGCCGTCGGCCGGAAAGGGTCCGGCTGTTTCCTTCGGTATCTCCACGCCGCACTCGGCGATGGCGCGGGTCAGGCTGGGCGACGGCGAGGCCCCGGCCGCAGTTCCGCCGGCCGCCGGGGCACCGGACGCGGCAGCGGTTCCAGGGGCGGCGGAGGACGTCGCAGTGCCGGGGGATCCGCCGGGAGTGCAGGCGGCCAAAGCAGCGGCAGCCCCGCCCGCACCGAAGAACATGCCCAGCGACCGTCGGCTCATGATGGTGGACAGATCAAACTCGAGGCCGCGGTCGTGGTCCGGGTGGGGAACATGCTTGCTCATGGAACTATCCAACCCGCCCGCACGCCACCTGCATAGCCTTTCCTGTACGGGAAGCCTGAGGGAGAATCCTGGCCCGTCAAACGTCGCGTTTCTTCAACACGATCAATGCCGGGACCAGGAACAGCAGCACGTAGCCGAGGAAGATCAGCCCGCCGTGCCAGGGATCAATCACGCCGTCGGTGTGGCCAATCGAAAGGAAGCGCCCGCCGGCCTCGCTGGGAATGTACTGCGGAACGTACTTCCAGAAGTCACCGGGGATAAGGGTCATGAAGCCGGCTGCGATGGACAGGACGAAGAACATTGCCACCAGGACGGTGATGCCACCGGCGGAGTTGCGCAGCAAGGTTCCCAGGGAAAGGCCTATCAAGGCAACCCCGGCTACGTACAGACCACCGGTGAAGATGCTGTAGAGCACGCCCTCCGTGGTCCAGTCGAGGTCAAAGCCCATGCCCTGAAACACCGGCATGGCGATCAGGAAGGTGGCCGCTCCGGCAATGGTGGTGATCACGTAGGAGATAGCAGCAAGGATGATCGCCTTAGCCACAAAGGCCGGCGTGCGCCGGGGGACGGCGCTCATCGTGGAGCGGATCATGCCGGTGGCGTATTCGGAGGACATGAAGAGCACTGCCAGTGACCCGAGGATCAGGATGCCGATCTGGAGCCCGGCGTTGGGCAGGTTGTAAAGGTCGAAGCCCGAACCCGGGGGGAAGGATGCCTCAAGCATTTCGGGGGTCATCGTCTGGCCCTGCTCCCTGGCGCTGCGCGCTGTCTCCTCCAGGTAGGTGTAACGGATCAGGACGGCCAGCGCGCCGATGCCGATGATGGCTGCCAACGTCATCAGCAGCAGGATGCGGGTGGACATCAGCGACCAAAGCTTGATCCATTCGGACCGCAGGACGCCGCCGAAGGACACGCCTTTGGTGCCGGCGGAGGAACGGGTGGGCCCGGTTCGGGTCTCAGTCATGGTGCTCATCCTTACTTTCCTGCCACAGCCGGGGCAGACACTGCGGGGCCGCTGGCCAGGTGTGAGTGGTATTCCACTTCGTCCTTGGTGAGGTCGAAGTATGCGTCTTCAAGGGAGGACACCTGCGGAGTGAGTTCGTAGAGGAGGACGCCGTTGTCCAGGGCGATCCGGGCGATGCCCCGTGAGTCCATTCCCGTGACTTCGAGGGTTTCCGGCTCGCTCTGGTCCACCGTGACGCCGTCGCCGGCCAGCAGGGCGGACAGTTGCAGGGCTGCACTGGTGCGCACCAGCGTCCTGGTCTGCCGGGTTCCGGCGATGATGTCCTTGACCGGGGCATCGGCAATAATCCGCCCGCGCCCGATGACTATCAAGTGGTCCGCGGTCTGTGCCATCTCGCTCATGAGGTGGGAAGAAAGGAAGATCGTCTTGCCTTGGTTGGCGAGGTACCGGACGAGGTTGCGGACCCACAGGACCCCCTCCGGGTCCAGGCCGTTGACCGGTTCGTCCAGGATAAGCGTTTGGGGATCACCCAAAAGTGCCGCAGCGATGCCCAGCCTCTGGCCCATGCCGAGCGAGAAGCCGCCGGCCTTCTTGCGGGCCACCGCTTCCAGTCCGGTCATTTCGATGACTTCCCTGACCCGTGTCTTGGAAATGCCGTGCGTGGCGGCCATGGCCAGCAGATGGTTGTAGCCGCTGCGGCTGGTGTGCACGGCCTTGGCGTCCAGCAGTGCGCCCACCTCATGCAGCGGCGCCTTGTGCTCTGCGTACGGCCGCCCGTTTACGGTGACGGAGCCAGACGTCGGCCGGTCCAGCCCCATGATCATGCGCATGGTGGTCGATTTTCCGGCGCCATTGGGGCCAAGGAAGCCAGTGACCTGCCCTGCCTGGACGGTGAAGCTGACCCCTGCCACGGCGGTTTTTCCCCCGTAAACCTTGGTCAGGCCTTTTGCCTCAATCATGGATTGTTCCTTTTGGACGGCAGCGCGCGGCTGCGGCAGATGTTGGGACGCTTGTATATCCACCACGGTACCGATGCCCGGCCCCCTTTTCGGCGCTCTCAGGGATGATTCAGGGGTAAACCAGGGTGGTCCCCGGAAGTGACTCCGGTCAGGAACATTCAGGAAGGAAAACTGTCAGGGGCGGGGGGAGTAGTAGGTGAGGGCCCGGGGCAGCACCCGGTAGGTCACGCTGCGCACGCCAACCAAAGCCTCGCCGTCGACCGCCAGCGTCATCGGTGACCCGCCTGCTTCGATGTGCACCTCCTCTGCCTCTGCCAAGTGGGTGATTTTTGAGGTGGCCACCGTGCCTGTCAGTACACACCACAGCAGGCGCAGCCGGGCGAAAGACTCATCGGCGGTGATCAGGCGGACGTCCAGGATGCCGTCGTCCATGACCGGCCGCAGCAGCGGGGCATGGTCCCGGGGATAGTACCGCCCCCGGCCCACGTACGCGATCCAGACTTTGTGCAGCCTGCCGTCCACCGTCAAAGTGGTGGGGCTGCCCACCGTGAACGTACGGAACATCGCCACTACTCCGGCAAGGGGTTTCCCCAAGGCGGGCTGCAGTTGACGCCGCCGGCGGACAAAATCGGGATACAGGCCGACGCTGGAGGTGTTCAGCATGATCAGTTCCGCTGTCTCAGGCTTTCCCTCCAGCCCCCGTTCAACCGTGACTGTTCCGACGTCGGCCTGCGCCGCTGCACCCTTCGATGAGGCCGACAGGGCTTCCTTGAGGCTCCCCGTGCCGGCGTCGCGGGCAAAGTGGTTCAGGGTTCCGCCAGGCAGGACGAGCAGTGGGATGGCCCGTTCGACGGCCACGGCCGCCGCGGCTCCCACCGTACCGTCCCCGCCCCAGACGCCCAGTGCACGGGTTCCGGGGTGGCCCGCGATCTCGTGGATGGCCGCCACCAGGTTTTCGTCCGGCAGCACGGTCTCTACATACGCCTTGGGGAATACCTGTAGAAGTGCGGCAGCTGTCTCCTCCTTGAAAGAGCCGCCCAGCGTGTTGACCACGACCGCCAGCCCATCACCTTCAGGCAGTTGGGGCGCTGTGGTCCAGGTCCTGGCCGTTGGAGGCAGGGGCGGGCGGACGGGCCACCACCGCCGGGTCAGCAGCGCCGCGCCGGCACCCAACGCCGATCCGAAGATCACGTCCGAGGGCCAGTGCGCCCCGGTATGAACCCGGGAGTACGCCACTCCCAGCGCCGCAGGGGCCAGTGCAGCCCCCAGAGCGGGCTTCACCAGTCCCGCGCCCACGGCGAACGCCACGGCAGAAGCCGAGTGGCCCGATGGCATGGACGAACTGCGCGGCTGGGGATGCACGAACCGGAACACCGGAAGATGTTCGGGCAGCGGGCGGGCCCGGGGCAAGAGGGTCTTGAAGATTCCGTTGGTAACAGCAGAAGCCACCGCCTGTGCCAGAAGTCCATGAAGTGCAGCGCGTCGGGGCATGCCGGGGGAGGTGGCAAGAACGGCAGCGACGCCCATCCAAAGTTTTCCGTGGTTCGCAGAAGCGGACAGCCGGCGGAAGAAGACGTCGTGGTTTCCGCCGGGCAACCTCGATACATGCCGTACGAGGTATCTGTCTGTCCGGCTGATCCACTGATGGCCCCTGCGCCATTTCCCGTGCATGCCCTCACCCTACCGCCGTGGCTGCCTCCGGTGGGGGCCATCTCGGCGCGCATGCCAGCCCGTACTTCGGGTAATGCGGTTACTTGGTGGTCAACGGCTTGGCGGCACCGGCCAGCAGCAGGGCGACGAGGATCGGCGCAAGGATCGCCAGCAGTGCGAGGTGGATTCCCGTGAGGTCGCCCAGGTATCCCAGGAGGGGCGGCCCGGCCAGGAATGAGATGTATCCGAGGGTCGAAACCACCGAGACCCGCGCCGCTGCGTGCCGGGGGTCGTCGGCAGCCGCCGACATCCCCATGGGAAAGGCCAATGCTGCTCCTACGCCCCAAAGCGCGGCGCCCACAGCAGCCAGCCACACGTTGCCGGCGAGCACAAACAGGCAAAGGCCGGCGGCGGCTGCTGCCATGCTGGCGCGGAGGACGGCGACGCGGCCGTACTTGTCGATAACGTTTCCCCCAAGGAACCGCATGGCGGTCATTGCGAGGACAAAGAGGGCGAACATCAGGGCGCCGGTCGATTCGGAGGTGCCCAGGCCGTCAACGGATGCCTTGGCGATCCAGTCATTGCCCGCGCCCTCGGTCAGGGTGGCGCCAAGGACAACGACACCGATGAGCAGGGTCCTGCCGTCCCGCCAGGCCGAAGGGCCCTTGACAGCTTTCGGCTCACCGTCGACCGGGGCAGGTGTTGTCGTGTGCGGCAGGAAGTAGCGCGGAACGGTCAGGGTCACCAGCAGCACGATGCCCGCGATGACCAGCAGGTGCACCGGCAGTCCAACGCCAAGGTTCGAAAGCCCGGCCCCGATGAGGGCACCCACGAAAGCTCCGCCGCTGAAGGCAGCGTGGAACTGGGGCATGATGGTGCGCCGAAGTTTGTGTTCGACGTCGGCCCCTTCAATGTTCTGCGAAACGTCCCACAGGCCTATCGCGATGCCAAAGAAGAACAGGGCGATGGCAGTGCCCGGAATGGAGGCCGCGGCCAGGGACAGCGCAATGCCCACACCGGCCGCTGAGGCCAGGAGTCCGCCGAAGCGTACGGCGTTGGCGGTGCCGATCCTGCCCACTACCCAGCCGGCGGTCGGCAGGGCGAGTAATGAGCCGACGGCGGTGCAGAGCAGCAGGGTGCCCATCTGGCCGGAGGTGATCTCCAGGGTCTCGGTGACCGCAGGAATCCGCGCCGCCCAGCTGGCGAACACCAGACCGTTGATGCCGAAAACAACTAACGTCGCGGCGGCTGCTGCCTTCAGACCGGCATGCTGTGCCGTTCCGGTATTTATGCTCATTCATTCACTACTTCCACAGAGTTGTCTTCGATGGACTGCTCAACTGCTGATGAGAGCGGGGGTCAGCGGGCGCGCGCCACGCGCTTCTCATCCCACACGGGTTCAGCGGACTCGTACACCTTGCCGTCGGAACCGAACACCAGAAAGCGGTCAAAGGTCCTGGCGAACCAGCGGTCGTGTGTCACGGCCAGGACGGTGCCTTCAAAGTGGTCGATGGCCCGTTCGAGGGCCTCGGCCGAGTGCAGGTCCAGGTTATCCGTAGGCTCATCCAACAGGAGCAGGGTGGCCCCGCTGAGCTGCAGGAGCAGGATCTGGAACCGGGCCTGCTGGCCGCCCGAAAGGGACTCGTACTTTTGCTCCGACTGGCCTGCCAGCCCGTAGCCGTCCAATGCCCCGGCTGCTGCCTCACGGCCCAGGCCGGACCGGTGTTCGTCGCCGCGGTGCAGGATCTCCAGCAGCGTCTTGCCGAGGAGGTCCGGCCGGACGTGGGTCTGGGCGAAGAACCCGGGACGGATCCTGGCGCCGAGTTTCACGGTGCCCTCGTGCGGCACTTCGGCGATCTCCACATCGGAGACCGGCAGGTGCTCCCGTTCCGGATCGGTGCCGCCGGTGGCAAGCAACCGCAGGAAGTGCGATTTGCCCGAGCCGTTGGATCCCAGGACACCCACCCGGTCACCAAACCATACCTCTGTGGAAAACGGCTTCATCAGCCCGGTGAGCTCGAGCTTCTCGGCCACGATCGCGCGTTTGGCGGTCCGCCCGCCCTTCAGCCGCATCTGCACGTTCTGCTCGATGGGCAGCGCCTCAGGCGGCCCCATTTCCAGGAACTTCGCCAGGCGGGTCTGGGCTGCGTGGTAGCGGTTGGCCATATCGGACCGGAACGCGGCCTTGTTTTTATACATGTTGACGAGTTCCTTGAGCTTGACGTGCTCCTCGTCCCACCGCTTGCGCAGTTCCTCGAAGCGGGCGTTCCGGTCCGCCCGCGCCTCCACGTAGGAGCCGAAGCCGCCGCCGTGGATCCAGGCCCCCGCCCCGTTAATGCCCGGTTCCAGCGTGACAATGCGCCCCGCCGCGTTGTTCAGCAGTTCGCGGTCGTGGCTGATGAAGAAGACCGTTTTCTTCGATTCGTTGAGTTTGTCCTCGAGCCAGCGCTTCCCGGGTACGTCCAGGTAGTTGTCCGGTTCATCCAGCAGCAGCAGGTCGTCGGGTCCGGCAAAGAGTGCCTCCAGCACCAGCCGCTTTTGCTCGCCGCCGGAAAGTGTCGACGCCGGGCGGTGCTGCGCGCGGTCAAAGGGCAGTCCCAGCGCAGCCATGCACACTTCGTCCCAAACGGTCTCGACGTCGTAACCACCGGCGTCTCCCCAGTCCACGATGGCCTGGGCGTAGCGCATCTGGCTTGGTTCGTCGTCGTCCTCCACCATGGCCAGCTCGGCCTCATCCACCTCACGGGCAGCTGCGGCGAGGGCCGGCGGCGCCGCGGACACCAGCAGGTCGCGGACAGTGGACCCGTCCCGCACCTGGCCCACGAACTGCCGCATGATGCCCATGTTCCCGGAGCGTCCGATCACGCCTTCATCCGGAACCAGGTCCCCGGCGATGATCCGGAACAGCGTTGTTTTACCAGTGCCGTTGGGGCCGATAAGGGCGGTCTTGGTGCCGTCCGGAACCTTGAAGGTCACCCCGTTGAGCAGCTGTGTGCCATCGGAGAGGAAGTAATCGATACCGGATACGTCAATATGGGCCACGTACTCCATCTTCCCATGCCCCGGCAGCGCAGTTTTTGGCACATACCGCTGCCTGAATGGCCCGGAAGCCGGGCATCCACCGCAGACTCTAGCCGGCAGCCGTGAGGAATTTCTGCAGCAACGGCCCGGATGTTGTTGCCCCCAGCCCGCCGTCCTCAACAAACACGGCGACGGCAAGATCACCGTGCACAGCCACAATCCAGGCGTGGGTCTTGGGCGGATTCTCATTACCGAACTCGGCAGTGCCGGTCTTGGCCCCCACCGGAGCCCCGGGGACGCTGGAGAGGAAACCGGCGTGCCCGGACGTTACAACGGCGCGCATCATGTCTGCCAGCAGTGTTGCCTCTTCAGGAGTGATGGGCTTGTCCGACGCCTGGGACGGCGCCTCCGCGGAGGCTGTAGCGGACGGCTGGGCAGCGGGAGCAGTTGAGCCGCTGGTTGTTCCCTCAGCGGCGGCACCGGCGTCGGGGTTCAGGACCAGCTGCGGCGCAACCGGTGCGCCCTTGGCCACGGAGCCCGCCATCATGGCAGCTGCCAGGGGCGAGAGCAGCACCTTTCCCTGGCCGATCATAGACGCAGCGTGCTCGGTGCCGGCGGCTTCGCCGGGGACGGAGCCCAGGAAGGCGTCGGCGCCGAGGGTGGGTGCTTCCACCGCAAGTCCCATGGCCATCGCGGCATCCTCCAGCTGCCCTTGGGAGACGGTGTCACGGGCGGCAATGAAGGCGGTGTTGCAGGAGTGTGCGAAAGCGTCGCGAAGGGTCACCGATCCCAGGGAGCCCTCGGGGTACCCTTCCGCGTTTTTGAAGGTCCGTCCGTCCACCGCCAACGTGGGGGTGCATTCCACTGTCGACTCAGGGTTCAGTCCGTTGCGGAACATCGCCAGCGAGTCCACCATCTTGAAGATGGATCCGGGGGCGTACTGGCCAAGCATGGCCGTGTTGTAGCCGTTGCTTCCCGGGCCTGATGCGGCCGCCAGGACGGCGCCGCTGGAAGGGCGGAGCGCAACAATTGCGGAGGCGGGTCCCACACCTTCGAGGGTGGTCTCGGCCAGGGACTGCAGCTTGGGATCCAGAGTTGTTTTCAGCGGTGTTCCCGGCGTGGGCTTCACTTCGAAGAGCACCCGGCGGGGGTCTGTTGCGGCGGACTGGATCTGTTCCCTGGTCAGGTCGGCACGCTGGGCACGGACAACGACGGCGTCCGTCCCCCGAAGCTGCTTGTCGTACTGCTGCTGGAGGCCGCCGACGCCTGTCACATCACCCGGAGCCAGCTCACCTTCGGATGCCTCAATCTGCTCGGCAGTAGCCTCACCCACCGAACCCAGCACGGCGCGGGCAAACGTCCGGCTGGGGGCCAGGGGCACCGAGGCGGGAACGGCGCGCGCCCCGGGAATCGCCGCGATCTGCTCATCGGTGATGGTGCGGCCTTCTTCGCGCAGGGTTATCGCAGACACGAACGCCTCCGCGCCGGAAGCCTGGACCTGCTGGACGTAGGCGTCCGGGTCCACTCCTACCAATGCAGCAAGCTTTGCAGCAGAATCAGCAGGATCGGCGGCACCAAGCTGCGGCTTGTCGATGCCGACGTTAACCACCGGTCGGTAGGTCACCAGGGGTACGTCCCCGGGGCCAAGGATGTCTGCCCGCTGGGGCGACTGTGAGCCTTTGCTCAGGACCTCGCTGTCGGCAAGGTCCGGTGCCAGGGTGGCCGGGTCCCAGACCGTGAGCCACTTATCCCCGGACTTCTTGAACTTGGCTGAAACGGTGTACTTCCACTCGGTGCCGCCGAAGTTCCAGGTGTAGTTCAGGGGCACTGATGCGTTGTCGCCCTCGAGGGCCAGTTCGCCTGCTTCGACGGCGGGCTTAGCGGGATCCAGCGCGGCAAAGACTTTCTTCAGCTGGTCATTGGCAGCTGCTGAATCCTTGCCGTCAAAGGGCACTGAGCCCACATCGAGTCCGGAGACGGCGGCAGCCAACTGCCCCGCAGCCTCTTCAGCGCCGCTCCTTCCGTCGTCACAGGCAACCAGCGAAGTCCCGAGAATGACGGCAGCGATGCCCAAAGAAAGTTTTGTTGATATCCCCATTGCGCCATTATCCCCCGCTTCAATGCTGGGCTTGTCACATGACGCGCCTTCCGCGCAACCGGGGCACGTTCAGGTGGCAGCCAGGCCGAGTCGGGGCACCGAAAGGCCAAACATGTCGCGGAGGGCATGTTTGGCGGCGTAATAGCCTGGCATACCCGTAACACCCGGTCCTGGCGGAGTGGAAGAGGAACACAGGTAGACGCCGCGCAGCGGGGTCCGCCACGGGACGCGCGACACAACCGGCCTCTGCACGAGGTTCAGCATGTCCATGGTGCCCGCGCTGAAGTCTCCGCCAACGTAGTTCCGGTTGTACTTTGCCAGCCCCGCGGCCGTGATGGCCTTCGACTCCACCACCAAGTCCCGGAACCCGGGAGCGAAGCGCTCCAGCTGGGCGGTGATCGCCTCGGTCATGTTCCGGGTGGACCCGGTGGGGACATGGCAGTAGGCCCAGAGGGTGTGGTGCCCCGCCGGCGCCCGGCTGGAGTCGAAGCGGGACTGCTGGGCCACCAGGACGTATGGGCGCTCCGGGTGCTTGCCGGCGTTCACTTCGTTCTCGGAGCGTGCAACTTCTGCCCGCGTGCCGCCCAGGTGAATGGTTCCGGCGTCAGCCAGTTCCTTCGCCGCCCACGGCACAGGTCCTGAGAGGATGAAATCTACTTTGCAGGAGCCGTTTCCGTACCTGAAGGATTCCAAAGCACCGCGGTAGCGCACGGGAAGCGCGCCGCCGGCCATGTTCAGCAGCCCCTGCGGAGCGACGTTCAGCAAAGTTGCCCGGGTTGCGGGAAGATCCTCGAGCCGGTCGATCGGGGCGTCCGTGTGGATAACGCCGCCGTGTGCAACGAGGTCCTCTGCCATCGCGGCGGCTATGGCAGCGGATCCGCCTTCGGGAATGGGCCAGCCTCCGGCATGTCCAAGTGCACCAAGCATCAACCCGCCGCCGGAAGCTGCAAGGGATGGCTGGTGCGAGATGGGATGGGCGGCCACGCCGCTGAGCAGTGCGGGCGCCAAATCTTCCTTAAACCGTGCGTTCCACAGTACAGATCCCTGCTCCAGCGTCCGCAGCCCGAACAACCCTGCCGCCAGAGGGTTGCGGGGGATGCGGAGAAGTTGGTTTTGGGTGAAGTCCATGATGCCGTCGATGCGGTCAACGAGGGGTGACATCAGACGCCGGTAGGCATCGCCGTCGCGGCCCAGCCCTGCAGCTGTCCTGTCCAGGGACCGGTAGGCGAGGGCAGCCCTGCCTCCATCGAGCGGGGACCCGTAGGACAGCTCCGGGGTGATGAGGTTAATCCGGCGGGACAGTTCAAAGGCCTTGAAAAAAGGTGAGGCCACCGCCATGGGATGCACGGCGGAGCATATGTCGTGGAAGTGCCCGGGCCGCATGACTTCGCTGGTGCGCGCGCCGCCACCGATGGTGTTGCCGGCCTCGAAAAGCTCCACGGAAAGCCCCGCCCGCGCCATTACTGCAGCTGCTGCCAGCCCGTTGGGCCCGGCGCCCACCACCGCCACATCAGGCATTGGAACCAACCTTCCAGGGCAGTAGGGCATCTGACCGGTTTCGAAGGTTCAACCTGAGCCAGTCCGGCGCACCGGTGAAGGGTCCGCCGTGGGGATCATCGAGGTGATGCCGCCGGATGGGGTCGTAGTCCGGGTTATAGATGTCCCAGGTTACGCGCAGCATGAGGTAGCCCACCGCAGCCATGTGTGCCGCCACGGCGAGAACGTAGTAGGGCATATCCAGGTTGTGCTGGGAAGAGCCTGCGCTGGTCACTTGTCCAAGGTACATCCACACTGCTGCCCAGTGCAGGCCTTCGACTCCCTGCCAGACCAGAAAGTCGCGCCATCTGGGCCGGGCCAGCGCCAGGAGGGGGATCAGCCACACCACGAACTGGGGTGAGTAGACCTTGCCGGTAAGGATGAAGGCCGCCACGATGAGGAAGGCCAGTTGGGCCAGGCGGGGGCGCCGGTGGGCGGTCAGGGCGAGGGCTGCAATGGCCGCGCAGGACAGCAGGAACAAGCCCAGGGATAAGAAGTCCACGGCGGCCGGGCTGAGTTCCGCCCACCGCAGCCGGTTCGCCACAAGGTTGTAGGCGAACCACGGCGAGCTGTAGCCGGCACCGCGGTCAGCGCTGAACTGGAAGAAGTACGCCCAGCCGGCGGGATTCGCGGCGGCGAAGGGCAGGTTGACGGCCAGCCAGGAGGCACCGGCAGCACCGGCCGTCATCAGGAAGGAACGGAAGCGGCCGGTCCGGACAGCCAGCAGCAGGATCGCGCCCAATACAAGAACTGGATACAGCTTCGTGGCAGTGCCCAGCCCGATGAAGACCCCGGCAAGCACAGGCTGCCGGCGCGCGAAAAAGAACATACCCAGGGCGAGCAGCGCCACCGCCCACAGGTCCCAGTTGATGGTGCCGGCCAGCACGATGCCTGGGGCAAGGGCCACCATTGCCGCATCCCAGGGCCGGCGGCTGGTCATCCTGGCGGTAGCCAGGACCGTGACCACCGTGACAGCGGCCAGGAGCGCCGCATTGATGTCAAAGTAGGCGAGCACGGTCGAATCCGATACCCCGGTCCCGGGAACCAACCATGCCGTTACTCCTGCGATCAGGGCGATCAGGACCGGGTACTCAAACTGGCTGCCGGCGCCGAGGATGGGAAAGGTCCCCTCTGCCAGTCCACGGTTTCGAAAAAGCTCGGGAAAGTCGGAATAGCATGTGGCGTAGAACTGTGTGGGGGACTCCCAGCCGTTGGCGCGGCAATACCCTTTGACCAGGAGGCCCGCGAACGCCGCCAGGACGGTAAGCAGTATCAAAACGCGTTCCACGGTGAAGATGCCCGGGGAGACGATGCCCGGCGCCGCCCGCGATCCGAGGGGTCCGCCGATGACTTCGGTGAAGTTGCGCAACAGGACGTCACTGCGGCTGGGAACTACCAGGCGGGACCGCCCTCGATGCTCCGGCGGCTGGGTCTCCTGCATGGAACCGAGCTTACCGCCGCTGCCGGAAACCCTCGGAGGAGCGCCGCTAAAGACCCCACCGGACAATTGCCGGTGTCCTCTTATCCCAACCCAAGGTGCAGACTTTTGCAGTTCCGAGGATAAAGTGCCGCCCCTCGGCAGGAGGCAGTTCGAGCCAGCGCGCTGTGAGGATCCGGGAGAAGTGGCCGTGGGCCACAATAAGGACGTTGTCCATTCCCGATTCGAGTACGCGCCCAATAATCTTGTCCGCCCTGGCAGCCACCTCGTCCAATGTCTCGCCGTGGGGCACGCCATGGGTCCAGATCAGGTAGTCCGGGTTGTCTTTCCGGATCAGGTCCGAGCTGATTCCCTCGTAGTCGCCGTAGTTCCACTCGACGGCGAGGGGCTCGTGCTGGGCGTCGGGGAAGCCGGCCAGTTCAGCGGTCCGGCGCGCGCGCCTCAAGGGAGAGGTCAGCACCAGGTCGAAATCCACCGGGTCCAGCACCTTGCGGGCTTCCACCGCCTGCTGTTCGCCTTCGACGGTAAGGGGCAGATCGGTGAGTCCGGTGTACTGCCCGCTTTTGGACCACTCGGTCTCGCCGTGGCGGAGGATCCAGAGCTGCGGCCGGGGGGCAAGGGCAGGGTAGGTCACTTGGACTCCTTTGAGGAACGATCGACGGCGGCAGGAGACGTTTCAGCCCCGGCTTCAGCGGGTGCGGCTTCGGGCTGTTCCGCCCACCAGCGGAGCAGTCTGGCCTCGGCTTCCTCGGTGGGCAGGGGCCCGTGCTCCATCCGCTCATTGAGCAGGAACTTGTAGGCGCGGCCCACCACGGGACCAGGTTTGAGCTCCAGCAAAGCCATGATCCGGGCGCCGTCCAGGTCGGGGCGCACCGCCTCCAGCGATTCCTGTTCCCGCAGCGCGGCGATCCTGGCCTCAAGGTCGTCATAGGCGAACGCCAGCCGCTCGGCCTTCCGCTGGTTGCGGGTGGTCACATCTGAACGGGTCAGCCGGTGCAGCCGTTCCAGGAGCGGCCCTGCGTCGGTCACGTAGCGGCGTACAGCGGAATCGCTCCAGCCGGCCTCGCCGTAGCCGTAGAAACGCATGTGCAGCTCCACGAGGCGCGCGACGGCTTTGATGGTGTCGTTGTCGAACCTCAGCGCCTTCATCCTCTTGGAGGTGAGTTTCGCACCCACCATGTCGTGATGGCGGAAGCTGACCGCGCCGCCCGGTTCGAACCGGCGCGTAGCCGGCTTGCCGACGTCGTGCATCAGCGCTGCGAAACGCAGCACGAAATCAGGCGCCGGCACGGGGCCTTCTGTATCCGTTTCCAGCTCCGCTGCCTGTTCCAGCACCTGCAGCGAATGCTGGTACACGTCTTTGTGCCGGTGGTGCTCATCCGATTCGAGCCGGAGGGCGGAGACTTCGGGCAGCACGAACTCGGCCAGGCCGGTGTCCACCAGCAGGTCCACGCCGACCCGAGGCCGGGCACCGCAGATGAGCTTGGTGAGTTCGTCCCGCACCCGTTCCGCGGAAATGATGGTGATCCGTTCTGCCATCCGGCTCATGGCCTGTCGGACGTCGTCGTGGACGGAAACACCCAGCTGCGCCGCGAACCTGGCGGCACGCATCATCCTCAGCGGATCGTCGGAGAAGGACGCTTCGGGGGAGCCGGGCGTGGCCAGGATGGAGGCGTGCAGGTCGCGCACGCCGCCAAACGGATCCACGAGCTCCAGGGAGGGCAGTTTCAGGGCCATCGCGTTGATGGTGAAGTCGCGCCGAAGCAGGTCATCGGTCAGGGAGGAGCCGAACGCCACCACGGGCTTCCGCGATTCCGGATCGTACGCCTCGGCGCGGTAGGTGGTTACCTCAATCTGGAAGCCGGCCTTGCGCATGCCGATGGTCCCAAAAGCGCGGCCAATCTCCCAGTAGTTGTCCGCCCACTTTTTGATGAGGGCCACTGTCTGGTCCGGCGTGGCGTCGGTGGTGAAGTCCAGGTCCAGTGAGGTCCTGCCCAGGAAAAGGTCACGCACCGGGCCGCCCACCAGCGACAGTTCGTGGCCGGCGTCCACAAAACGCTGGCCGAGCTCCAGGACCACCGGGTCCACCTGGAAATCGACGGTGTGGGATTCAGTCTCGTGATGTGCGTGCGCCATAGTTACTTAAGCTTGTCAGAAACCAGCGGCGGCGCAGGCCAAAATACCGTCAAGTTCCGCGCATTCCGTCCGCCACCGGGAATGCGCCTCATCTGCAGTCCATGTTCGTGTCATGTTCCGGTCATCACGAACGGGCAACAGTCGTTAGAGTGGACTCCATGGCCCATCCAGTACCGAGCGCTCCAGGCAGGAGGACAAACGCACCGTTGCCGTCGGCAATTGGTGCGCACGTTGCACCTGCCCAGCACTCGGCACCGGCCTCGCTGCCCACGGTGGAGGAAGTCTCCGCCGGCGGCGTCGTGGTGGACACATCCGACGCCGAGCTGAGGGTGGCCATTATCGCCCGCCTTAACCGCGGCGGACGCCTCGAATGGTGCCTGCCCAAGGGTCATCCGGAGGGCAAGGAAAACAACGAGCAGGCCGCAGTCCGGGAAATCGCCGAAGAGACCGGCATCGAGGGGGATATCCTCGCACCGCTCGGAAGCATCGATTACTGGTTCACGGTCAGCGGCCACCGCGTGCATAAGACGGTCCACCACTATCTCCTGCGCGCCACCGGCGGTGAGTTGACTATCGAGAATGATCCGGACCAGGAAGCGGTGGATGTTGCATGGGTTCCCATCCAGGAACTCGCGCGCAAGCTGTCCTTCCCGAACGAACGGCGCATCGCCGACTTGGCCCGCGAAGTCCTGCCCGAACACCTCTAGGCGGCACAGCTGTGCCGGCATTGCCGTGATAGGCGCCCACGGGTGAGACGATGAACTCGATGTCAGCTTCCAATTCTCCTTCCGATCAGTCCGGCCGCGCCGGCGGCGCTCCCCACGGTGTGCCCGGCCACGACACATCCACTGACCGTGCACACCTGGCCGGCCCGCCCATGGACGGGGCACCACTGGACGGCGGACCCGTTGACGGGGCGCCGGCAGAAATTGTCTCTACCGACGGCGGTTCCGCGGAGGCTGGACAAGCCGCCGCGGCGCAGGCAGGCGAGACCAGGTCAAGCGCCATCATGGCCGCCGGAACCCTGGTTTCGCGCTTCCTGGGATTCGGCAAGACCTGGATGCTCGGCACAGCTCTGGGACTCGGTTCCACGGTCAATGACACGTTCATCAACGCCAACAACCTGCCCAACCTGATCTTCCTGCTGGTGGCCGGCGGCGTGTTCAACGCAGTGCTCGTTCCGCAGATCATCAAAGCCAGCAAGGCTCCCGACAGGGGAGCGGACTACATCAGCCGGCTGCTGACATTGGCAGTCCTGCTCCTGCTGGGACTGACGGCGCTGGTTACTTTGGCGGCGCCGTGGGTCATCGAACTCACCACCCAGGGATACTCCCCGCAGCAGAAGGCACTGGCGGTTACGTTCGCCTTCTGGTGCCTGCCGCAAATCTTCTTCTACGGCCTTTATGCCCTCCTCACCCAGATCCTCAATGCCAACGGCGCTTTCGGGCCGGCCATGTGGGCGCCCATCCTCAATAACGTGGTAGCCATCGCCGGGCTGGGCATGTTCATCTGGATTTTCGGCACCAACGAATTCAGTCCGCACACCCTGGAAAACTGGGGTGACACCCAGACCCTGTTCGTAGCCGGATTCTCCACTATCGGTGTGGTGTCGCAAACCGCCATCCTCATGATCCCCGTGATCCGGCTGAAACTGGGGCTGCGGCCGCGGTTCGGCTGGCGGGGAGTGGGACTTGGCCAGGCGGCCAAGCTCAGCGTGTGGACGTTGCTGACTGCCGCCGTCGGGCAGCTCGGCTTCCTCTACGTCATGCGCATAGCCACCATTCCCGGCGCCGAGCGCATACGGCTGCAGCAGGCGGGGGATCCCGCTGCTGCCATGCTGCCGGGCAACGCCGTTTTGGAAGTGGCCAGCCAGCTGTACCTGCTGCCGCATTCCATCATTGCCCTGTCCCTCGCCACGGTCCTGTTCAACCGCATGACCCGTGCGTCCCAGGACGGCAACCGTGCCGAACTGCGCGATGCCCTCTCGCACGGACTCCGGACCATGGCCGTTGCCACAGTTTTCGGCGCGTTGGCACTCTTTGCCCTGGCGGGCCCGCTCGGCATGTTCTTCTCAGGCGGCTTGCGCCAGGACGGCGTGATGCTGGCCCAGACGCTGACCATCCTCGCGCTCAGCACACCGTTCATGAGCGCCAACTTCATGATGTCGCGGGTCTTTTACGCCAACGAGGACGCCCGGACCCCCTTCTACATCCAGCTGCTCCTGGCAGTTGTTTACGTGGCGGGGGCATTCGCCATCCAGTTCCTGCCGGTGAACCAGATCATTTACGCCATCGCCGTGCTGTACATGGTGGGCAACATCCTTTCCGTAGTTATCAGCGCCTACTTCCTGCGGCGGCTCCTGGGGCATCTGGACGGCCCGCGGATTGCCAACTCCTATATCCGGATGGGCTATGCCGCGCTGGGTTCGGCAATTGCGGGCGCAGGAGCGCTTTGGCTGATGGGCAGCTACAGCCCGGACGGGTTTGCCTGGCGCGACCGGCTCGCAGCGCTGATCACGGTTATCGTGGTGGGTCCCGTCATGCTTTTGGTGTATTTCGTCCTGCTCAAGCTGCTCCGGGTCTCGGAACTTCGCGACCTGCTTCGTCCCCTGCTCGGGCGGCTGGGACGCGGCCGGCAAGATCCGCCTGCGGCGGAAGGCGGGACCCCGCCGTCGGACACTTCACCTGGCGCGCCCTCCGGGGAGCCCCGCCGCCCCGCGCCGGAGCGGGCCACCACGTCGGTTGATACGGGCCTCATCCCGCGCATCTCAGGTGAATTCGACGCCGTTTCCTTCCGTGCCGGGCCGGTTCCGGAGCGCGCCGGCCAAAGGCAGGATGCCGACGGCGGCCGCGGCTCCGTGGGTTCGAGTGCCTATCTTCCCGGCGAGGATCATCCCGGCACCGCACGCGGCGGTCTGTTGCGCGATCAGATCCCGCTTCCGGGCCGGCGGACCTTCCAGGGGAAGTCCGGCGAGAACCCACACTTCAAGCCCCGGCGGCCCCGGAAAAAGTGATGCTTGCCCGGTTTGCCGCTGTCTTTGTCCGCGGGGCGCCGGGCGCCATCGGCTAGGATCGAAAGGGAACAGGGGTAGTTGCATTCAAGGGTCAGCTCTCCGGCGGCCCCTTGAACGGTGGTTGCGTCATCCGAGCCGGCGATCCCGGACAGTCTAGGAGGAACACGTGTCCAACCCGATCGATGTCGGATCAGTACTGGGCGGCCGTTACAAGGTCACAGCCACTGTATTGGCCTCGCACGACCACGATCTGGTGCTGGACGGTGTGGACCAGGTTCTCAACCGACCCGTCAGCATCCTGGTTGCCGGACCTCAGAACACCGAGCAGGTTGCGCAGAGCGCCCGGGAAGTAGCCACCGGTGAACGCCCCGGGACTGTTCAGGTTCTTGACCTCGGCGTGACTGAGGATGCCACGTACCTGATCACCAACCACACGTCCGCGGCGGACCTGCTGGACCTCGTGGTGGCGTCCCATCCTCCGTACGTGGAGCCCTTTTTTACGGACACCCTTGGAAGTGAAATCTTTGGGCAGCCGCGGTCGCATGAACCCGAGCCCTATGACGACGAAGACCATGTAGAAGCAGGTTACATCAACTACGGAGAGCGACACCCCAGCCAGGTTGATCCGTTCCGTCCCGCGCCTGTCGTACCCCCGCAACCTCCCGTCCGTCCGGCTACGGCACCCGCTGCCCGCAAGCCTGCCGGTGCGTCTCCGCTGGGCGGTGCTGCCCATGGCGGCGCTGCCGCCGGGGCTGCGGCTTCACACGCTTCCGCCCGCCCGGCCGGCCCGTTGACGCAGCCCGTTGGCCCTTCGACACGGTCCGCGGGAGACCCGGCTGCTGTCAGCGCTGCCTCCCCTTCAAAGCCGGCACAGGCACCTGAAACGGCCAAGCCGAAGGTGTCCCTCTGGTCCGAGGACGACTACGCCAGCGTTGACGGCCAGGATCGCCACGAGGATGCGCCGGTAAAAAATGACGGGGCGGTAAAGAAAAAGTCCTCCGCCGTATTTGCCCGCGCGGCGGCTCCGGCAGCCGCTTCCTCTGCTGCCGCCCCGTCCCACGTGGAGCAGGACGACTACGACGACCGGGACGCCCCTGCACGTGAATCCCGTTCCATGCGCTGGCTTGTGGGCGGGCTGCTGGCCGTTGTCCTGATTGCCGGCCTTGTCTTCACCGTCACCAACCTGGGCAGCCTTTTCGCCCCCGAACCTCAAGCCAACCCGTCCGCTCCTGCCACGAACGCTGGCGCTCCCGCAGGCTCCGCTGCACCAACCCAGGCACCCACCTCGGCGCCGCCCGCAGTCCCGCCCGCGATTGAAAGCGTCAGCCGGCAGGGCAACTTCGATTTCGCGGCCACCTTTGACCGTGACCTCATCAAGGCGTACGACGGTAACGCCGCCAGCTACTGGTCCGACATGGAATTCGCGAGCGAAAACTGGGGCGGCCTGGCCTCCCAGGGCGTGCCGCTGGTGGTAAAGCTGGAAAACCCGGCAACCGTTTCATCCGTCACACTTTCGCAGCTTGGTGGCTCCGGCGGAAACATCACGGTGTACACCAACAGCCAGCCCTCCCTGGACGGAGCGAAGGCGGTGGGCACTAACAGCTTTACGTCGGCAGACCTGAACATGCCCCTGGCAGAACCCGTACAGGCCCAGTACGTTATCGTTTCGATCAACTCCCTGCCAAGGCTGGCGGCGCCTAAGACGCGCTACGGTTATGGCCTTCGGCTGGCCGAGGTAAAGGTTCAGTAACCCCCACGGATTGCGCTCGCTCCGCAACACCTGCGGCGGAGATTACTCTGCGGTGCTTGGCTTTGCTGCAGGGCGGTAACCTTGAAAGAGCGTCTCGCGGAGTTCGCTTACTGCTTCCCGCCGGCATTCCGTTGCGCCAGGTGCCCGGAATATTAAGGCTGCAGTATCAGTTGTGCCATGTGGCCGGCCTCCAAAGCGGGGCGCGTCAAAAAGGAAGAGGTTCACCGTTCCGTGACCATCACAGAAAGCACCACGTCAGATGTACGTGATGTCATCATCGTCGGCTCCGGCCCGGCTGGATACACGGCAGCTGTCTACACTGCCCGCGCCAACCTGAAGCCCCTGTTGTTGGCAGGTTCTGTCACTGCCGGCGGTGAACTGATGAACACCACAGATGTGGAGAACTACCCGGGCTTCCCGGAGGGCATCATGGGACCGGACCTGATGGAGAACTTCGAGAAGCAGGCAGCACGCTTCGGTACCGACATACAGTTCGAGGACGTCACTTCGCTGCAGCTCGAAGGTCCGGTAAAGACAGTTACCATTGCCACGGGTGAGAGCTTCCAGGCAAAGGCAGTTATTCTCTCCACCGGCTCCGCCTACCGCGAGTTGGGCTTGCCCAACGAAAAGCGGCTGTCAGGGCACGGCGTCAGCTGGTGTGCAACCTGCGACGGTTTCTTTTTCAAGGACCAGGACATCGCGGTCATTGGTGGGGGAGACTCAGCGATGGAAGAGGCACTGTTCCTCACCAAGTTTGCGAAGTCGGTAACGGTTGTCCACCGCCGTGATTCGCTCAAGGCCTCGAAAATTATGGCTGACCGCGCCCTGGCGCACGAGAAGATCAACTTCGTTTGGAACAGCACCGTGGAAGACGTGGTTGGAGACCAGAAGGTCAGCGGTCTGAAGTTGAAGAACCTCATGGACGGTTCCGTATCTGACCTGGCCGTAACTGGCGTATTCGTGGCTATCGGCAATGACCCCCGTACTGATCTGGTTAAGGGCGTCCTGGATTTGACGCCCGAGGGCACGATTGCCGTGGCTGGCCGCAGTTCCAGGACCAGTTTGCCGGGCGTTTTCGCGGCTGGAGACGTTATCGACCCCACCTACCGTCAGGCCATTACAGCTTCGGGTTCCGGCTGTGTTGCCGCTCTCGACGTTGAGCATTACCTCGCAGACCTGCCCGCCTAAGTCCGTAAGTGCTACACGAGAAAAGAGATAAAGCTATGAGCAATGCGAAAGACGTAACAGACGCAAGCTTCGGCACGGACGTTTTGTCCTCAGATAAGCCGGTTATCGTGGATTTTTGGGCCGAGTGGTGCGGCCCCTGCCGCAAGCTGGGTCCCATCCTGGACGAGATTTCTGTTGAGTACAGCGAGAAGGTTGACGTTGTGAAGCTGAACGTCGATGACAATCCGGGTATTGCCGCTGAGTACGGAATCACTTCGATTCCCGCCGTTTACCTGTTCCAGGGCGGGGAAGTAAAGAGCACCGTCATCGGGGCAAAGCCAAAGCAGTTCTTCGAGAAGGAATTTGCTGACGTCCTTTCCTAGGAGCGCAGCAGCGGACAAAGTCCGGTACTTGGAAGTGGCCACCGCCTCGCAGCGGTGGCCACTTTTTTGTGTACCTAGGCATGGCCTTGGCACTCAGGCAAGGGCGCAACTGCAGAAGATTGCTAGTTTTGAGCTCTGTCTTAATCCTTGACCAGGGCTTAGAGCGGGTTCGCCACGGCAGGGAAGAAGCTTCTTGGTAATGCGGTGGACGCCGTTGAACTAGTGCATAAGTACCTCGGCCCACTCTTCCTGTTTCACGTGAAACAGAAACAAGAGGGCCGTTTCAGTGGTCATTGGCATCGGCTGCACAGCTACTCCAGCTTTTCGCAGCGCCACAACGAGAAGACACCGGTGCGGACCATTCTCATGTTTCACGTGAAACGGCGGCGCCCCTTAGCGGGATATTGGTGATGCCCTACTTGGCATTGCACAACAGCAAAGACGACAGCTTCGATGATTCGCGGCACGTTTCGTACCCGCGCGGAGCTGGCATGCGGCGCCTACTTTGTTGAGACTCAGTAGCGTAGACTCCTGGGTTTCCGCGGAAGATCCATACACCGAGCTCCTGCGTCTGGCTGGCCTCCAATTGCAGGTAAGTGTAAGCACTCAAGACCACCTGAACCTCCCCCAGAGTAGTGCGGCGTTTCGCCACACCTCGCATGCCCTGTATGGGTAAGACTAAATTGAGCGCCAAGGTACGCACCGGCGTTTCACGTGAAACAGCTACGACCAGGAGAGCGCTTTGAGTTAAGGCGCCCGCTTCGGGAGTGCACTCCTTGCAGCGCACATCCGACAGTCCCCATATCCGCTGCACACGGAAGACGTGCAGACGTACGACCGATGGCACGACCAGTCACTCAGCAGCGCAACCGCGCCTTCCACGGCAGCAATGATCTGCGGTTAAAGTAAAGAAAACGGGAGGGGCGGGCTTAGTTATATGGACCGGAGGCCTGCTCTTATCCTTGAGGGTCGAAATTACTCCTCCCATCATTGCACTTTTTGACCCTGCTATCGGCAGTGCCTCGACTATATAAGTGCTAGACCAAAACGCGAGGACTGCACAGCTGCAACCACCACCCGGGCTGGGTCTTTACTTCGGGAAACAGCTAACAGTCGAACGACAGTGCAGCAGTACCAAAGGATTCAGAGCATGTGTACGGCTCGTTGTGTCCTGCAAGAGCAGGCGCCTAAACTACGACGGGCAACAACGGTAAAGCCCGTCTGGCTCCCACCAGCCGATTGGTTTCACGTGAAACATGGCCGGCGGCAGAGCGAAGAGGCGTGTCCTTGGAAACATAACAAGTACAGAGTTGTCGTTGCCTGACAGCTAAACACCAACGCGTGGGGGCTAGGCGAAGCACGACCACCGTGAAGCACGATTGTAGAACGGTGTTGCGGCGAAGTCGGCACGGATACGGCGACTAACAGAGAGCACTTACGCAGTTCATACTCTCGGTAGTATCAAGCGTTGTGTAAAGCCAATTCAAAGGCGGTCGTTCTAGAACAAGAAGACTGCCCTAAGAGCAGCTCCGCAAAAGCAGACTAAGCCCACAGAAAAGGGTCGCATGCAGGTACCTCACCTCCAAGGCGATCGGGCTGACCAGTATAAGCAACTTCGGCGGCGATGGCCTCCAAGGCGCAAGGGGGTGTCCATGCCAGGCACATTTGCTTGCCCGTCCCCGCCATCATAGTCACGAGCGTATTCACAGAAGGGACAACTTCCTGCACCGCTGCTCGTAGTTTCGGGTGCCTCCTTCCACAGGCTTATCCACATCCACGTTGCCACTTGTCCCCATAGTTATCCACAATTGCTCAGAAGTGTTACTGTCCTCACTCCTCGCTGTCAGCGGAGGTCGCGTGCGTGTTGTGGTGTTATGGCTGGCTGCTGTCGGGAGTGTAAGTGCGCCCAGTGCATACGCCGGAACCGGAAGGCGCATAACCTTGGCTGCTTAGTAAACCTAATTCGGCTTCTTAGGATCTACGCTGGGCGGTGCGGCGGGGCAGCGGCTGCTGTGCACCCGTGTGGGGTGGGTGTTTCACGTGAAACGGCGACGAACGTAAGAGTACGAGACCTGAGACGTGTGGGGCGGGCGAAAGCGCGGACCGGCTGACGTGCAGGTCCGGCGCCGTAGGTATCCACGGTGTTATCCACAGCACTTTTCCACACGACGCCACGGCTGCTGGGTTGCTGATTATTGCTGGACATGTATAGATGTAGCTAGCGCATACTAGGAGGTAGAGGTGATTCGACTCGCTGGGCCGCTCCACCTCACCATTGCTTGAATCGCGGGCCGTGGCTAGCCTTCCAATCTTTCATCTGCGGCTGAACTAGGGCCGCAATACGTCGCTGTCGAGGACCCGCTTATAGGCCAGCGATGCACCTGGTTTGTCACCAGCAGGAACCAAATGTCCGGTTGATCCTTGAGCGATAATAGGGCACCGTCCCGGCGGCCGTCAGTGATGGTTTGGTGATGCAAAGCATTGCGTAGCTGCAGGGGTACTGGCCAAAGCGCGCTGCTGTTGTGTATTTACCGGAAGGGTCAAGGCAGATACAGCGATCCGGGACGCTGTCTGACGGTACAACACCACCCAAGCGTCCTATCGGGCTACTAAAGCCTATGCTGTGCAAGGAAGGGATAACAGCAGCCGCTGCCTTGCGGTGTAGTAGGGACCACCGATCTTAACGCAACACTAGGCGGAAGGGCTGCCCTACGATCCTCTACTTTTGAGGCCACTACAGCCGCCGCGGGCGCTTGGTGGTTCATGTCTTAGCACCCTCCAGTGGCTAGCTGTTACCCGTATTTATGAGACGACCAAGTGCCTACGGATGTTTCACGTGAAACGCAGCGAGCGTTGAACGATGGGTCCGTAGGCTTTTGGCCGCAATAGGGAAGTGCCACGTGCTTGGGTCACCAAGAGTGCCCGCGTCCTGATGTCGCCTAATACCACTGGACTAGCTGAACTGAGCGGATAGTATCTTGCACGAATGCCGACCTGCCCGCACCCGGGACAGCCATGCGGATTAGTCGTGGCAGTAGTGAAGGGCTCGGCTACGGCGTAAAGCAGCCGCTGAAGGTGCGGGCAGGCCGCACGCGAAGCGCTGTATCGCAGGAATACCGCAAGTTCGATGACTGTCTGTCCCAATCGCTGCAAGTAGATCGGGGCGTCGCAACTAGGTTAGCGGGCGCCCAGACCTTGCCGATAGCTCGCTGGGAGTGTTCGCTGGCGCAAATACGTAGGGTGACACCGCAGGTCGGCTTAGAAGAAGATGAGCTACGGCATTTGAATCGAGTGCAATAGCCATAAGCGCCTGGCCACCTAGGACGCCCCATGCAAAGAACACCCGTTCCCCGGCTGTGGAAAGGTCAGTAGCAACGCCAGCACAAGGCACCTTTTCCTTGGACCGACTGATTCAAGAACTTCGTGACTATAGGAGCCTCCACATTCGCGAGCCCAACTTCGGTCCCAAATACACGTTACGGAGCAGCGTTTCACGTGAAACACCTATGCCCACTCTTAGGAACGTCGAGCCAGAACCAGTCCACTCGCCCATGCACCGAGGCTACTGCTCGCGCCGATAGCAATCGTAGTCAAAGCCAAGCCCGGAAATTGATTTGGCTGCAGCCACTATCCGCAGTAGATCTCCAACCGCAGAAAAAGACCACGTCTGCGTCATGTGCTGCACCTCCTCGTGTTTACGGTACTTAGGCCATAAGTGCTGGGGGAGTTACGGACCAATCACCTAGTAACGCCATCAGCGGTTCTCGTCCGAAAAAGCACGGAGAAAATTGGTGGCCGCTCCCCCCTAGCGGCCGAAAGCCCAACGAGCAACAGTCCACCATGAATCGCATCCGCTGTTTCACGTGAAACAGCAACCCTAAGCCCAGAAGTCGCTACGACCACAGGTGGAAGGAGGAACTTCGAGTCCGATAATGGGGGCATACGAGGCGCAGACGAGCACTATGAAAGTTCTATCTCGATGCCCAGGCATACGTTGAGTGGGCCCAACTGAATGAAGGCTCCACTGCAAGTCGTGCAGCGGAGCATTGAACAACGTTAGTTTCCTGCCATGAGCCAATAGCAGGCGCGCCTGTCACCGGGTTATGGGGACCCGCTAAAAGCAGTAAAACGCCGGCGCCAGGACTATTAGTTCTCCGAACCAGGTGCGAGCACGTCCATGATTCGGTTAAGATCCTCAACACTGGCAAATTCGATGCTTACTCGGCCCTTACGAACGCCCAGCGAGATCTTCACGTTCGTGTCCAACCGATCGGAAAGCGACGACGCCAGGTAATCAAGGCGCTCGTGGCGCGCACCAGGACGCGGAATGTTGTTCTTGGCCGGCTTGGCAGGGTCTTGGTACAGAGCCACGGCTTCTTCTGTAGCGCGCACAGACATTCCCTCGGCCACAATACGCTGGGCAAGCCGTTCCATCGCAGCTGCGTCAGGAAGCGCCAGGAGGGCGCGTGCGTGGCCCGCAGACAGCACGCCGGCCGCAACCCTTCGCTGAACCAAAGCAGGCAGCTTCAGAAGCCGGAGGGTGTTGGACACCTGCGGGCGCGAACGGCCTATGCGGTCGGCCAGCTGTTCGTGGGTAGTACCGAAGTCCTCAAGGAGTTGCTGGTAGGCAGCAGCCTCTTCCAACGGGTTCAGCTGGCTTCGGTGAAGGTTCTCGAGCAGTGCATCCCGCAGCAGATCGTCATCGGTGGTGTCCCGGATGATGGCGGGGATGGTTTCGAGTCCAGCGGCCTGTACAGCACGCCACCGCCGTTCACCCATGACGAGCTCAAACGGTTCTCCACCCACTTCGGTTGAATTCCGAACCACAATGGGCTGGAGGACACCGACTTCGCGAACTGAGTGAACAAGCTCCGCCATGTCGTCCTCATCAAAGACGGCACGAGGCTGTTTCCGGTTTGGGTGGATGTCGGAGACGCGTATTTCCGCAAAACGGACTCCCGGGACCTGCACCAGTTCCACACCAGTGTCCGTTGCAAAGGAATCAAACGAATCACCAGCGGCGGCATCCACAAGCTCCGCCTGGTCCGCCTTTGACGAGTCCGTTGTGGCGGTGTCAGATGCCTCAGCCCCACTCTTTACGGTGGGCTCGTCGGCGTCCTGAGTGCTGCCGGCGCTGTTCCCTGCCGGCTCGTCAGTGGAGTCCACGGGAGTGGGGGTTGACGTCGGTGCCTGCCGCGCGGATGATTTCGCTGCAGACGTCTTGGCCGGCGAGTTGCTGGTTGCCTTGGCTGGAGACCTTTTTACGGACCCTGATTTACCCGGCGTCGTCACCTTCAGGACCGACTCCTGCGTCGACAAAGCATCGACTTCCTCCGGCTCGGAAGTCTTCCTGCGCCCCTCGGGAAAGAAGAGATCGACGGGCCGTGAGACCGCTGCACCGTTGCCGGCCCCGTTCGCACCGGCGGAACTCGGAATCAGTGCGCCCAAACCGCGGCCTAGGCCCCGTCGCTTCTCGCTCATGGGTAAATCCCTCCAGTGGTAGAGCACGGCCTTACCGCGCTCCAGTTGTTGCAGTTCTTGAAGTTTTAGCGTTCCGCTATTTCAGCAGCGGCTTCCAGGTAAGAAAGGGCTCCACTGGATGAGGGATCGTACGTCATCACGGTTTGCTGGTAGCTCGGAGCCTCCGAGATGCGGACCGAGCGCGGCACCACCGCGGACAGTACTTGTTCGGGGAAGTGCTGGCGGACCTCGGCGGCAACCTGGGCAGCGAGGTTGGTCCGGCCGTCGTACATGGTCAGGAGGATGGTGGACACCACAAGGTCAGCGTTGAGATGCTTCTGGATCATCTCGATGTTTTTGAGGAGCTGGCTCAGCCCTTCCAGTGCGTAGTACTCACACTGGATCGGAATGAGGACTTCGCTCGCCGCACAGAAAGCGTTGACCGTCAAGAGGCCGAGGCTCGGAGGGCAATCAATGAAGATGTAGTCCAGGCGTTCTTCGCCCTTCTTTTCACGCGTCTTCGCGTAAACATCGATTGCCCTACGTAGCCGCTGCTCGCGCGCCACGAGTGACACGAGCTCAATTTCCGCACCGGCCAGGTGAATGGTTGCCGGTGCACAGATGAGGTTTCCGATATCCGGGCACTGCGCCACTACATCAGAAAGAGGAACATCGTTGATCAGGACGTCATAGATGCTGTCCACGTCTGCGTGGTGCTCGATGCCCAACGCAGTGGAAGCGTTGCCCTGGGGGTCAATGTCAATGACCAGAACATTCAGTCCGGCAGCGGCAAGGGCGGCGGCAATGTTGACCGTGGTGGTGGTCTTGCCTACGCCACCCTTTTGATTGGACACGGTGAAAATGCGCGTCTTCTCGGGACGCGGCAACCGGCGCCCCACGAGCCGTTCGCGCCTGCGGGTCTCGTGCGCCAGTTCGCGAGCAATTGGACTTGTGTCGTCTATGGCATCGATGATGTTTGCCCTGCCGGTAGACGTTGTTTCACGTGAAACGGCGCCCGCCGAAGACGGTGCTACCTTTTTCGATTGATTAGACGAAAAACCTGACGAAGCGGATGCAGCACCAGCGAAAGAACGCGCTGACCCCAATGACACGAACGGCGGTATCCGTTGCGTGGAGGCTTCGCTACTGGTCACTGGGGCACACTCACTCTCGTTCAGCTGTTTTTGCTGCCGTTGACTAGCCTAACTGCTTACCCCGGCAGACCATGGCCGCCGGGCCTACCCTAGGCCTTCTTTTGGGACTTGTTCACAACGATGCGCACTACAGTGGTGGGCTCTTCCAGCAGGTTGTCGCCCACCGTGACGACAGATGTCTGAACGCCCCCCAGTTTTCGGATAACCTTGGCGGCCTTTTCGATCTCCTCGGCCGCGCTGCGGCCCTTGATGGCAACAACCTCGCCATGGCCGCCAAGCAGGGGAATAGTAAGGCTTGCGAGGTTGGTCAGTGCAGATACCGCGCGTGCCGTCACAACGTCAGCCTCCACATGCCCGACGGCAAGTTCAGCACGCGTCCTCATGACGGTCACGTTATCGAGGTTCAGGTCGTCGACCACTTCCTGCAGCCAGATCACCCTGCGCTCCAGCGGTTCGATCAGGGTAAGCTCCAGGTCAGGGCGGGCGATTGCAAGGCAAAGGCCTGGCAGCCCGGCGCCACTGCCCACGTCGGCTACGTGGCTTCCCTGCGCAATCTCACTCTCAATGACCGCGCAGTTGAGGACGTGCCGTCCCCACAAGCGGGGAATCTCCCGTGGCCCGATCAGACCACGCTCCGTCCCAGAGGTGGCCAGGTGCTCCACATACCGCTTCGCGAGGTCCAGTCGGTCACCGAAAATCTTTTCAGCCGCCAGAAGCTCAGCTGCAGTGATGTCAACCATGATCAGGGAATCAGCAATCCTCTAGTCCGCGGATACAACAATGTGGCGTCCGGCGCCTTCGCCCTCGGACTCGCTCACGAGGCCCAGATCAGCGACGGCGTCGTGGACGATCTTCCGCTCATAAGCACTCATCGGTTCGAGAGCAACAGCTTCGCCTGTCTCCTTCACAGCAGCTGCCGCATCTTCGGCGATCTTCTGAAGGTGGCCCGTGCGTTCCTGCCGGTAGCCGTTGATGTCCAGCACCAACCTGGACCGGTTCTCCGTAGCGGACAACACCGAGAGCCGGGTCAGTTCCTGCAAAGCTTCCAGGACTTCGCCGTCCTCTCCCACCAGGCTGTCCAGGGTGTCGGACTCTTCTTCCGTAACGATCGAGATGTAGGTGCGGCCGTTGCGGACCTCTATGTCTATGTCACCGTCAATATCTGCAATGTCCAGGAGTTCCTCGAGGTAATCAGCTGCAACGTCGCCCTCTTCCTCGAGCCGGCTGGCCGAGGACACCTTGGGGGCGGAGTTGTCCTCTGCCGCGGACTCGTCCTGATCGTCGATGATCTCTTCGGAAAGGGCGTGTTCGGTACTTTCGGCTGACATTACTTCTTCTTCCTGTTCTTGCGTTGTGGCTGGATGCGCTGTCCCTTGGCCTGTGCCACGGCAGCAGCGGCCGCAGCGGCGTCGGCGTCATCGTCCTTCTTGCCGCCCAGGATGGAGAGGGCCGGGAGGCCCTTGGCGGCACGGCGCTCGGCGAGGGCCTTGGCAGCGGGGGATCCCGGCGTCGGCATGCGGCGGATGACAAAGAACTGCTGGCCCATGGTCCAAAGGTTGGTGGTGGTCCAGTAGATCAGGACACCGATGGGGAAGTTGATGCCGCCCACACCGAAAACGATGGGCAGGATGTAGAGCATCATCTTTTGCTGGCGCATGAAGGGGCTGGCCATGGCCTCTTCAGACATGTTCTTGGCCATAATCTGCTTCTGCGTGATGAACTGCGAAGCTGTCATCGCCAGGATCATCAGGATGGAGAGGATCCAGACTGCCACCACGTTGCCACCAGGGGGTGTGCCATGGAGCAGGGTCGCCGACAGGGGGGCACCGAAAATGGTGGACTGGTCAAACTGAACCACCTGCTCGTGGCTCATCGCGCCGATGCCCTCGCCTTCGCGGCTGGCCGTCGAAATACCGGACAACACCGTGAACAGCGCAAAGAAGAACGGCATCTGGATCAGCATGGGCAAGCACGCGGAGAACGGGTTGGTCCCGTGCTTCTTGTACATCGCCATCTGTTCCTGCGCCATGGCCTGGCGGGACAGCTGATCGGTCTTGCCCTTGTACTTGTCCTGAAGTTTCTTCAGGTCAGGCTGCAGCAGCTGCATGCCGCGCTGTGCCTTGATCTGCTTGACGAAGACGGGGATAAGGGCGGCACGGATCACCAGCACCAGCCCGATGATGGACAGCGTCCAGGTCCAGCCCGAGGCCTCAGGCAAGCCAATAGCAGTCAGGCCCTCGTGGAAGCCCACCATGATGATGGACACAAGCCACTTGAACGGAAACATGATTGTTTCAAAGAAGTCCATACTTATCCCTATTCGTCAGGCCGCAGTGCGGCCTTCTCCATCAGTCCGAGCAGCCAGGTACTTGTCCGGGTTGTTCAGCACAACAATTGTGGGGGTCTGGCTGGCAGGCCATTCCCGGTGGCCGGCGGGGACATGGTCCACACCACCGGCGTTCCATGGATGGCAGCGGCCCAGGCGGCGGGCGGCCAGCCAGCTCCCTTTGACGGCGCCATGGACGGTAACCGCTTCATGGGCATAGGCCGAGCATGAAGGGAAGAATCGGCAGACCTGGCCGTACAAGGGAGAGATCACCTTGCGGTAGGCAGTCAGCAAAAGGATAAGAATGTTGCGGGGCAGGTTCCAGAGGAACCTGCCGGCAGCGGCAGCAGCAGGAAGGAGATAGGTGACGACGACGGCGGTGGCGTTACGCACGCAGTGTCCCCTCCTGTGTTGTATCGGCCGAACCGTTAGCAGCAGCCCGTGCAGGGCGGCCAGCCAGCCGGGTCATAGTCGCTGCCAGTGCGGCGTTGTAATCCGACAACAGCTGATCCCAGCTTGCGGACGCGGACGCAGGAAGCGCCCGGACCACTATGGCAAACCCGGTGCCGTACTCGCGCAGCGAGGCAGCACCTGCTTCTCTCAGTCTCCTCTTAACGAGGTTCCTGACCACAGCGTTCCCGACACCTTTGGAAACGATGAACCCGATCCGGCTTGGTTCGTCAGCAGCAATGGCTGCCGTATATAACACTACGTTCCGGCGTCCATTGCGGACACCGGAACGTACAGTTGTTGAAAAATCGGTTGCAGTCCTCAAACGGTTGCGGGTGGCCAGCACCTTAAACTCGCAAAAGAAATGTCTACCGACGAGTCAGTATTTACGCCGACAGCTCGGTACGGCCCTTGCCACGACGGGCTGCCAGGATGGCGCGACCGGCACGGGTACGCATACGAAGGCGGAAGCCGTGCTTCTTGGCTCGACGGCGGTTATTCGGCTGAAAAGTCCGCTTGCTCACGTTAGTTACTCCAGTGGATCAAAGGTGCGCCCACCCGATCAGTAAGGGGAAGAACTGGCCGACGCTAAGTTTTGTATATGCACGCTTCCCCCGGCTGCTCAAACGCACTGCGTCTGAGAGATTCAGATGGGGCCAAAAAGCGGACACAAAGGACTTCACAACGTTAGGGCAATTTGAACCCCCGAGTCAAACCGGAGCAGGGCAGCAGCAGTATCCACAACTGTGGCCAAGCAGCCCTTCCAGCCTGTGGATGAAGTGGCTCACAGCCCCGTTTTCAGAACAACAGCCGTGTAATTATCCACAAGCTACTTGCCAGCTATCTTCTAGGCTTTTCATCCCCTAGAGTTGCCCAGTAGCCGATTATCCACGTGCTGTGCATAACCCTGTGGATGAAGCTGAGCCCCTCCTGGTTCAAGACTTGCGGCTGCAGGCAATGCAGGCAAAGCAAGTTTTGAGGGAACCGATTGATGACAGTAGACGAAGCCAACCACGCCAATACTGTCGGAAGTTCCTGGCGGCGCGTGATCACCCTGCTGGAGCAGGACCACCGCGTTACCCCGCGGCAGCGTGGCTTTGTCATCCTGGCCCAGGCCCAGGGCCTGATTGGCTCCACCCTGCTGGTTGCCGTTCCCAATGAGCTCACCCGCGAAGTGCTGCAGACCCAGGTCAAGGACGCTCTGGATGACGCCCTGCACAACGTGTTCTCCGAGGACATCCGCTGTGCCATCGACGTGGACACCGATCTGGTGCCTGTGCACGTAGAGCCGGAACCCGTCGTCGAACCTTCCTTCTCGCCGGACCAGCTCATCGAGCAGAAGCCGCAGCCCATGCTGCCCAGTACCTCCCACGAGTTCGGCCGCCTGAACCCGAAGTACGTCTTCGACACTTTCGTTATCGGTTCCTCCAACCGCTTCGCCCATGCAGCGGCCGTCGCAGTGGCTGAAGCGCCGGCCAAGGCGTACAACCCGTTGTTCATCTACGGTGACTCCGGCCTGGGGAAGACACACCTGCTGCATGCGATCGGACACTATGCCCGGCGCCTGTATAGCGGAATCCGCGTCCGCTACGTCAATTCAGAGGAATTCACGAACGACTTCATCAACTCCATCCGCGACGATGAAGGCGCCAGCTTCAAGACCACGTACCGCAACGTGGATGTGCTGCTGATTGACGACATTCAGTTCCTCGCCGGCAAGGACCGGACGCTTGAGGAGTTCTTCCACACCTTCAATTCGCTGCACAACAACAACAAGCAGGTGGTCATCACCTCGGACCAGCCGCCCAAACTGCTCGCCGGTTTCGAGGACCGCATGAAATCGCGCTTCGAATGGGGCCTGCTGACGGATATCCAGCCGCCGGAGCTCGAGACCCGCATCGCCATCCTGCGCAAAAAGGCCCTGAGTGAAGGCCTTTCGGCGCCGGATGACGCCCTGGAGTACATCGCGTCCAAAATTTCGAGCAACATCCGTGAACTTGAAGGCGCCCTGATCCGGGTTACTGCCTTCGCCAGCCTGAACCGGCAGCCCGTTGATGTGGCCCTCGCCGAGATGGTCCTCAAGGACCTCATCACCGACGACGGCGCCCAGGAGATCACGTCGAGCCAGATCCTCACGCAGACTGCGGACTACTTTAAGCTCAGCATGGAAGAGCTCTGCAGCAAGTCCCGCACCAGGACCCTCGTCACCGCCCGCCAGATCGCCATGTACCTGTGCCGGGAACTGACGGACATGTCGCTTCCCAAGATCGGTCAGGAGCTCGGCGGCCGCGACCACACCACTGTGATCCACGCGGACCGCAAGATCCGCGAGCTCATGGCCGAGCGCCGTGTGATCTACAACCAGGTGACAGAGCTGACCAACCGGATCAAGCAGCAGCAGCGCGATTCCTGACCTCGCATCTATACCTTATTAACAGGTGCATGTGGATAAGCCTGTGGATAGTTAAGGGGACAACGGCGGTTAATGGGCTTAAAACCCTTAAGGCGCCTGTGGATTCGAAAAACGGCCAAAAAAGTTGTCCCCATCCACACCCTGTTTAAAACCTGCTCCGCCCACAGCTCATGAACAGGGCTTAACCGCCGGATCCTGCGGCCGGAGGAGGTTATCCACAGTTTCCACAGCAGTTATTAACACTACTAAATCCCAAAAATTTGAAATCCCTCAAATAACAAGATCGTTCTCCTGCCCCGCACCAGGGGCCGACGGCCCCGAGGGACCTGACGGGGACAATCGGGGGATGGGTTAATCGCTGGTCTTCCGGCTAAGCTGTCAGCAGCGCTCCCATCCTTGGGTTTCTGCGTGGTCAAGGCAGCACGGACCATGCAGGTTCAGGTGTCGGGACAACTCCTTTGGGGGCTTCCTGCGGGAAGTTTCCGGAACACCATCGCAGCAGCAATGAAAGGCGGCACCCTTCCGTGAAGTTCAGAGTCGATCGGGACGTCCTGGCAGAAGCCGTCACGTGGACAGCCCGATCGTTGTCTCCGCGGCCGCCTGTCCCCGTCCTTTCCGGCCTGCTTTTGAAGGCCGAAGCAGGGACGGTGAGCCTTTCGAGCTTTGATTACGAGACGTCCGCCCGTTTGGAGATTGCGGCAGATATCCGTGACGAAGGCACCATCCTGGTTTCCGGCCGCCTCCTCGCGGACATTTGCCGCAGCCTTCCCTCAGCCCCTGTCGACGTCGAGACGGACGGCAACAAGGTCACACTGACCTGCCGCCGAAGCAGCTTCCACCTGGCGACGATGCCTGAAGCTGAATATCCGCCGCTTCCATCACTTCCCACCGTCAGTGGAACAGTTCCGGGTGACGCATTTGCCCAGGCGGTCTCCCAGGTGATCATTGCAGCCAGCAAGGATGACACCTTGCCTATCCTCACCGGGGTTCGGATGGAGATCGAGGATGACCTCATCACACTCCTGGCCACGGACCGCTATCGTCTTGCCATGCGTGAGGTGCCGTGGAAGCCGGTGAATCCGGGAATCTCCACCAGTGCCCTGGTCAAGGCCAAGACCTTGAACGAGGTAGCTAAAACCCTTGGCAACAGCGGTGATATCCACCTCGCTCTCGCAGATGACGAAAGCCGCCTGATCGGGTTTGAAAGCGGTGGACGTACCACCACCTCGCTGCTGGTTGATGGGGACTACCCGAAGATCCGCTCGCTCTTCCCGGATTCAACTCCAATCCACGCAACCGTGCAGACCCAGGAACTCGTTGAAGCGGTACGGCGCGTGTCACTGGTGGCAGAACGCAACACGCCTGTCCGGCTGGCCTTCACCCAGGGTCTGTTGAACCTTGACGCCGGCACCGGTGAAGACGCCCAGGCGTCCGAGGAACTGGAAGCCCAGCTCTCCGGTGATGACATCACCGTCGCGTTCAACCCCCACTACCTGGTGGAGGGCCTGAGCGTTATTGAAACCAAATTTGTCCGGTTCTCATTCACGGCAGCACCAAAGCCCGCAATGATCACCGCCCAGGCAGACGCTGACGGCGAGGACCAGGACGACTACCGTTACCTCGTGATGCCGGTCCGCCTCCCCAACTAGTCCCTGCCGCCACCCCCGTCCCGCAAGTCCCCATCAACTTCCAGCCAGGGAACCCTGGCGGCGTGACCCACGCAGTTGGGCTATCCACCCTCCCACCAGCGCAGAAAAGAGATCCACCGTGCACATCGGACTGATCGGCCTCGGCAAAATGGGGTTCAACATGCGCGAACGCCTGCGCAAGGGAGGTGTGGACGTCACCGGGTACGACCGCAATCCGGACGTCACCGACGCCGGCTCCATTGATGAGCTCCTCGCCGCGGTTCCCAGTCCACGGCTTATCTGGGTGATGGTTCCCGCCGGTGACATCACCGACGCCGTGATCAGGGAACTCAGCGAAAAACTGGATGAGGGCGACCTCGTGATCGACGGCGGCAACTCGCGTTTCACTGAAGACCAGAAGCACGGGGAACTCCTCGCCGCCAAGGGAATCCGTTTCGCGGACTGCGGCGTTTCCGGCGGCGTCTGGGGACTGCAGAACGGATACGGGCTGATGGCGGGCGGCGATGCAGCCGACATTGAACGCGCTCTTCCCGTGTTTGACGCCCTGCGTCCTGAGGGTGAACGCGCAGACAGCTTTGTCCACGTTGGCGGTGTTGGCGCCGGCCATTACGCCAAGATGGTGCACAACGGCATCGAGTACGGCCTCATGCAGGCGTACGCCGAGGGTTACCAGCTGCTCGCTTCCAAGGACATCATCACCGATCTGCCGGGCACCTTCCGTGCCTGGCAAAAAGGCACCGTGGTCCGTTCCTGGCTGCTCGACCTCCTGGTCAAGGCACTGGACGAAGATCCGGGCCTGCAGAACATCGACGACTACGTCGAGGACTCGGGTGAGGGCCGGTGGACCGTGGAAGAAGCAATTGCCAACGCCATTCCCGCGCCGGCCATCACCGCTGCGCTCTTCGCACGCTTCGAATCGCGTGAGGACAGCTCCCCAGCCATGAAGATGGTGTCCGCCCTGCGCCACCAGTTCGGTGGACACGCAACCCGTCCCGCCAAGTAGCCACCACGGGGAGCTCCTTAGGTTCCCAGAATTGCCGAACCCCGCGTGTACCTAGAACACCTCTCACTGACCGACTTCCGCAGCTACGCCCAGGTGGACCTTGCCCTGGGTCCGGGTGTCACCGTCCTGGTGGGCTACAACGGCATTGGCAAGACCAACCTGATGGAAGCCATCGGCTACCTGGCCACGCTGAGCTCCCACCGGGTCAGTTCAGACGGACCGCTCCTGCGGTTCGGCACCGACCGTGCACTCGTCCGGGCACGCCTGGTCCGCGGCGGGCAGATCACCGTGTTGGAACTGGAGATCAACTCCGGCCGGGCCAACCGCGGCCGCATCAACCGGAGCAACCCGGTGCGCGCCCGCGACCTGCTCGGCATATGCCAAACAGTGCTCTTCGCCCCGGAAGACCTGGCACTGGTAAAGGGTGACCCCTCGAACCGGCGCCGTTTTCTTGATGAGCTGCTCGCAAGCCTGGTCCCGCACCACGCGGCCACGCGCAGCGACTATGACCGCGTCCTGAAACAACGCAACGCCCTGTTGAAGTCCGCCCGTGCCGGCAGGTTCACCTCCGCCCATGAAGCAACATTGGATGTCTGGGACCAGCACATGGCCAGGGCCGGGGCCGAGTTGCTTTATGCCCGGCTTGAACTCGTGGAGCGTCTCCGCCCGCACCTCGCCCGGGCGTACGCCGAGCTGACTGACGCGTCGAAACCCGCTGACGCCCTCTACCGCTCCACGCTCCAGGATCAGATGGACGACGACGGCGCCCCCTTGCAAAGTGACGCCGGTACCGGAGCCGGGAGTGCTTCGCCGGAAACCGACGACTTGCGCCAACTGACGGTTGAGCAGTTGACCGAACGGTATGTGCGTGCCTTCGCAGAGGCGCGACGGAAGGAACTGGAGCGGGGGATCTCGCTGGTGGGACCGCATCGCGATGAACTGGAGCTGATCCTGGGCCAGGCACCCGCGAAGGGCTACGCCTCCCATGGAGAAACGTGGTCCATGTGCCTCTCGCTCCGGCTCGCTTCCTATTACGTGATGCTGGATGATGCCCGTACCGGCGGTTCTGCCCCCATCCTGATCCTCGATGACGTTTTTGCCGAGCTTGACGTCCAACGCCGGCGTAAACTGGCGGCAATAGTGTCGGGCGCGGAACAGGTCCTGGTGACCGCCGCCGTCGACGCCGATATCCCGGAAGAGCTGTCCGGCCGGCGGGTGAAAGTCATCGCGGGAGGTATCGATGAATAGGGACGAGAAGAAGCCGGGCCAACAGCCCGGCGGGCAACAACCCCGCGGCACTGACGGCCGTGTCCCCGACAACATTGACGCGCCGCAGGCTGCACTGAACAGGATGCGGGAGGCTGCGGCAGCGCGTGGAGAAATCCGGCGGGCCGCTGCGCGCCCGGGATCCCAGAAGGCCAAACGCGGAATCAGGGACACCCGTGGTTTCAGCCAGTTCCATGCCACCGGGCGCGATCCCCTCGGCCTCGGCAACGTAGTGGGCCGGCTTGTGGCTGAGCGCGGCTGGACATCACCGGTTGCGGTGGGCTCCGTCATGGCGGAGTGGGCCACCCTGGTGGGACCGGAAATTTCCGCGCACTGCACGCCGGAGAGCTTCACCGACACTACGCTGCATGTCAGATGCGATTCCACGGCCTGGGCCACGCAACTGCGGCTTCTCAGCATCAGCCTGCTGGAGAAATTCCGAGTGGAACTGGGGGATGGAGTAGTCACCAGCATCCAGGTCCTCGGACCCTCGGCACCCAGCTGGCGCAAGGGCGGCCGGTCCGTGAACGGACGGGGACCCCGCGACACCTACGGATAGTCCGTCGTCGAACTCTTGAAAATCCCCTGATTGGCGTGTAGCGCCCTGGAAGGGCCGCAGGCTGTATAGGCACCCGGAGACCGGACCGCTGGAGCGTCCAAGGCGGGATACATGGCCTGCCGCAGGCACATTGGCCTTCGCTCACGGCTGCGCAATGCGGGGATACCGCCGGTTTCGCGATAGAATCGCTCTAGATAACTGGGCGCGGGTGAAACGTTGACTGAGTCCGTTTTCCGCAGGCTTTCAGCACGCGGACATCGGGTTCCGCCATCAGCTAGTCACCGGCGCTATAAGTTTGCGCCTGCCGGCAGATGGAATTCTTGGGCACCTGGGGAAGACATCGGCCGGCCACCATCGAGAACAGAGGAGTCGGCAACGCCTGTGGCTAACGACAATACGGATATTCTGGCAGTTGAACCCGCAGTCGAGGATGCCCGCACGCCTGACACCCCTGCGGAAGCTGCCACCCCGCGCGAATACGGCGCCAGTGACATCACCGTCCTTGAAGGCCTGGAAGCAGTGCGCAAGCGCCCGGGCATGTACATCGGCTCCACCGGGCCGCGCGGGCTCCACCACCTGGTCTACGAAGTGGTGGACAACTCCGTGGATGAGGCCCTCGCCGGCTACTGCACCCACATCGAGGTAGTGCTTCAGGCCGACGGCGGCGTGAAAGTCGTCGATGACGGCCGCGGCATCCCCGTCGACATGCACCCCACCGAGCACAAACCCACTGTCGAAGTAGTCATGACCATCCTGCACGCCGGCGGCAAGTTCGGCGGCGGCGGGTATGCCGTTTCCGGTGGCCTCCACGGCGTGGGTATCTCGGTTGTCAACGCCCTCTCCAGCCGGGTGGATACCGAGGTCCGGCGGCAAGGCCACGTGTGGCGGATGTCCTTTGCCGACGGCGGCAAACCCCAGGGCAGCCTGGTCAAGGGCGAGGAAACCGACCACACCGGAACTACCCAGACGTTCTACCCGGACGCCGAAATTTTCGAGACCACCGAGTTCGACTTTGAGACGCTTCGGGCACGGTTCCAGCAGATGGCCTTCCTCAACAAGGGCCTGCGGATCACCCTGACGGACGAACGTACCTCGACCAGTGACAGTGAAGAGGACGCTGACCTTGATTTGGACGGCATGGTCACCGAGGGCGAAGTCAAAGCCGAGCACCGCACGGTGGTTTACCAGTACAACGAAGGCCTGCTGGACTACGTCAAGCACCTGAACTCCGGCAAAAAGGTGGAGGTAGTCCACGAGGACGTCATTGCCTTCGAGACCGAGGACAAGGAACGCCGGATTGCCCTGGAAATGGCAATGCAGTGGACCAACGCCTACTCCGAAAGCGTCCACACCTACGCCAACACCATCAACACCCATGAGGGCGGTACGCACGAAGAGGGTTTCCGTGCTGCCATGACCTCCCTGATCAACCGCTACGCGCGGGAAAAGGGAATCATCAAGGAAAAGGACGACAACCTCACCGGTGACGATATCCGTGAGGGCCTTACCGCCGTCATTTCCGTCAAGCTTGCCGAGCCCCAGTTCGAGGGCCAGACCAAAACCAAGCTCGGCAACTCCGAGGTCAAGGGCTTCGTCCAGCGCGTTGTTACCGACGGGCTCGGTGACTGGCTGGAACGCAACCCCGGCCCTGCCAGGGACGTGATCCGCAAGGCCATATCAGCGGCGCAGGCCCGGATGGCGGCGCGCAAGGCCCGCGACAACGCCCGCCGCAAGAGCCCGCTGGAATCGTTCGGTATGCCGGGCAAGCTGTCCGACTGCTCCTCGAAGGACCCGGAGAAGTGCGAGGTCTACATCGTGGAGGGTGACTCGGCAGGCGGCTCGGCCAAGCGCGGCCGGAACCCCGAGACCCAGGCAATCCTTCCGTTGCGCGGCAAGATTTTGAACGTGGAGCGCGCCCGCCTGGACAAGGCACTGGGCAACGCAGAGGTCCAGTCCATGATTACGGCCTTCGGTACAGGCATCGGCGAGGACTTTGATCTTTCAAAGCTCCGCTACCACAAGATCGTCCTCATGGCCGACGCCGACGTGGACGGCCAGCACATCACCACCTTGCTGATGACGCTGCTCTTCCGTTACATGCGGCCGCTGATCGAAAACGGCTACGTCTACCTCGCCCAGCCGCCGCTGTACAGGATCAAGTGGTCTAATGCGGCCCACGACTACGTCTACAGCGACCGTGAGCGTGACGCAAAACTGGTCGCCGGCCAGGCAGCAGGGCGCCGCATCCCGAAAGACAACGGCATCCAGCGCTACAAGGGTCTCGGCGAGATGGACTACACCGAACTCTGGGACACCACCATGGATCCGGACCACCGCACGTTGCTTCAGGTCACTATGGATGATGCCCTCGCTGCGGACCAGATCTTCTCGGTCCTGATGGGCGAGGACGTGGAGTCACGCCGTAACTTCATTCAGCAGAACGCCAAGGACGTCAGGTTCCTGGATATCTAGGCGCACTTCCCTGACATTCCAGAGCTGACATATACCTGAAACGGAAATACATAATGAGCGACGAAACACCCGAGAACCCGGTCCCCGAGGCCGGGAACCCGGACACCGTTCTTGAAGGCGACGTGCTGATCGACCGCGTAGAGCAGGTGGACCTGCAGACGGAAATGCAGCGGTCCTACCTGGACTACGCCATGGCCGTTATTGTGGGCCGCGCCCTACCGGACGTCCGGGACGGCCTGAAGCCGGTGCACCGCCGGGTGCTGTACGCAATGTTCGACGGCGGCTACCGTCCCGAGCGCTCCTTCAACAAGTGCGCCCGTGTAGTGGGCGAGGTCATGGGCCAGTACCACCCCCACGGCGATACCGCGATCTACGACGCCCTGGTGCGCCTCATCCAGGACTGGACCATGCGGTACCCGCTGGCCCTCGGCCAGGGAAACTTTGGTTCGCCCGGCAACGATGGTGCTGCTGCGCCCCGTTACACCGAGACGAAGATGGCCCCGCTCGCCATGGAGATGGTCCGGGACATCGACGAAGAGACTGTCGACTTCCAGGACAACTACGACGGCAAGAACCAGGAACCCACCATCCTCCCGGCCCGGTTCCCCAACCTGCTGGTCAATGGATCCTCGGGCATCGCCGTCGGCATGGCCACCAACATCCCGCCGCACAACCTCCGCGAGGTAGCGGACGGCGTGCAGTGGTACCTGGCTAACCCGGGAGCGAGCCGCGAGGAATTGCTCGAAGAGCTCATCCTGCGGGTCAAGGGCCCGGATTTCCCCACCGGCGCCACCATCCTGGGCCACAAGGGCATCGAGGATGCCTACCGGACAGGCCGTGGTTCCGTCACCATGCGAGCGGTGGTGAACGTGGAGGAACTGCAGGGACGGACCTGCCTTGTGGTCACCGAACTGCCCTACCAGGCAAACCCGGACAACCTCGCCATCAAGATCGCCGAACTGGTCAAGGACGGCAAAATCCAGGGCATCGCCGACCTGCGCGATGAAACGTCCGGCCGCACCGGCCAGCGCCTGGTGATCGTCCTGAAGCGCGATGCCGTGCCGAAGGTGGTGTTGAACAACCTTTACAAGCACACCGAGCTGCAAAGCAACTTCTCCGCCAACATGCTGGCCATTGTTGACGGGGTGCCGCGCACATTGAGCCTCGACGCCTTCATCAGGCACTGGGTGACGCACCAGATGGACGTCATTGCCCGGCGCACCCGGTACCGCCTGCGCAAGGCCGAGGAAGAAGCCCACATCCTGCGGGCCCTCCTCAAGGCACTGGACATGCTCGATGAAGTCATCGCGCTTATCCGTGCCTCCAACACCACCGAGGCTGCGCGCGACGGCCTGATGGAACTGCTGGACATTGACGAGCTGCAGGCCCGCGCCATTCTGGACATGCAGCTGCGCCGCCTCGCAGCCCTGGAACGTCAGAAGATCCAGGACCGGCACGCTGAACTTGAAGCACTGATCGCGGAGTACAACGAGATCCTTGGTTCCGAACAGCGCCAGCGCGAGATCATCAGCAACGAACTCGGTGAGATCGTAGCCAAGCACGGTGATGACCGGCGCACCAGGATCCTCATGGGCTACGACGGCGACATGTCCATGGAGGACCTCATCCCCGAAGAGGAGATGGTTGTCACCATCACCCGTGGCGGCTACGTCAAGCGCACCCGGAGCGATAACTACCGCTCGCAGCAGCGTGGCGGTAAGGGCATCAAGGGCGCCCAGCTCCGCGGCGACGACGTCGTGGAACACTTCTTCGTCACCACCACGCACCACTGGCTGCTGTTTTTCACCAACCTCGGCCGCGTCTACCGGGCCAAGGCCTATGAACTGATGGAAGCGGGCCGTGACGCCAAGGGCCAGCATGTTGCCAACCTGATGGCATTCCAGCCGGACGAACACATCGCCCAGGTCCTGGACATCAAGGACTACCAGCAGGCGCCTTACCTGGTCCTCGCCACCAAACGGGGCCTGGTCAAGAAAACGCGGCTGGAGGACTACGACACCAACCGCTCCGCGGGCGTGATCGCCATCAACCTCCGCGACAGCGATGAGCTGGTGTCCGCGCAGCTGGTTTCGGAAACCGATGACCTGCTGCTGGTGTCCCGCAAGGGCCAGTCCATCCGCTTCACGGCAACCGAAGACGCCCTTCGCCCCATGGGGCGTGCTACCTCCGGTGTCACCGGCATGAAGTTCCGCGAGGAGGACGAACTGCTGGCCGCCAACGTGGTCACTGACGGGTCGTTTGTATTCATCGTCACCGAGGGTGGCTACGCCAAGCGCACCGCAGTGGATGAATACCGCCTGCAGGGACGCGGCGGCCTGGGCATCAAGGTTGCCAAGCTGGCAGAAGGACGGGGCGACCTTGTGGGAGCGCTGATCGTCCAGGAAGAGGACGAAGTGCTGGTGGTTATGGAGGGCGGGAAGGTGGTCCGCTCTTCCGTCGCCGGCGTTCCGGCCAAGGGTCGGGACACCATGGGTGTCATCTTCGCCAAGCCGGACAAAAACGACCGGATCATCGAAGTGGCGCGCAACAGCGAACGCGGTCTTGTGGGCGAGGAATTGCTTGAGGATGACGTAACGTTGGCTGAAGATAGCGGTTCCCCGGAGGAAGCCGCAGAGTCAGCAGTGGCAGAAGAATCACCGGCCGTAGAGTCAGAGGACGCCTCGGGCGACGCTGAGCCGAACGAAGACAACACGGAGGTAACGAGTGAGTAATCCGGACTCATTTCCCAACCCGAACACTTCTGTTCCCGAGGGAAGCCGGCCTTCGGCTGCGCCCCGCGTGAACGCTCCTGTTCGTCCCCAGCAGCGTCCGGCAGCACCTGCCGCTGCTCCAGGCCAGCGCCCCCCGGTCTCCGGGCAGCGCCCCGTACAGGGTGAACGGCCTGTGCAGGGGCAGCCGGCACCGCGCACCGCACCCGTAAACTCCGTGCAGGGCCAGCCCGTCCAAGGACAGCGTCCCGCACAGGGAAACCCCGGACAAGGACAGCGCCCCGCACAGGGAACGCCGGGCCTGGTGAAACCGGCGCCGAAGGCAAAGGTCAGGCGTGCGCGGCTGCTGGTCAGCAAGGTGGATCCCTGGTCCGTCTTGAAGATGGCGTTCCTGCTGTCAGTGGCGCTGGGGATCGTCACGGTGGTGGCGGCCATCGTCCTGTGGACCGTTCTGGACCTCACGGGCATCTTCGATCAGGTGGATAGCCTGCTGGGCACCCTTGCCGGCTCCGAGGGCGGCGGCTTCGAACTGAAGAAGGTTGCTTCCCTGGGCCAGGTGGCATCCTTCGCCACCATCATCGCCGTGGTCAACGTTGTCCTGTTGACCGCGCTCTCCATGCTTTCCGCAGTTCTCTACAACATTGCTGCCACCTTGGTGGGCGGCATTGGCGTTACCCTCACGGACGATTAGTCCCTGTTTTCACCGGCCGGTGGCCGGCGAAAACGCCCGATTTGAGATCGGGCCGGGATGTGCTGTAAAGTCATGTCTCGGCCCGATGAGGTATCGGGGCGTATAGCTCAGGCGGTTAGAGCGCTTCGCTGATAACGAAGAGGTCCCAGGTTCAAGTCCTGGTACGCCCACGGAACCTGTGCAGGTTCAAGTGGAGGTTTGGTTCGCATCACTGCGGCCGGGCCGGAATGGGGAGCACGTGAAGAAGTTGCTTGTAGTGGCAGCTGCAATCGCGAGCGTCCTGGTCTACCGGAAAGCACAGGAATCCGAAGCCCGGAAAACTGTCTGGAGCGAGTCAACCGATACGGTTGACTAGGCCGGACGCCCAGGCGGGGAGCTGGTCAAGAGCTCCCAGGTTCTAGGGTATGATGGACGGGTTGCTTCTTATGGGGGCATGGCGCAATTGGTAGCGCACCTGCTTTGCAAGCAGGGGGTTCGGGGTTCGAGTCCCCGTGCCTCCACCATAAGAAAGTCCCGGTCAGCGTCAAACGCTGGCCGGGACTTTTGCTTTGCCGGTCTATGGCCGAGATTAGGCTGGGACAGTGAACTTCTTCATCGCAGCCCTGGGCGTGCTGGGTGTAGCGTCCTCCGGCCCCCTGATAGCTGCCACGCTTGGAGCTACCAGTGTCAGCGCGTTGGCCATAGCTTTTTGGCGGAACGCCATCGGTGCCGCGGTCATGGCCACTCCCACCCTCGTGCGTGAGCCGGCCCAGTTTGGCAGGGTCACCAAGGCGGAGTTTCGCTGGTCGGTGCTTGCCGCCGTCGCGCTGGCCCTGCACTTCGCTTGCTTCATCACCTCGCTGCAACTGACCAGCGTGGCCGCAGCCACCGCGCTGGTCTGCCTCCAGTCGGCGTGGATCGCCGTCTTCCAGCTCCTCCGCGGCATCAGGCACCCTTGGCAGGTGCTGGCAGGGCTGGGCATCGCTTTCTGCGGAGTCGTAGCCATCACGGGGTTCGACATGGGGTCTTCACCCGAGGCCCTGCTGGGAGACCTGCTGGCGGTGGCCGGCGGGGCCCTGGCCGGCCTGTACACGCTGGCGGGCGGCAAGGCCCGGCAAAGTATGACCACCGGTACCTACACCACCCTGTGCTACGGCATGTGTGCAGCCCTGGTGGCCGTGCTGGCCCTGGCCAGCGGCCAGCCGCTCGCGGGCTTCGAAGCGGCCGGCTGGCTTGGCATCGCAGCCATCACAGTGGGCGCCCAGCTCATTGGGCACACGGCGTTCAACCACCTGCTGGCCACCATGAGTCCGCTCCTGGTGTCAATGATCATTCTTTTGGAAATCCCCGGGGCCGCAGTGCTCGCAGCCCTGTTCCTGGACGAGGTTCTTCCTGCCGGTACCTACGCCGGACTGGCACTGATCCTGGTGGGACTCGCCGTCGTCGTACTCAGGTCCGGGCGGGCAGCGCGGCGGAAACGGGCAACAGGTACCGGCAGCCCTGACGGTCCTCCAGAGCGTCCCCTGGCGGAACTGGGGACGGACTGAACCTCCCCGCCGCGGGGCCCCTACTGTCCGCCGCGGCGGACGGGCTGGGCGGTGTTGACCGTGTGGATGGCCCGCAGGAGTTTGGCCGGGAAGTACACCGAGAAGAACACCACCATGGGAGCCTTGAGGGCCATCTTCTTGACGTTGTGGGCCTTGTAGGTCCGGTCAAACCGGGTGACGTAGTATCGGTAGTCCCGCGGTGAGTCTTCCAGCCGGCGGGCCGACATTCCGGAGACCATCTGCGGACAGTAGTTGATCTTCAGGTCGTGGTCCGCAAGGTGGAGCGAAAGATCGATGTCCTCATGCATCTCGTCCTTCTCATCACGGCAGGTCTCGGACCGGATGATTTCCCAGGCTGAGGACCGAAGGGCCATGTTTGAGCCGAACAGGAAGTGGTACTGGTGCTTAGCCAGCTTCAGCATGAGCTGGCGCATCTTGTCGTCCGCTTTGAGGCCGAAGCGCCGCATGGGCATGTCGTAGTAGACCACGGGGCCGGTGGCTGCCTGGACTGACTGGTCCAGGAATGCGCGCTGCACTTGTTCCACCCAGTCAGGTTCCAGAACGGAGTCCGCGTCGATCCGGCCGAGAATGTCTCCGGTGGCGCTGTCCAAACCGAAGTTGCGGGTGGGAATAAGTCCCTGTTCCCGGTCCTGGCTTAGCAGGATGATGGGGCTCTCCGGATACTCGAGCTGCATCTGGCGCACAATGTCCGCGGTCCGGTCCTTGGACAGGTTATCCACCACGATGATCTCGTGGGCGGGCACCGACTGGTAGATGGCAGCTATGAGGCACTGCCGGATCACGCTCTCCTCGTTGTAGGCCGGGATAACAATTGATACGCGGGGCAGTTCTGCTTCGTCGTTCAAGGCATCCCCAGAGGATTGGTCGGCTGGCATCACTCCAAATCTAGCACCGATCAGATGCACGGCCGGGAGGCCGGGTTAGCCCCCTAGGACGACGAAGGGGCCCCGCCTCGGGAGGCGGGACCCCTTGTCGGGATGTGCACTGTCAGGACTGGCTGGTGCCCTTGTCCGCACCAGCGCTGGACGCGGTGGTGCCGGTGGCAGTGGTTGCGTCCGTTGCCGTGCCGCTGGAGAGGTCCTCAGCGAGGTGCTTGGCCTTGTCCGTGGTGTCTCCGCCCGCGGCCCCGGCTACCTCGGAAGCGGAACCGGTGGTTGCTTCCGGTACTTCGTTGACGGTGGTGGCCGGAACCGGTGCAGGAGTACCGGTGCCCGTGACGGTTGACGGCGTCTTCCACGGATCCTCGACGGGCTTGGACGCTTTCCAGGCTGCTACGCCGGCGGCGACAGCCGCGGCAATAACACCGAAGACCAGCCAGCCGCGCTGTTTCGGCGCTTCCGGCTCCGGGAGCTGAACGGTGGCTGTGCGGCCTGCCTGGGTGGCTGCTGTCCGAAGCTGTGTCCCGGTGGCCAGGGCCTGCTCCTGGATCGCGTGGATAATTCCAACGTCGCCGAGCTTCTGCGCCACAGCGTCAACACGTCCTGGAGTGTTCTCCAGCGTGCGGTGGACCGCGCCCGAGGCGACGCCGATCTGGTCCGACAGACGGGGCAGGAACTCGATAACAACCCGGTCCCGGGCGTTGAGGATAACCGGCGTCGCTTTGTCCAAAGCTTCATGCAGCCGCGGGGAAGCGCCCTCCACTGCAACGTTGATCCGCGGTGCGAGCTGCGCGATGCTGTCCTGGATGCGCGGTGTCACAACGGCAACTCCGTCCGCGGCCCTGTGTGCGGCCGACTTCAGGCCTTCCTGAACCTTAGGAGATGCGGTGTCCAGGCTGTGCTGCAGGCGGCCAACCGCTGCTTCCACACGGGGGCCCGCCCAATCCTTGGCGTTCTCAACGGCGCCGATGACTGACAGCTCAAGGTCACGGGCAATACGATCCGATTTCTTCACAACTACCTCCCGATTAATGTGACGGTCTGTGGTTAGCCTACGTGGCTTGCTGTTCACCGGCTATTCTCCCTGCGGAATTTGGGCGGATTTCACCGAGCGCGGAACTGTTGCCACAGCCATCCCCACCCCGGACGGCCGTGGAAGAATGGGCGCTATGACTGCAATCGCAACCGCAAAAGCAACCATCCACACCAGCCTCGGCGACATCGTCGTTAACCTCTTCGGCAACCACGCGCCCAAGACGGTCAAGAACTTCGTTGGCCTCGCCACCGGCGAGCAGGCATGGACCCACCCCGAGACGGGCGAGGACAAGACCGGCACGCCGCTGTACAACGGCACCATCTTCCACCGGATCATCAAGGACTTCATGATCCAGGCCGGCGATCCCCTCGGCCGTGGCGTGGGCGGTCCGGGCTACCAGTTCGACGACGAAATCCACCCCGAGCTCAGCTTCAACCAGCCCTACAAGCTGGCCATGGCCAACGCCGGCATCCGGATGGGCAAGGGCACCAACGGTTCACAGTTCTTCATCACCACCATTCCCACCGACTGGCTCCAGGGCAAGCACAGCATCTTCGGTGAAGTGGCGGATGAGGAATCCAAGAAGGTTGTGGACGCAATCGAGGGCGTCCGTACCGGCATGGGCGACCGCCCGGTTGAGGACGTCACCATCAACAGCATCGACATCGAACAGCTGTAACCCTCTCCATGAGTTACGGGATTCCGTCGGCGGAGCCGTCCGCGCAGGTCCCGGTATGCCCCCGGCATCCGGACCGGCCATCCTATGTGCGCTGCCAGCGGTGCGGGCGCCCTGCGTGCCCCGACTGCCAGCGGGCGGCCGCCGTCGGATTCCAATGCGTTGACTGCGTCAACGAAACAAGGCGCACGACGCCGGAGGTCCGGACCGTTTACGGCGGTGCCGTTGCGTCCGGGAAACCGGTAGTAACGTACGGGATCATCGCTGTGTGTGCGCTGATGTACGCACTGCAATGGCTGATTCCGGGCCAGGTGGTCTATGAACAGTTCGCCTATAACAACGTGTTCGCAACCCCCGAGTACGGCGCATTCGAACCCTGGCGGATGCTCACCGCAGCCTTCCTGCACTCCCCGGATTCCGTCCTGCACATTGCCCTGAACATGTACACCCTGTGGATTTTCGGCCAGGCCCTCGAGCCGCTCCTGGGCCGCGTCCGTTTCCTGGCGTTGTACCTCATCTCAGCAGTGGGCGGCTCCGTTGGATACCTCCTGCTGAATCCCGTGCTGGTGCCGGGACAGGGACTGGTGGGAGTGGTAGGGGCCTCAGGTGCCATCTTCGGCCTCTTCGGCGCCATGTTGCTGGTCCAGCGCCACCGCGGCGGAGACACCCGCCAACTCTGGGTTCTGATAGCGATAAACGGCGTGATTGGATTTTTGATCCCCCAGATCGCCTGGCAGGCGCACTTGGGCGGCCTGATAACTGGCGCCCTCTGCGCCGCAGTCCTTGCGTACACTCCGCGCGGGCCGCGGCAGGGTGTTGTCCAGGCCGCAGGGCTGGTGGCCGTCCTGGTCCTGCTGGCAGCCGCCAGCTGGGCCAGGATCTCCATGTAGAACACGGAAGCACCCCCGCGGCAGCCATTGTCATCCGCGTACAGGAAGGCCCCGACATCGCTGATGTCGGGGCCTTTGCTTTTCCACAGCACTTATCCACAGTGTTGGTAACTTACACGAGTGTAGTTCCACCCGGGAAAGCCGTCTTTTCCTGAGACGGCGGGGGCTGGCGACTGCTGCGGTCCAGAGAATCCACATCTGTGGATAACTGTTGGGGATAGTGCTGTGTGTAAGTGGACAAAGCGGCCGCTTCCTATGGATCTGTGGATAAAAACGTGGAAGAAGGCGCAATATCGGCACTCCGGGGTGGGATGCCCTTATCCATCAACAGGCTTATGCACACTGTTAATTAGTGACAGGGGTGTAATCGCTCCTTCGCATATGCCCGCATCGTCGGGAGTAGGGAGCCAAAACTGCCCGTGTGATGGTCCCGGTTTCCACAGTTGTGGATAAGTTGTGGGTATCGCGGTGTTGGTAAGTGGACAACTCTTCCCGAGGGCGCTGAACTAGGTAAACGTGGGCTGCGCAGCCCCTGCCGGCCCACTGACCGTCTTCCATTGCCTGCCTGCAAGGAGAATCCATTGAGCGCCACCACGAAGCACATCTTCCTTGACAAGCAGCATCCAGGCTTATGGCGGGCTCTCAACGGGCTGGGACTCAAAGTCCGGGAAGCCGCGGAGGCTGCGGGCCTGGATGAAAAGACCGTGGAACTCCTGCACGTCCGGATATCACAGCTCAATGGCTGCGCTTACTGCCTGGATCTCCATGTGCGGGACGCTCTAGAGGCTGGTGAGACCGGACAGCGCTTGGCGGTGCTTCCTGCTTGGCGCGAGACGGCCCTTTTTACGGACAAGGAACGGGCAGCCCTGGCGCTGGCCGAAAGCATCACCGAACTGCCGGGCCACAGTTCGCAGGCCCAGGAGGAAGCGTTCGCGCGCCAACACCTGACGGAGGAGGAATTTTCGCTGGTCAGTTGGCTGGCCATCACCATGAACGCCTTTAACCGGATCTCCATCGTCAGCCATCACCCTGTGCAGCAGGACCGCTGAGCACCTGGGTGCCCACCGGAAGACCCTTTATCCACAGGTCGTCCACATTGTTAATAACTGCATATGACCCGCATGATTGCTGGTTTTCCCGCTGCCGGGCGCGGGTGACGCCTGCCCGGTCTTTGTCTTGGGGAGTTTTCAACAGTGTGGATAACTTTGCCAACACTTGGGGAAAACCTAAGAATCAGGCGGGGTGTTGGGGCCAGATTCCTGAGGAACCACGCCGGTGGCTGTCCAGCAGGTGCGTGTCCACCATGCCGATAGCTTCCATGAGGGCAAACATGGTGGTGGGGCCGACGAACGAGAACCCCTTTTTCCGCAGGGCCTTTGACAGGGCAATGGACTCCGCAGACTGGGTGGGAATCTCGGTATGGACGGCAGGGCGGGGTGTGTCAGCAGGTTTGAACTGCCATACGAAGTTCACCAGGCCGCCTTCTTCGCGCAGTGCGAGGGTGGCCCGCGCGTTGGTGATGGCGGAGCGAATTTTCAGCCGGTTTCGGACGATGCCCGGATTCTGCAGAAGCCGGTCGACGTCGGCTTCGGTGAAGATGGCCACGGCCTCGGGGTTGAAACCCGCGAAGGCGGCCCGGAAGGCGGGGCGTTTCCGGAGAATGGTGGCCCAGGAAAGACCTGCCTGGAAGCCCTCCAGGCAGATGCGTTCGTAGAGTCCCTGTTCGTCGGTGACGGGCAGGCCCCATTCCTGGTCGTAGTAGTCGCGCAGGAGCGGATCAACCGATGCCCATGCGGGACGGGCGAGGCCGTCATCGCCAACAACTGCGCCCCCGGCAGCTGCAACGCCGGCAACTGCATCCCGTTCAGGAACTATGAGCGCCACCGGGTGGTCATGAGGAAGCCGATGATTGCGATGCCGAAGCCGGCCACGATGTTCCAGGACTCCCACGCCTGGACGGGCAGCTGGCCTTCGCTGATGTAGAAAGTGATGATCCAGAAGAGGCCGATGATCATCAGGCCGAACATCACCGGCTTGAACCAGACCGGGTTCGGTTTGTAAGACTGCGACGTGGCCTGCTGGGGGGTGCTGGCGGTCTTCTTGCGAGGCTTTGACTCGGGCACGGGCTCTCCTTGGCGGGCTGAGGCAAGCTCGGCGTTCCGGGCTTGATATCCTGCAAGAAGGAAGCTGCCAGCGGTCTGCGCGATCTTGGTCAAATCTGGATTCTTACTAGCAGCCAATTCTAGCCGTAGCCAAGGGTTACGAACGCCCATGGCACACGCCCCGAGGAGAACCCGTGGTACTGCAGGAGAAGGCGAGGCCCGCCGCTGCGCCGGCTCCCGGCGTCGTCATACTGCGCGGGACAATCCAGGTGGTGGGCGAGCTGCTGATTACCGCCGGTGTGATCCTGCTGCTCTTTGTCGCCTGGCAGCTGTGGTGGACCAACGTCGAATCCGACGCGAAGCAAAGCGAAGTCATCAAGGAGTTCGCCCAGGATCTCGGCACCGCCGCACCGGTCCCGGATACGCCCGCAGCCCCTGCAGCACCTGAGGATTTTGGCCCTCCCGTCGTGGGAACCGCGCCTGGCCACGCCGGCACGATCGGGATCATGTACATCCCCCGGTTCGGCGAGTCCTACACCCGGCCCATCGTCCAGGGCACCACCGGGGACGTGCTGGATACCCTGGGGTTGGGGCACTACACCAACACGGCCATGCCCGGAGCAGTGGGCAACTTTGCTGTCGCCGGGCACCGCCAGACCCACGGCGCTGTCCTGGACAACATCCACACCCTGGTGCCCGGGGACAAGATCTACGTCCAGACCAAGGACGGCTACTACGTGTATGTTTTCCGCAACAACCAGATTGTGATGCCCTCGCGGTCGGACGTCCTGGAACCGGTGCCCACCCTTCCGGGCGTCACCCCCACGGAAAGCTTCCTCACCATGACCAGCTGCAACCCCCGGTTTGGGGCGGAAGAACGCATCATCGCCTATGCCCTGCTGGACAGCTGGCGCCCTGCGTCCGCCGGCCCGCCCGCTGAAATAGCAGCCCGGGTGGCTGCAGCGGTTGGAAGGGGCTGAGTATGTACGGCTGGATTTTCCGCCAGTTGCCGGGGCCATTGTGGCTCCGTATCCTCACGTCGCTGGTGCTCATCGCCGCCGCACTGGTATTGATGGTTCAGTTCCTTTTTCCGTGGATGTCCGAGTACACCCAGTTCACCGACTCAACGATTGGTGCAGCAAGCCAGCCATGACCACAACCAAGATCCTCGTGGTGGATAACTACGACAGCTTCGTCTACACCCTGGTGGGCTACCTCCAGGAGCTCGGCGCGGAAACCACTGTGGTCCGCAACGACGACGTCACCCTGGCCGAGGCCATTGAACTGGCCGGTACCCGGGACGGCGTGCTCATCTCACCAGGCCCGGGCAACCCGGCCGAAGCGGGTGTCTGCATCGAACTCATTCGCTGGTGCGGCGAGAACAGCGTCCCTATGTTCGGTGTGTGCCTGGGACACCAGGCGCTGGCGGAAGCGTTTGGGGGCAAAGTGACCCATGCACCCGAGCTGATGCACGGCAAGACCTCGCTGGTGGAACACATTGGAACCAGCGTCTTTTCGGGACTCCCCTCCCCCGTCACGGCCACCCGTTACCACTCGCTGGCTGCGGTCCGGGACACGCTTCCGGACGTCCTGGAAGTAACCGCCCAGACCGCCACCGGAGTGGTGATGGGCCTCCAGCACCGGACCGCGCCCCTGTGCGGCGTGCAGTTCCACCCGGAGTCCGTGCTGACCGAGGGCGGCTACCAGATGCTGGGCAACTGGCTTGAGTCCCTGGGCATGAAGGGCGCAGCTGCGCGGGCAGCAAAGCTGAGCCCCCTCATCCAGCACTGACCCGTCCCAAAAGAGGGCGTCAGCCCCGCCTGCGCGACGTCTCCGTGGGTGTTGGCGTTGGCGTGGGAGTCGGTTCAGGTGTCGGCGTGGCGGTGGGTGACGGCGGCGGTGGAGGTGGAGCCTTGGCCACAACGAGGGTAACGGTCTTGCCCTGTTCCACCGCGGCGTTCACGGCGTCGCTCTGATCCGTGACCCTGCCCGGCTCCACTTGGGCGTTTTCCGCCTCGGTGACGGCCGGTACCAGGCCCAGTTCCTTCAAAACGGCCTCTGCTTCTTCCCGCGTCCGTCCGCGAAGTTCCGGCACCGCCACCTTGCCCGTGGAAACCACCAGCTCAACGCTTGTGCCCACACCCACGCTCTGTCCCGGGGCAGGGCTCGTGGTGATCACGATGCCGGCCGGGACGGTAGCGCTGTTGGCGGTGGTGGTGGAGGGGGCGCCCACTAAACCAATTTGGCGCAGCATGTCCCGGGCTGCGGCTTCCGTCTTGCCGGGCAGCGTGTCCGGAATCGTGACGGCGCTTGGCCCCTCGGAGATGTTCAGGACCACCTCGGATCCGGGATCAACGGCGGTGCCGGAGGCCGGATCCGTTCCGATAGCGGTGCCTTTGGGTACCGTGTCGTGCTGGGCTCGGACGATTCGAGGTTCCACGTCCGCGCCGTAGAGCTCCTGCAGCGCGGCGGACTCGGTCATGGCCGCCACCACCGGAATCGAAACCTTCGGCGGCGGCGGTGCCGGGCGGTTCACGATGGTATACAGCCACAGTGCGCCGCCTGCCAGGACCAGGACGGTGAAGATCACCAGGGTGGAGATCCATGCACGGCGGCGGGACTTCTGGTGCGCGGTCCGCTCGCGTTCCGGGGGCAGGCCAAGGGGTAAGTCCTCACGCGCGGAAGGTTCGTAGGCGGCGGGAGCGGGGTGGCCGCCGTCGTCCGCCAGAGCGCCGACAGCAGCGAGCCGGCCGGTGGGGGCATCGTCCAGGAAGCTGGCACCGGTCACTGCAAACGCTTCAGTGGCGGGAGCCGGTGCCGGGACGTAGTCGTTGGGATCGGTGGGCGCCTCTGAGGCGGAAACGGCTGCGACAGGAACACCGGCCCTGGCAGCACGCAGTGCACGCATAAAGGCGGCGGCGTCCTGGAACCTGTCATCGCGGTTTTTCTGCAGTGCCTTCGCCAGAACGGAGTCCAGCGCGGGGGAAATTTCCGGGTTCAGGCTGCTGGCAGGGGCCGGAATTTCGCGGACGTGCTGGTAGGCAACGGATACCGGGCTGTCGCCAATAAACGGGGGGCGGGAGGTCAGCATTTCATACAGGAGGCATGCGGCGGAGTAGAGGTCGCTGCGGGCGTCCACTGTTTCGCCGCGCGCCTGCTCCGGCGAAAGGTACTGTGCCGTGCCCACCACGGCCTGCGTCTGGGTCATGGTGGCAGAGGAATCGGCGATGGCGCGGGCGATGCCGAAGTCCATGACCTTTACGGAGTCCGTGCCCTCGCAGTACATGACGTTGGCCGGCTTGATGTCGCGGTGCACGATGCCCGCCTTGTGGCTGTACTCCAGCGCTGCGAGTACCCCCAGGCAGTAGTCGATGGCCTGGGCAATGGTGACGTCATTGGCCCGGATGAGGTCCCGGATGGTCTTGCCCTCAACGAATTCCATCACGATGTACGGCACCCGGACGTTGTCATCCGAACCCTCGTGGACGAGGTGTTCGCCGGTATCGTAAATGGCCACGATGGAAGGGTGGTTCAGCGCAGCCACGGCCTGGGCTTCGCGCTTGAAACGCGCCTGGAACTGGGGGTCCCGCGCAAGGCCCGGGCGCAACAGCTTGACGGCGACGGTCCGCCCCAGCCTGGTGTCAAGGCCCTGGTAGACGTCCGCCATACCACCCCGGCCAATGAGGCCCCCCAGCTCGTACCGTCCGCTCAGGACACGCTGGTTATCCACCGGGAGGTTGTCCTCCCGGTGCAACGGTGTGCGCGCTGGCTCGTTCATTGGTTGTCCTGGCGGTTACGGCGTGCAGGTCGGCGGCACGCCGGGCAGTTGGCCGGGGGTGCAGTCCGGCAGAGGCGACTGTGGCGTTGGTGCTGCCACGGAGGAGGTTGTGGGTGCGGGTACGGGGGTCGGCGTCGTCGGGGCCGGGGAGGTGGTGGTGGGCGCCGGCGGTGCCACTGCGTACGTGATTGTCACGGGGGCTCCCACTTCAACCCGGCCTGAGCGGGACAAGGCGATCACGGAATTGGGAGCCGCGTTGGCATCTACCTGCGGCTGCACCGTGACGTCCAGGTTGAGCGCGGACAGCTCGGACTGGACCGTCCGGTAGTCCTTCCCCAGGTAAGCCTCGGGAATGATGTTCACGGTTTCGGGTGCAGGGGGCGTGGTAGGCGCAGGCGTGGTGGGGGCCTGCGTGGGAGTGGCCGACGGCGTTGCCCGGGTGGGGGTGGCCGACGTGGCCGGAGCGCTGGTGGCCGGGGCGCTGGATGAGGGGTTGCCGGACGGTGAGAAGACGCCGAGCTGGTTGACCAGGAACCCGGCCAGCGCGAACAGGAGCAGCAGGACCAGGGCGATCAGGGGCCAGGTCCAGGGGCTGCGGCCCTTGCGCCGGGGCTCGTCGGCGGGCTCGTCGTCGTACGTTGTTTCTTCCGGTACCCATTTCCGCTCCGCGGCGAGGGCGTTGGCCCGGGCGAGCGTTCCCTGTGGTTCACCGGCGTCGGTGGCCGGGGAACCTGCTGCACCGGCCGCAATTCCCGCCGCAGCTCCGGCAGCACCGGCACCAACAACCGGCAACGCGGACGTGGGAGTGGGGGAACTGTCCCGCTGGGCACCGATCACACCCGTAGGGGCAGTTGTGGTGTCCACGGGGGCCGTGATGGGACCCGTGTCGGCGTCGAACAGGAGCATGCCCGGGACGGCGGCGCGCGCAGCGCTGACGTCTCCGTTCCGGATGGCTTCCGCGGCTTCTGCCAACTTGATGGCGTTGGCCGGCCGGTCCTTGGGATCCTTAGCGAGCATGGACATCAGGAGGGCGCGCACGGGGGTGGGAAGCGACTCCGGAAGTGGCGGAGGCGCATCGTTGACCTGGGCGAGGGCGATGGCAATTTGCGATTCACCCGAGAACGGCCGGTGCCCGGAGAGGCACTCGTAGCCGATCACACCGAGCGAGTAGATGTCCGAAGATCCCGTGGCGGTCTGGCCGGTGGCCTGCTCAGGAGCCAGGTACTGGGCAGTACCCATCACCTGGCCTGTCTGGGTGAGGGGCACCTGGTCCGCAAGGCGGGCGATGCCGAAGTCCGTGACCTTTACGCGCCCATCAGGGGTGATGAGCAGGTTCCCGGGCTTAACGTCGCGGTGTACGAGTCCCTGGGCGTGGGCAACGGCAAGGGCCCGGGCGGTCTGGGCGATGATGGACAGCGTCCGGTCCGGGGACAGCACCTGCTCATGTTCGATGATGGCGCTGAGGGGCTGGCCCGGTACCAGTTCCATGACCAGGTAGGCCGAGCCCTCTTCCTCGCCGTAGTCAAAAACGTTGGCGATGCCAACGTGGTTGAGCAGGGCTGTGTGGCGGGCCTCTGCACGGAAGCGCTGAAGGAATCCGGGGTCCCCGGTGTATTCCTCCTTCAGCACCTTGATGGCGACAGTGCGGCCCAGGACGAGGTCTTTGGCTTTCCAGACTTCACCCATACCGCCGATCGCGATCCGCGTGGTCAGCTGAAATCTGCCGCCGAGGGTGATTCCCGTTGTAGGCCTCACTTATTCAACACCGCCTCAAAAATTTTCTTCGCGTTAGGACTCGTAAGCTGTGCGCCGGTGGTGATGTCCACGCCTTCCACAACGATCGTGACACCCACCTGCGGATTGTTTGCCGGAGCAAAGCCGGTGAACCAGGAGTTGTTCACGCCGTTGCCCAGCTCTGCAGTACCGGTTTTGCCTGCCACCTGGACCCCGGGTACCGCGGCCCTGTTGGCGATGCCCTGGCTGACCGCACTGGTCATCCATTCGGTGATTTGGTTGGCGATTTCCGGGGTGGTGGAGGTGCGCAGCGGTTCCGGTTTCGGCTCATCGATGACACGAAGGTCCGGGGAGCGGAGGGTCTTGATCAGGTTGGGCCTCATCTGCACCCCGTCATTGGCGATGGCCGCGGTCATCAACGCCACCTGCAGGGGTGTGGCGCGGACGTCACGCTGGCCGATGGCTGACTGGGCCAGCCCCGGGGCGTCCAGATCGTCAGGGAAGTAGTTCTCCCGTGCGTACCCGAGCTTCAGCTGGTCGCCCATGTCCTCGCCGAAGCCGAACTTCTTGGCCTGCTCGGCGATGGCATCACGGCCGAGGTCAAGGGCGATGCTGGCGAACGGGGTGTTGCAGGACTGCTGCAGGGCGAATGCGAAGTCTGCCGTGTCGCGGGTGTAGCAGTTGCCCCCGGCGTAGTTGGGAAGCCTGTACTGGATGCCTTCAAAGGGCATTTCAGCGGGGTTGGGGAGCTCGCTGTCCCTGTTGTACTTGCCGGAGGCCAGGGCTGCAGCAGTGTCCACGAGTTTGAAGACGGAGCCCGGTGCGAGCAGTTCACCCGTGGGCCCGCTGACATTCTGGTTCAGGTTGATGCCCGGAACCTTCACCAGTTCGTTCATGTTCGCGGTCTCAGCGTTTATATCCTGCGTGGCCACCAGGTTGGGGTCGTAGGAGGGCTTGGACACCATGGCCAGGATCGCGCCGGTCTTGGGGTTGGTGACCACGATCGATCCGCGCTGCCCGTCCGGGATCAGGTCATAGGCGAGCCGCTGGATCTCCGGATCGATGGTGAGTTCCACGGAGACACCCTTGGGCTGGTTTCCGAGGAACAGCTGGCCTACCCGGTCCAGGAAGAGCTGGTCTGAATTGCCTGCCATTTCCTCGCCCATGCCTTGTTCAAGGCCGGTGGTGCCGTGGGTCTGCGAGAAGTAGCCGGTGATCCCTGCGTACAGTTCCGGCTGCGGGTAGGTCCGCTGGTACGCGCAGGTCTCGGACCCGCTTTCCACGGATTCCGCCACAGGGGTTCCGGCCACCACTATGGCGCCGCGGTCATTGCAGTAGTTCTGCAAAATGGCGCGCTGGTTCCAGGGGTTGTTTTCGAGTTCTTCGGCGCCGATCACTTGAACGTAGCTGATGGCTCCGAAGATGAGGGCGAACATGGCGATCGCTGCGACCCATGAATGCCGTATTGCCTGGTTCACAGGTGCTTCACCGCCTCGGTAGGAGTATCAATGCCCTCGGGTTCCGCGCCTCTTGCCGGAGGCATGGGGGTGGTGTCCACCGGACCGCGGGCGGTGTGGGAAATCATCAGGAGCAGGCCCACGATGATCCAGTTGGCCAGCAGGGAGGAACCGCCTGCGGCCAGGAACGGGGTGGTGAGGCCGGTCAGCGGGATGAGCCGGGTGACGCCGCCGATGACCACGAAGCACTGCAGCGCCACGGCGAAGGAGAGACCGCAGGCTAGAAGCTTGCCGAAGGCATCACGGGTGCCAAGGGCCGCCCGGAAGCCACGGGTGAACAGCAGCAGGTACATCAGGACGATGGCAAAGAGCCCCACCAAACCCAGTTCTTCCCCGAGGGAGGCAATGATCATGTCGCTGTTGGCAAACGGAACGAGATCAGGACGGCCCTGGCCGAGTCCGGTGCCCACCAGGCCGCCGTTCGCCATTCCGAAGAGCCCCTGGACAATCTGCCGGCTGCCACCGGGGAAACGGTCGTACACCTCCGGGGTGAAGGCATTGAGCCAGCCGCTGATGCGCAGTTCCACATGCGAGAAGACGCGGGAGGCCGCGAACCCGCCGCCAACAATGAGGGCGAGGCCGATGACCACCCAGCTGATGCGGCTGGTGGCTACGTAGATCATCACGATGAACAGGCCGAAGAACAGGACCGACGAGCCCAGGTCGCGCTGGAAGATGAGGACGCCGATGCTCACCAGCCAGGCCGTGATCATCGGGCCCATGTCCTTGAACCGCGGGAATTGCATCGGGCCGATCTTCCGGCCGGCCAGCAGGATCAGGTCCCGGTTGGACGAGAGATACCCAGCGAAGAATATGGCCAGCGTAATCTTGGCGACTTCACCCGGCTGGAAAGTCAGGGGGCCCAGCCGGATCCACACGCGGGCACCCAGGATTTCGCCGGCACTGATGCCCGGAATCAGCGGCAGTACCAGCAGGAGAGCACTCGCGGCCAGCGAGATGAATGTGAATTTACGCAGGATGCGGTGGTCTTTGAGGAACCAGATCACTGCGATGGCCACGGCCATGGCAATAAGGGTCCACCGAAGCTGGTTGTTGCCGGTGTCGTCCCCGGGCGCGTCCAGGCGATGAATCATTGCCAGGCCGATTCCGTTCAGGGCAACTACGAGCGGAAGTATTACCGGGTCGGCATATTTTGCACGGAAGCGGAGAACGCCGTGGAAAACCAGGGCGGCCAGGGCGAGGAGGCTCGACTGGAACCAGAAATCGGAATCGAAAGCTTTTTCCTGGTCCACCCCCACCAGCATGTTGGCCCCGATGCCGACCGCAAGGGCCAGGAGGAGCAACGCGAGTTCAACATTGCGGCGGGGTTTGGGCGTGGTACTGAGCTGGCTCATTGGCCCACCTCGCAGGTAACTGTGGGACTGGGTGTGGGGGACGGGCTTGCAGGAGCCGCCGAGGCGTCGGGCGTCGGCGTAGCCGTGGCAGTGGCAGTGGCCGGAGCGCTGGGGGATGCGGGCGCCCCGGGAGAGGCCGATGGCGGCACGCACTCGTCTTCAGGAGAAGTGGTGCCTGTCAGTTCAAGGTTCTTCACGATGCGCTGTGCGTCGTAGAGGTCCTGAGCTGGGACGGTCTGGCGGACGCGCTGCTGCGAAAACACCGGCAACGAGTCCATGCTGATGTCGGTGACGGTCTCCAGGCTGGAGAGCTGGATGGGGCCCAGGCGCTGGGAAACCCCGTTGAATATGGCCACCCGGGAATCGAACTCGCCCACATAATAACGGGTCTGGGTCCAGGCGTACCCGAGCCAGAGCCCAACGGTGAGGACCACCAGTACGGACGCAGCGATGGACCAGGTCAGCCACCTCCTGCGCTTGAGCGGCACCACTGTGTCGTCCGCGTCACTGGTTGGCGGTTCGGCCTTGTGGGTGAGGAGCGTTGCTGCGCGGCGTGCCACGGTGCGGCCGGCGATGGTGGGAATGGAGCCGGACTCGGCAGCTGTCGCGGCCGCCCCTACGAGTTCGTGCGGCCGGGACGCGAGTTCGTCGCGGAGGACTTCGGCGGAGAGATGCTCGCCAAGGTGGGGGTCGGTGGCCCCCGCTGCAGAGGAATCAGCGCCTCCGCTGCCTTCCCCTGGTTCTGCCGGGTCCTTGGCACGTGGACCTGCTGCGCTGGCGGCGGGCGGTTCTCCAGGGGTGCCGGCGGTGGGCTTGGCACCGTCAACTGAATCCGGTGCCTTGGCGGCAGGGAAGCCTGCGCTTTTTGCCACGGCAGCGGCTTTGGTGACTTCGTGGGAGGGAATGACGTCGACGGCGGCTGTACTGACGTCGTCGGGCGTTTCTTCAACGATCTCCAGCATCACGACCGTGACGTTGTCCGGGGAACCCGCCTCGAGGGTGAGATCCACGAGGGTCTCCACGCACTCGCGGAGGTCTTTGGTTTCGCGCACTGTCCGTTCGACAGCATGCCCGGCAACATAGTTCAGGCCGTCGGAGCAGAGGAGCCAGCGTTCGCCGGGCTCCACGTCCAGGGTGTCAAGGTCGAGTTCAGGGCTGGCGTCCACGTCGCCCAGGACGCGCATCAGGACGTTTTTGTGCGGGTGTGTTTCGGCTTCTTCGGGCCGGAGCCGTCCCTCGTCGATGAGTCTTTGAACGAAAGTGTGGTCAACGCTGACCTGCTCAAATTCACCGTTGCGGAGTCGATATGCGCGGGAATCACCGATGTGGGCGAAGTGCAGCTTTCCCTCGGCCAGCAGGAGCGCGGTGACGGTGGTGCCCATTCCGGCCAGCTTGGGGTTGATGTGCACAAGCTCGGACAGCAGCGAGTTCGCGGTCTGGATCTCATCGGCCAGGGTGGTGGCGGCGTCCCCGGTGTAGTCGCCGTGGTCCAGGTGGATCATGTCCAGGACAGTGGCGGCTGAAGCGACGTCACCGCCGGCATGGCCGCCCATGCCATCGGCGACCACGGCAAGATGGCGGCCGACATAAGCGGAATCGTCGTTCTTGGAGCGGATTTTTCCGACGTCGGACCTGGCGGCGAAGCGCATGATGAGGGGCCGCGGCGCCGGTTGAGGGTCGGTGGCGGGGTTTTGCGGGGCGGCCACGGCTATGGCCTCAATTCGATGACCGTCTTGCCGATTCTCACGGGTACGCCAAGCTCAACGGGCAGGGCACGGGTCAGTTGCTGGTCCGCCAGGTAGGTGCCGTTGGTGGAGCCGAGGTCCTCGATGAACCAGCGGCTGCCTTGGGGAAACAGCCTGGCATGACGGCCGGAGGCGTAGTCGTCCTCCAAAACCAGGGTGGCCTCTTGGGCGCGGCCCAGCAGGATGGGGCTTGCGGCCAGGGGGAGGGTCCGGCCCTTGAGCGGGCCTTCGATGACGGCCAGTTGCCTGGCCTGCTGCTTCACCGGCTGGGGCGCTTCTTCGGCAAGTTCGGGGTTCTTGCGGACCTGGCGGGCTGTGGGGGCACCTGCTGCGGCCTTGCGCCCCACCATGAGGTCGCGCCGCATTGCGGAGACGATGCTGAAGATCAGCACCCAGAGCAGGAGCAGGAAGCCGAACCGCAGGGCGGTGATGGTGAGTTCACTCATGCGTGACCGCCATGGCCGGCAGGAAGCAGGCGGAAGATGATCTTTGTCCGTCCCATCGTAATGGTGGAGCCGTCAGTGAGTTCGGTGCTTCCGGCAACTTTGTGTCCGTTCACGTAGCTCCCGTTGGTGGAGCCCATGTCCACTGCGCTGGTAACCCCGTTGGCGGTCCGGATCTCGAGGTGGCGACGGGATACACCGGTGTCCTCAACCAGGATGTCTGCGTCGGAGGACCTGCCCAGCACGATGGACGGGGCATTAAGGGAATACCGCTGGCCGTCGATGTCCAGGACAGGCTGCAGCCGGACGGGCTGCCTGCTGGGGGCGGCGGGAAGGTTGGGACGGGGCGCAGGACCGCCCGGGGCGGTGCCCTTTGATTTTTCGGTCGAGGAGATGATTTCGAAGTCACCGGCGCGAAGTTCCGCGTCACGGCGGAAGGAGATGCGCACCGAGCCCTGCAGGGTGTAGCCCTGGCTGCGTACATGGTTGATGACAACGTCGCAGAGTTCCTCGGCCAGTGGCGTGCCCCATTCCTGGGCCCGCCGAAAGTCCTCTTCGCTGAGCTGGACGTCGAACACATTGGGCACCAGGGTGCGGCCCGCGGCCACAGTGAGGGAGCGGTGGTCCACTTCCCGGCGCAGCCTGCTGGCGATCTCCACGGGTTCAACCTGGGCGCGCGAGCCGGTGGAGAAGACGCCGCGGACGGCTTTTTCGATGCCGCGCTCGACTTTGTCCAGCAGACCCATGGTTCTTCTCCTTTCCCCCCGGATGCGGGGCAGTTTTCGTTCCGTAAGTTCAGTTGCAGTGCTGTTCTCAAGCCGACGGTGTGCCTGCGACCAGCAGTCACTCCTACATCAGATACTACTGGGCAGCCCTGTGAATGACCTTAATCCACAACGGCCGGGCGCTGCCAAAAGTTCAGTCTCGGGCTGATGGTGGTGCGTTGCCGCCGGTGTTCCAGACCCTGGCGCAGTCCTGTTTATGGCACCGGTTAGGTGGCGCACGGCCGAGCCCTGGGACCTCAATTAGTGTTTTCCCTCCAATGTCCGTTATGCTTGATCTCGCTGCTTTTACAGGGTTGCGGTTCGGGAAACCGGCCGCGATTCCGTGAAGGAAGTTGCGCGCGAGTGGCGGAACGGCAGACGCGCTGGCTTCAGGTGCCAGTATCCGAAAGGGTGTGGGGGTTCAAATCCCCCCTCGCGCACGCAAATGAAGGGCCCCGGTCAACAGACCGGGGCCCTTTTGCTTTAGCGGCACGGGGGTTACTGCCGCGCGGAAGCCTTGAACCGGCGTCGGGAGTTCGCGAGGTGGCTGCGCATGGCAGCTGCCGCGGCAGCCTCGTCACCATCCGCGATGGCGTCAGAAATGGAGCGGTGTTCCTGGACCACCTGGTCAAAGTGGTCACGTGCATAGTGTTCGACGCCGGTCATCAGCCGGGTGCGCGGCATCGCGATCATGGTCTGTCCAAGGGCGGCCAGGCAGTCCGAGTAGAAGGGGTTGCCCGACGCGGCGGCCACGGCCCGGTGGAAGTCGAAGTCGGACTTCATGGCGTGGGCTGGATGGCCGGCACTCGCGGTGAACTCCTCCAGTGCGGCGGTGACGGCCCGCAATTGCCGTTCTGTGTGGTTTCTTGCTGCCAGCGCCGCGGCCTCGGTTTCCACGCCCATCCGGAATTCGAGCATGTGGAGGCGGTCCTCCATGGTTGCCACGGGACGGGCCCCGGGTGCTGCCTGGGGCCCGTCCGACGGCGGGGTGAGGGCGAAGCTGCCACGCCCCCGTTCAGTTTCTACAAGTCCCTCGGCCTGGAGCCGGGTGAGTGCCGCCCGGACAACGGTCCGGCTGACGCCGAAGTCGTTGATGAGGGTGTTTTCGCTGGGGAGCTTCTCGCCGGGCTGGATGGCGCCGTCGACAATGCGGGTGCGAAGGTCAGCGGCGAGGTCCGCGGTGAGGTTCCGGCTCATGGCAACAAGGTTACGCGCCGAACTCCACGGAGTCGGTGGTCCAGGCGCGTGCCTGGTCGCTGAGGGTGACGCCGAGGCCGGGGCGGTCGGGGACGATCATCCGGCCGTTCTTCGTTTCGAGGCGCTCGTTGAACAAGGGATCAAGCCAGTCGAAGTGCTCGACCCACGGCTCGCGCGGGTAGGCGGAGGCGAGGTGCAGGTGGATTTCCATGGCGAAGTGCGGCGCCAGGCCCAAACCGCGCTCGTCAGCCAGGGCTGCGAGGCGGAGGAACTGGGTGATGCCGCCCACGCGGGGTGCGTCCGGCTGGATGATGTCGCAGCCGTTGGCGTTGATGAGGCCCTTGTGTTCGGCCACGGAAGCGAGCATTTCACCGGTGGCGATGGGGGTGTCCAGGACGCTGGCCAGGTGCGCGTGGCCCTCGAAGTCGTAGGCGTCCAGGGGTTCCTCTATCCAGATGAGGTTGAACTCCTCGAGCTGGCGTCCCATTCGGAGGGCGGTGGCTCGGTCCCACTGCTGGTTTGCGTCCACCATGAGCGGTACGTCCCAGCCGATGTGCTCCCGGATGCCGGCTACGCGGCGCAGGTCCTCTTTGCTGTCCGGCAGGCCCACCTTGATTTTGATGCCGCCAATGCCTTCCTCGATGGACTGCGTGGCGCGGGCCTTAACTTCGTCCAGCGTGGCGTTGAGGAAGCCGCCGGAGGTGTTGTAGGTCTGAACCGAGTCTCGGTAGGAACCGAGGAACTTGGCCAGGGGCAGGCCGACGCGCTTGGCTTTGAGGTCGTAGAGGGCGATGTCGATGGCGGCGAGGGCCTGGGTGGCGACGCCCGAGCGGCCCACCGAGGCGCCGGCCCAGAGGAGCTTGGTGTAGATCTTGGCGATGTCGTTGGGGTCCTCGCCGATGATGCCCTCGGCGACTTCCTTGGCGTGCGCGTACTGGGCGGGACCGCCGGCGCGCTTGGAGTAGCTGAAGCCGACGCCGGTGTGGCCCAGTTCGGTGGTGATCTCGGCGAAGAGGAAGACCACCTCGGTCATGGGCTTCTGCCGGCCGGTGAAAACCTTGGCGTCGCTGATGGGAACGGCCAGGGGGAGCTTGGCGGTGGACAATTTGACGTGCCGGATCAGGTCGACGGTACTCATGAGTTCTCCTTTGGGCGGGACCGGGCTCCTTCGCCCGCCTTCTTAAAATACAAGTTGCTGGCTTGTATTACAAGCATTGCTCGGCCAATGGGTTGCGAACTGCTACCTGGGTTTCTGGGTTGGAGTGAGGACCGGCGTGTGCCGGATCCCCTTACAAGTTGCTGACGACTTGCCACCGATTGTTCTGGTGAAAGGGTGTCAGGTTGGAGTCTGTGACCTCCTATTGGGACTGTCCGGAAATGATTAATCCGGTGCAATCCTGACAAGTAATTCCAGGGGTTCCTGACGTCAGGTTGAGGTGTGCCCCTAGTGGACGAAATCCGCGCTCGTTCGCCCGTTTTTCCGGATTCTCAAGTCTGGTTCCAGGGTTGGCCAGGGAATTAGACCTCGGTTAAGGGGCATGAATAGTCCGAAATCGAATTTGCACCCGCCCGCACCGCAGTTGCCCATGCAGGATCCGTTCCTCCGACCATTCACTCCGCTTAGATACCGACTGCTCTGCTATCCACCAGCGGCTATTGACACGTGTAAGTGCGGACCGTATAAATATCTGAAACGTTCCACAAAGGCTTCCGGGGAGCACCGCCTTTGTGGGTGGACACCTTTGCGGATTCGCACCGCGGGTATGCCGCTGCGCGCTGACGCTAAACGCGTGCTCCTGCACCCAGCAAAGGAGCTCCTATGTCTCTCTGTCTCGATCGGCGCCGGCCTCTCGGCGCGGTCGTCATCGCAAGTTTGCTGGCGTTAGCCTTGCAGCCGCTCCCCGAGCAGGCAGCCGAAGCGTCAACAGGAGCGGGTGGCGATGTTTCGGTCACCTACACTTCGTACAACGTTGATGAGGGCTCGTACCGCTTGTCGCCGCAGGCGGACAAGTCGCTGGTGCCGGTATCCGACAGTACGGCGATGACGATCAATGTGGACCCGTCCGTGCAGCATCAGTCGTACGAGGGCTGGGGCTCATCGCTCGAGGACGCCACCATCTACCACCTCGGTCGGCTGGCCACCCCTAATCGGGAGAGCGCGCTGCAGGCGCTCGTGAGCAAGGCCAACGGCAACAACATGAACCTGTGGCGCACGACGATCGGGTGCGCTGACTTCTGCCGGACGGCGAAAACGACCGGGTTTTGGACGTACGCGGACAACAACGGTGTTCCTGATCCGACGCTGTCGTCATTCTCGATCGATCGGGATATCACCGACGGCAAGATCGGCATCATGCAGCGCATGCGGGAGATTAACCCGGAGGTACGCTTTTATGCCTCGCTGTGGTCACCGCCGGCCTGGATGAAGACCAACAACAGCCTCACGGGTCCGGAGGGCGTCTTTGGTCACTGCAAGTCCGACGGGACGGAGCCACGCGTTCAGCACGGCATCACCGGGCCGAACCACACCAATTCACCGAACGATTACTACCCTGTCCTCGCGGACTATTACGTCAAGTACGTCCAGGCATACGCCGCGCAGGGCCTCCCGATCTATGCGGTCACGCTGCAGAACGAGCCGGACATTCAGATGCCATACCCGACGACCTGCTTTACTCCGGGGCAGATGCAGGACTTCGCCAAGATACTTAAGCAAAAGTTCAGCGCCGCCGGTATCACTGCGAAGATCTGGGGTATGGATGCCAACCTCACCGGCGACACGTTCAAGTACACCGACGCCCTGCTCGGAGACACCGCGACCAACCCTGCCGTCGATGGCATCGCCTACCACAACTACGACAACACGAACATGTGGCAGCCGAACGCAGTCGCGGCGCAGTATCCCGGCAAGACCCAGCACATGACCGAGATCACGCAGGGTGCGAACAAGCTCATCGAGTTCTTCCGCGGAGGGGTCAGCAGCTACTCGGGATGGGCAACGATGTTTGAATACTCACAGTGCAACGCCGTTGACGACGCCACGAACGACACCGTGCTGTGCAACGCGGGGCCGAGCTGGTGGATGGACCGCCAGGTCAACCCGAACGACCCGGACGCCGATACTCCGTCCCTCATCTCGCCACGTGCGGGAGACCCCAGCCAGTACGATCTCAACGGCTGGTACTACATCTGGGGCCAGTTCTCCAAGAACATCCAAATCGGTGCGAAGCGGATCGACAGCACCGACCGTATGGGCACAGTTTCCAATGTGGCCTTTCAGAACCCTGACGGCTCTGTCGTTGTCGTGGTCGCTAACCGGCCCGACGCTACAGGGCGGCCCGACTCCGATCCCTCCCGCTATAACACAACAAAGCTCGAAACCGCTGCCGCGCCGATCCGAATCGCGACTCCGGACGGTGAGTTTACCGACACCATTCCCGGCGACACCATCGCCACCTACGTCTACACCCCAACGACGGGGAACTCAATCAGCAAGGCGGGCTGGACAGCCTCGGCGACGAACACCTGGGATGCCTTTACACCTGCCCAGGCGATCGACGGCAACCCCCGCACGCGGTGGATGTCGGGTGCAAATCAGAACTCTGGCCAGTCCTTCTCAGTCGACCTTGGTGCCACCCGCACATTCGACCAAATCTCGCTGAACCAGATGGAGTTCCCGACTGACGGGCCCGTGAGCTACACCGTTCAAACGTCCAATGATGGGACGACATGGAGCGGCACAGTATCATTCGGCAGCGGCACCTCCTCGTTCACCAACATCTCATTCGCCCCGACCACCGCTCGCCACATCCGCATCAACCTCACCGCACCAGCAGGTAAGTGGTGGACCATCGGCGACATCAGCGTCTACAACAGCCAAGCCGGCCTGCTGCCGAAAAACTCAGGTTCCATCTCGGCGTCCTCGTCCGGAGACGGAACCGCGGTGGCGGACGCCTGGGACGGCAAGACCGAATCCCGTTGGACCACCGGCCTGCCACAAGCGGCCGGTCAATGGTTCCGCATCGACCTCGGCGCCGCCCGCACCTTCACCGCTATCGAACTCAACTCCGGCCAGTGGTCCGGTGACTTCCCACGCGGTTATACCGTGCAGGTCTCGAACGACGGCGTGAATTGGGGATCCTCGGTCGCAGCCGGCAGCGGTACATCCCATCTGACACGCATCGTCACCGGCACACACACTGCCCGCTACATCCGCGTGCAGCTGACTGCCGCCTCGAGCAGTAACTGGTGGAGCGTTGGCGAAGTACGGGTCTACAACGGCGCCCTCTCAACGACGTCCGGGGTGACCTGGTCGTCGCTGAGCCATAGCGGCTGGGCGGCCTCCGGCTTCGCCAACGCCTCCGCCGCTGGCTTAGGAATCGACCAGTGGCTCGACTCACGATGGCAGTCGGGTCAGGCGCAGAACAATAATGAGTGGTACGAGGTCGACCTCGGCGCTTCCCGCACTTTCAAAGGCGTGCAGCTAATCCACAGCGGCGGCCCGGACAACTGGGGAGGCGACTTCCCGCGGGGCTACGAGATCTACACCTCGACCGACAAGGTGACCTGGACGAAGGTCGCGGCAGGCGATGGATACGGCGTGGTCAATGCCCTCTTCGCGCCACGCACCGCCCGATACGTCAACATCCACAACACCGGGACCGACCCGAACCACTGGTGGTCCATCGGGATGCTGAACGTCCTAACAGGCTGAGGGACGTCCTTGAAGGGGCGCGGTGACCATCGACCGGTCACCGCGCCTCCGGGCTTTCACACACAAACCCGCGGGAACTGGGCAGTTTCCCGCCCGGAAGCCGCGGTGGCAGGCAGACCAAGCCTCCTGCTGCCCGCCTATCAGCTCTTGCGCGCCGATAACGGCGATAGCGGCTCCTGCTGACGCTTGCCTCCTTTAACCCGAGTCTCGTGGAACCACGACGGCTGCCGTGGGCAGGAGAACAGGGGTGAAGGGCTCGCCGGCTGCCGCCGCAGCCACCGCCGCAGCCAAATCAGTGACGAACGACCCTAGGTCGGCGGTCACAGAAGTGAGCGCAGGGGTGACCAGGCCAGCCACCGGGTCGTCGTCGACACCGACGACGGCGAGCTGTTCGGGCACCCTGATACCGGCATCTGCTGCGCCAGCAAGCACGGCGAATGCGACCCTATCGTTGTATGCGCAAACCGCGGTTGGTGCTGCCTCTGACGTCAACGCCTCGCGTAGTTGAGCAGCTGCACCTGCTCGGTTCTGCGGGATCCGAATGATGCCAGGTCGCTCGAGACCTAACTCAGCCGCTGTCTCTAGTACCGCTTCACGGCGGAGCGCTGCCATACGGTCCAGTGCCCTATCGTCCGGTTCGGCGAAAAGGAGTCGGAGGTGGCGCCTGGCGAGATATTCAACTTGGGTTCTAGCAGCCGCGGCAAGAAAGGCGTCGAGCCCCGCAAACGTGGGCAAGAGCGGAACATTGACCCGCGCGAGCAGGTCAGCAAAACCGGGCTCCTCCTGTCCCAAGGAGGTCAGCACCGCCGCGGGCGCGAGATCTCCAACCGCTGCCGCAAGCGCCTCCGGTGTTCCGAGCTCCCAAAGGAGACGGAGTCCGTGCCCTGCCAGTGCATCCGCAAGGCCGGCGACGATGCTGCTGCCGATCGGTTGGGCTGCCTCGGGCACCGACGGGCTGAGCATGAGAACCGTCTTGCTGCGACCACCGCGCAGAAGCCGAGCCGGTCCATATGGGAGGTAACCAAGGCGTTCGGCCGCTTCCAGGACGCGCTTGCGAGTGGGTTCCGCAATCCGCTGCCGTGGATCGTTGTTCAACACGTAACTGACGGTGGCTCGAGAAAGGCCAGCCTCACGGGCCACGTCGGCACTCGTCACCCGCGTCATCATTCCTCCACAATCTCATAGTGATCGCGGAATTCATTCTCTGCCCGGCCTGTCGGAAAGCGCCACTCGTGACCGCGTGATTGGGGCACCACTGCTCATGATGATGCCCTACATCCGACCTAAGCCGGGCCTCCTGCCGAATTTCGGGTAGGCAGGGACCTGTTCGCGATGGCGACTCTGTGGGGCGGCGAGGTTCAATGCAGCGACGGGCGTGTCCTGGAACTGAAATCCTCTTAGGCCGCAATCATGCGCAACGCTCTTGAAACAGCGACGATGCGCGGTTGGACAGGCAGTTGCGCGGCACATTTTGGACAAGCAGGAAAAGAAACCCCGGGCCATAGGTGGGGCGAATCATCATCGAGCGTGCCCTCAGGGGCCGGACCGGGCCGGCATGCCGCCGAATAGGACTTTGGACCCGGTCACCTAGGAACAGATCCGTAGTTTTTGGGCCCACCGACCGCTGCTACGAACGGGACGTCCCGAGGCCGTGATCGTTGATGTCAAGAAGCTCGGCAGGATCGCCGGGTGCTGGGCCGGGCAGACTAGCTACAAAGCTCAGCCAACTACTGCTCCTTGGGCACAAGATTGGGCTTCAGCTACATCATCGTCGGGTATCGATGGCCGCTGCTGCTGTGGCAACTAACGGTTAACCATGCCGCCTCCCACCAGCTCTGACGCGTCTCCGACCCGTGCTGGCTCCAGGAACACCGAACTCCTGATTAGATCCGCCACCTTGGCGGAACGGCAAAGCAAAACGCTTCAACAGTTGGGTCCAGGGAGACTGGGCTCCCTAGCCCTTCCCTTTAAACCAAGCCCGTACCAGTGCCGTACAACCATGGCTAGAGTTCCACCATCGGCTCCTGCGGCAGCTAAGAGAATCATCCATCACCAGGGGCAGCCAACAAACAGCCACAGTCCTGCAGTGCAGGACTGTGGCTGTTTCCGGAGGGGTGAGAAGGGACTGTCTGAATAACGGTGTGTGGAGTCCGGCCTGATCCGAAAGGAGACGGCCGTGTCGGAGTCCACGACCGAGATGACAGGGGTGATGATCGATCCTGTGACGGGAGAGATCATCGATCAGAAGGAACTTGCGGAGCGGTTGCTCGCGCAGGCCAAGGAACAGGGCGTGAGCCTGGTCGGCCCCGGCGGGCTGCTGAACCAGCTAACCAGGAACGTGCTCGAGACCGCGCTGGAAGCTGAGCTGACCGAGCACCTCGGGCACGAACACGGTCAGACACCGGTCGCAGCCAACATGCGCAACGGCACCAGGTCAAAGACCGTGCTGACCGAGATCGGCCCGGTCGAGATTGAGGTGCCCCGGGATCGGGACGGATCGTTCGAGCCGGTAATCGTTCCCAAGCGGAAACGGCGTCTGGACGGGATCGACCAGATCGTGCTCTCGCTGTCCGCACGGGGGCTGACCACCGGGGAAATCGCCGCGCACTTCGAGGAGGTCTATGGCGCCAAGGTCTCCAAGGACACCATCAGCCGCATCACGGAGAAAGTCTCTGGCGAATTGGCCGAATGGTCTGCCCGGCCTTTGGATTCGGTCTATCCGGTGCTCTTCGTTGACGCGGTCGTGGTCAAGGTCCGTGACGGGCAGGTGCGTAACACCCCGTTCTACGTCGTTATGGGGGTCACCACCAACGGGGAGCGGGAGATTCTGGGCATCTGGGCCGGCGACGGTGGTGAGGGTGCCCGGTTCTGGCTGCAGGTATTCTCCGAGCTGAAGAACCGGGGCGTGGAAGATGTGTTGATCGCTGTCTGCGATGGGCTCAAGGGCCTGCCGGAGGCGATTACGACCACGTGGGAGAGAACGGTGGTGCAGCAGTGCATCGTGCACCTGATCCGCAACAGCTTCCGCTATGCCGGACGCCAGCACCGTGACGGTATCGTCAAGGCGCTCAAGCCGGTTTACACGGCCCCGTCCGAGCAAGCGGCGAAGGACCGGTTCGCCGAGTTCACCGCAGAATGGGGCCAGCGATATCCGGCAATCGTGCGGCTCTGGGAATCCTCCTGGGCTGAATTCGTGCCCTTCCTGGAGTACGACGTGGAGATCCGGCGGGTGATCTGCACGACGAACGCAATCGAGTCGATCAACGCCCGCTACAGAAGGGCGGTGAGGGCCCGCGGGCACTTTCCAAATGAAACCGCTGCCCTGAAATGCCTGTACCTGGTCACCAGATCTCTTGATCCCACCGGCGGCGGCCGGGCACGCTGGGTGATGAGGTGGAAGCCTGCCCTAAACGCGTTCGCGATTACCTTCGCGGGCCGGTTCGAAAGAACCACTCAATAATGAAAAGTGGCCGGACTCCACACACCGTTTATCGGACAGTCCCGGTGAGAACAGTTCAGCGGTCCTCGAACTCGTCGAGGCTCCATTCATCCCGCCAGTGGATAACTGGCCGGTCACCATCGAAGGTCAAAGGCAACCATACGTAGTCGGCGAGGGACGTGTTCACTTCGGCGAATTCCTCCATCCGGATGTCTCCGTCCCGGCCTGGCGCGAAGTGTTCTTCGAAGGCCTTATGCGCTTTGGCACCGTGCTCGAGGTATGTGGGCAACCAGCGATCCCCGAGAGCGATGTAGAGGTCTTTCTTGGTGGGGTGCTTGAAGACGGAAGAGATCTGGGTGTGGAAAGAAGTCCGTGACGCGTCCGTTGGGTGCAGATCGCCGAGCACTGTGTAGGGGCCGTGGATACTCCTGGCGACAGCAGATTCGGAGGGGTTCGGGTAATAGCCGGTGGTTCCGGATGTAAGGAGGTAGTGCTGGCGGTTGCGCCGAAAATAAGCGGGTGCTTCTCGCACAAAGGGGGGCTGTGGCTGAGGAAAGTGGGTGGAGTAGTAGCCAGTGACGTCCGTGTAATCGTCGGTGAGATCGGCGACGATCATTTCTGAGTGCACTCGTTCGAAGATGTAGTAGCCCTTGCCGTCGTGGGGATCGACGACGAGGTCGAAGTCTCCGGCGCTCATGCTGAGCGGCCGTAGCCAGGTTTGCTCGATCTTGTAGGGACCGAGGATGTGATCGGCTACCAGGACGGTGGACCGCTGTACCGAGCCTTTACTCATCACTTTGATCCAGCACACGAACTGACCGGTGTTCTCGTTGTGGATGATGTGTGGTCGGTCTGCCGCTTGTTCCGGGTGCAAAGGGTGTTCCGGGTCATCTTCGACGGGTGGAATGATCAGGCCGCGGTCCTCCCAGTTGTACAGGTCGGTGGAGGAGTAGCATCGCACTCCCCAATGCCAGATGTTGCTGCCGGGAAGGGTGTGTTCCTTGTTTTCGCCGTACCAGTAGTAGACGCCGTCGACGGTGATGATGGATCCGCCGTGGACTTGGATCCTGTTGCCGTTCGTGTCCAGCCAGGTTTGTCCTGGGTGAAATGCGGTCAGTGCGCTCATAGCCTTCTTTCTGTGGTGAGCGGGATGAGGTCCATTGAGGACTTGTGTTGATAACACCAATGGTTAGCGCGCTGTCGTTACCACTGGGCGAGATCTAAGACGATGATCTACCGTGCCAGCACGCCAGGACGATGGGGGCGTACCGCTGCCGGAGCAACCCAATGGGCGTTCCCGACGCATAGCAGTACCTAATCTGTGGAAGTCAGTCTGTAGTGAAGCGATTCATCATGTCAAGGGCAGTCGGGAAAGAAGAGTTGCCGATTCTCCTGCCCTAATTCTTATTCTGTTGCTTGACAACGTGTGCGGCGGGGCTTTAGCTTCTGATGAAGCGCTTCATCATGAGTGTCACATTCAAGGAGGAATTGTGTTCAAAGCAAATCAACGGGCAGGCCGAGGGATTCCGGTTGTCGCATTGCTCAGCGTCGGAGTTCTCGCGTTGTCCGGCTGCAGCAGTAGCACTAACAGCGGCGGAGGCACTGAGGCCGGCCCATTCACATATCTTGGACAGAACGAGAACACGACGATTGCCGGGACGCTGGAAACGTTGGCCGGGGACAAGTGTTCAGCCGAGAACACTTCGGCGAAGTTCACCCCGGATGCTATTCCAGGTACGACCTGGGATCAGCAGCTTCAGCTTTTGGCAGGGCAGGAGGGGCTGTCGGATTTCGGCATGGCCGCAGGCACACCGTCGTTGATGAAGCAGTTTATTGATTCCGGTCAGGTGCAGGACATTTCCATTGAATTGGAAGCGATGGGGATCAAGGACAGGATTCTTCCCGCCGCTGAGTCGACGATCAAGGCGCTGCATGGCACCGATAAGCTGTACGCGCTTCCCACGGAGTTCAACATTGAGGGGTTCTGGTTCAACAAGCAGCTCCTGCAGGACAACGGAATTACTCCGCCCAAGACGTGGGACGAGCTCGTCGATGCCGCCGCAAAACTGCAGGCTGCCGGCATCCAGCCGTTTTCCGCATCAGGGGAGCAGGGCTGGCCCGTTACCCGCCTGGTTGGCAACTACCTTTTCCGTGATCTCGGCCCGGATGCGCTGCAGAAGGTCGCCGACGGGGAGGCAAAGCTGACCGACCCTGAGTACATCAAAGCCGCTGATGAGGTCGCAGCCCTGGGGAAGGCCGGGTACTTCGGTTCCGCGCCCACCTCGATCGATTACGACACCTCACTGAACGTCTTCATGACCGGTAAGGCGGCCTTCCTTTACATGGGCAGCTGGGCGCTGACGGCATTCAACGACGAAACCAAGAATCAGATCGGGGTCGATAACGTCGGGTTCTTCTCATTCCCCGATGTGGACGGCGGGAAGGGCAGCAGCGATCAAATCCCGGCGAACGTGGGTATCCCGACGATGTTCTCCAGCAAGGGCTTCGATGACTCCACCAAGGCGTGGATGGGTTGCATCGTCAAAAACTACGGTGACACTGTCCTCAAAGACAGCGGCGTAGTTTCCGGCTTCAAGGTCGACAACCCGCCGGCAGACCTTCCCGCAACGACAAAGCTGGTGCAGGAACAAATCGCGAATGCTCCCTCGAGCGTGTTGTGGTTCGAGGCGCTCATGAGCTCACAGGCAACCACGGTGAGCCAAAGCAACGGCGGTGGCCTGGCCAACGGCTCCGTCAGCGGTGAACAGTTCATGCAGCTCGTTCAGGACGCCAACAAGGGCTGAGAAGACACCAACGTTAGGGGTTCCGAGGCTCCCGTTTCGGAACCCCTAATCATTTCTGAAAGCAGAACATGAACAAAGTACTTGGAGACCGCAGAGCTATTTTCCTTCTGCTGGGACCGGCGCTGCTGGTGTACTCACTCGTCATGCTCGTCCCAATTTTTTGGTCGATGGGCTACACCGTCTTTGACGGCGGCATCCTCACCGGATTCACTTTCGTCGGGTTCGGCAACTTCATCAAGTTCTTCAACGACCCAACAGCACTCAGCGCGACGTGGTTCACCGTCCGCTACGCGCTGATCCTCACGGTCCTTCAGGTTGGCTTCGGATACCTCCTTGCGCTCCTGTACACCTTCAGAATCAAGCGCGCCTCAAGCTTCATCCGCACCATCATCTTCTTCCCCGTCGTGCTCCCCACCGTCGGCGTCGGGCTACTGTTCCAGAAGCTCTTCGAGGCCGCTCCCACCACGGGTCCCGTCAACGGCCTGCTGAATCTGCTCGGATTCCCATCGGTGGACTGGTTCGGGTACCCGGACCAGTCCTTCTGGGTGATCATCCTTCTGGACCTGTGGCGGTCCATGGGTTTCTACGCGATCCTCCTGTACGCCGGCCTGGTCGACATCCCCGAGGAGCTCGTTGAATCAGCGCGCATCGACGGCGCGTCCGGCTGGCGCATGGTGCGCTCAATCGTCGTTCCCCTGTCACTGCCAGTACTGCTTTCATCCCTGATCTTCAGCATCAACGGAACCCTGAAAGTGTTCGACACGATCGTCGCTCTCACCAACGGCGGGCCCGGGAATGCAACGACCCCACTGACGCTGTACATGTTCCAGACTTCGTTCAGTTACGGCGAGTACGGGTACGGCAGCACCATCGCGACAGTACTAACCATCCTCTGCCTGCTGGTGACAATCCTTATTTTCCGTTCCACTCGCCGTGACCTTACGAAGGGATGACCATGAGTACAGCACCTTCGACCGCAGCAGCTTCAAACAAGGCACCGTCGGAAACAGCACCTCCAACCGCGACACCACCGGCTTCCCGCAGAGCCAAACACGTCAGCCGCTTCTTCATGCGCCTGCCGTTGGACATCGTCATAGCCCTGCTGCTGATCGCTGTTATCTACCCGATCATCTGGCTTGTTCTGAGTTCCTTCAAAAGCCAGTCCGAGTTCCTCAACGCGCCCTTCTGGTCACTCCCGTCCACCTGGTCCTTCACCAACTACACGACGGCGTTCCTCGACGGCGGTCTCGGCCGCTTCATCCTCAACAGCATCATCGTTGTATTGCCGTCGTTGGCAGTGATCCTGATTCTCGGGACCGCCGCAGGATTTGTGCTTGAAGTGATGGTCTGGAAGGGGCGGGCAGCGGTGCTCCTGACCTTCCTCGCCGGGGTGATGGTGCCGGCGCAGATGATCCTGCTGCCACTGTTCACTATCTACTTCCGCCTACACCTCACAGGAACCCTCTGGCCCCTGTTGATCACCTACATCGGTATCGGCATGCCCCTGACGGTGTTCATGATGGCCACATTCTTCCGCGCCATCCCGCGTGAATTATTCGAAGCTGCCACCATCGACGGCGCCAGCATCTTTCGGTTGTTCTGGCAGGTCGGGCTCCCCCTGGTCCGCAACGCCGCATTCACGATAGGACTGGTGCAGTTTTTTTTCCTCTGGAATGACCTGCTCATCGCCCTGACCTTCACCAATTCCCAAGGGCTGCGCACCATCCAGGCAGGACTTTTGAACTTCACAGGACAATACGGCGCCGTGCAATACGGCCCTACATTCGCAGGCATCGCCGTCAGCGTTATTGGAACGCTGATCATCTACCTCTTCCTCAACCAACAAATCATGAAGGGCCTCACCGCAGGCTCCGTGAAGGGATGACAATGCGCGTCACCAGGCCTCGCGCCGAATACCGACCCGACGGCTTAGGAATCGGGACCGCCACCCCCCGACTGTCGTGGCGCATCGAGTCGAACACCACCAATCTTGTCCAGATAGCGTACGAGATCCGGCTCCGCCTGCCGGACGGAACCGAGCACGTTGTCGAGCGCCGGGACACGAGCGAGCAGGTTTTCGTCGGTTGGCCCTTCGCTCCACTTCAATCCCGACAACGCTGCACAGTCGAGGTCCGCGTACAAACCTCTGACGGCCAGCAATCGGGCTGGAGCGAACCGCTGGAACTGGAAGCGGCACTTCTCGAACAGGACGACTGGAACAGCCCGTTTATCTGCGTTTCCGAGGACGCACCCGCGGAAGGAGTCCGTCCCGGCTACCTGCTGCGATCAGAGTTCACCATCGCCGATGACGTCAGCTCGGCACGCATTTACGCCTCTGCCCACGGCATTTACACACTTACCCTGAACGGCGAACGCGTCGGCGATCAGGAGCTCGCCCCGGGGTGGACCAGCTACCACCACAGGCTTCGCTACCAGACCTACGACGTCACCCACATTCTGCGTTCCGGAAGCAACGCTATCGGCGCGGAACTTAGTGACGGCTGGTACCGCGGCCGGATCGGCTTCCATGGCGGCATCTGGGACAACTACGGCGCCGACCTGTCCCTCCTGCTGCAGCTTGAGCTACACCATGCAGACGGCACCGTCTCAGCGGTCCCGCTCGATACGACATGGCGTAAATCCAATGGGCCAGTAGTCGCTGCGAGTCTCTACGACGGAGAACACTACGACGCCCGCCTCAGCCCCGCCGGATGGGACAGGGCAGGCTTCGACGACAGCTCCTGGTCACGCCCAGTGATCCTTCCCCGCGAAAAATTCCCCGCCGAGCTGCAAGCACCTGTCGGAGTCCCGGTCAGAGAAACCCACACACTGCTACCCTGCGATGTCGAGCACCGGCCCGATGGGCGGATCCGCCTCGACTTTGGCCAAAACATCGCCGGCCGGCTCCGCATCCACGTCAGTGGGCCGGCCGGGCACACCGTGACCTTACACCATGCCGAAGTCCTCGAAGATGGCGAGCTCGCTGTCCGGCCTCTGCGGTCCGCCCCGTCAGTGGACCGCTACACTCTTCGCGGCAGCGGGCCAAAAGAAACCTGGAGCCCCAGGTTCACCATTCACGGATTCCGGTACGCCGAACTCGAAAACTGGCCCGGCGATTTCCAACCCGACAATGTCGAAGCCGTCGTTGTCCACTCCGACATGGAACGCACCGGCTGGTTCGAATCCAACGAGCGACTGGTCAACAAGCTGCACGAAAACACGGTGTGGAGCATGCGCGACAACTTTGTTGACCTGCCCACCGACTGTCCACAACGCGATGAGCGGCTGGGCTGGACCGGAGACATCCAAATCTTCGCTCCCGCAGCCAGCTTCCTCTACTCAAGCAGTGGAGTGCTCGCAAGCTGGCTCTCTGACGTCGCGGCCGAACAAGCCCCCGACGGCGCCATCCCCAACTTCGTCCCCTGGATCGCCTGCGGATTCCCCGAAGAATCCTCCGCCGCATGGGGCGACGCAGCCGTCATCGTGCCCTGGACCATGTACCAGCGCAACGGCGACGTCGGTATTCTGGGCCGTCAATTTGCCTCCATGACGGGCTGGGTGGACCACATGGCCGGCATGGCCGATAACACAGGTCTCATCCGCGAAGGCATGCAATTAGGTGACTGGTTGGATCCCGCAGCACCCCCGGAAGATCCCGGAGCAGGAACAACCGACAAGTACCTAGTCGCCTCTGCCTATCTAGCCCACTCCGCCCGCCTGACCAGCCAAGCCGCCGAGGTTCTCGGCAGATCCCAGGAAGCCGACAGATACCGTGTACTGGCCGACGGCACCGCATGGGCATTCCGGCACGAGTTTCTTTCGCCCGCAGGCCGGCTCGTAGGAGAAACACCCACTTCTCTCGCGCTGGCCCTCGTGTTCAACCTGATCGAGGATCCGGTTCAACGTACCCGGGCTGGAAGTCGACTTGCCGACCTCGTCCGCCAAGGTAGCTACAGGATTCAAACAGGATTCGTCGGCACACCCGTAATCTGCGACGCGCTTGCCCTCACCGGCAATACAGAAGACGCTTACCGGCTCCTACTCGAAACGGAATGCCCTTCCTGGCTGTACCCCGTCAGCATGGGCGCAACCACTATCTGGGAACGATGGGACAGCATGCTTCCCGATGGCACCGTGAACCCCGGGGAAATGACGTCCTTCAACCATTACGCGCTCGGTGCAGTGGTCGACTTCCTTCACCGCGTCCTGGCAGGACTCGCACCCGCCGAGCCCGGCTACCGACGATTTAGCGTCGCTCCTCAACCCGGAGCAACCTTCACCTCAGCCCGTGCCGAACACATCACCCCTTACGGGCTCGCATCGGTCGAGTGGACGCTCGAGGACGACGTATTTTTCCTCGATGTCACCGTCCCACCCGGAGCGACCGCCGACATCCACCTTCCCGGAGGGCACGAGGACGCTCGCGAAGTTGGGTCCGGAAAGCACCACTTCAGAACAAGAATCCGGTCATTTGCAGAAGTCGCTTAAAATGGTTCGCCTAGTGGTCCAGCGAGAGGTGTCGCACCACTAGGCGAACCGTCCGACGGAGCTTTCCCTAACGGTTAACCGGGGAGGTATCACCACGTTGCGATGCAGGTGGTGATCCTCGTTACGGAGTTCATCCAACAGCAGCTGCATCCCTGAACGGCCCATCTCGAAACCGGGCAGATCAATTGTCGAGATGGGGACCGCACTTCCATAGGCCGACTTGTTGTCATCACACGCGACGATGGCCACTTCTGCCGGAATTCCGACACCCGCCTCCAATAGACGCTGCATCAAGCCGAAGGCGACAAGATCGGCCGCCGCAACAATGCCGTCAACACCACCAGTACGATCCACAAGCAACCGCTCAGCAATCGCCTGACCGTCATCGACACGGACGTCTGGCGAGTCGAAATGCTCCAGGGTGGCGTATCCGGCAGACTCGGCGACAGCTCGTTGCGCTCCCCGCCAGCGGCCACCCACCGCGTGATTAGAAAGCGGTCCACCCGCGAATGCAATCCGCCGCCTGCCCAATCCGATCAAATGAGCTGCCGCTAAATGCCCGGCAGCCTCGTAGTCAGTTGTCACCGTGCAGCTGGCTCCAGCACTACTGGAGTCCACGTCAAGAAGAACAACATGCTGTCCAGCTCTTTTAGCATCTGAAACCCCCGATAAGTCGCTTCCCGCGGCTGTCAATAACGTGCCGGCGACCTGCTCCTGAGCAAAATGTTCAAGGTAAGCCCTTTGCTTCTCCACCCGCACATCAGAATTGGCTAACAGCAAAAAATACCCGGACCGTTCCGCCTCCACCTCCGCACCACGGGCCATGTCCGCAAAGAACGAGTTCGCAAGGTCCACAAGGACAAAGCCAACCGAATTGCTGCTGCCTGCAGCCAGGGAACGCGCAGCACTGTTGCGCACATAACCCAAAGCGCTGATCGCTGACTGAACGCGCCTAACCATCCCAGGATCCACCCGATCCGGACGATTCAACACATTCGAAACAGTCCCAGTGGAAACTCCCGCCTGGCGGGCCACATCACTGATGGTCACCGCAGTTCGCTGCCGAGAACGCCGCACCGACCCTCGACTCCCATGAAGCGATTCATGAACCATAGGAGAGATCATAGCCCCCCTTGGTACCTCAGTCAGAGTTAAAGGCCTCTACTCTTAGCGCAGATGCTTGCGCATGCAGGGAATGAGGTGGGGGAGTGCGCTCCGGAGAAAGCCAGGGCTTCATTGTCGAATTCCACCCACAGCCCTTTACGGGGGGCACAGGACCTGGCGTCTCGGTTTGGTCCAGAGTGCTAACGCGCACGTGCCATCCGCTGTCCACCCACCTGCGCCTCCAACCCTTGCCCACTCAGGTTGAGCTCAAAGCACACCTAGAACAACGACAAGGCTTCCGAACGCCTCGCGTCAGGTTGGGGTGTACCCCAGCTTGACGTGGCGCAGGTACTGGTAGTCCGTCTCTGGGCTGATTCCGCAGTCACGAGCAAGGACGGCTCTCGGAACACCGCCGCCGGCGTGCTGGACCAGGTTACCGCCCTTTCCGGTCTGAGGCACCGCGCGGTTTGGCCAGGGCTATGCCTTCCCACTTGCCCCCTGATGAGGGAGCGTTCGAATCCGGCAAACGGGCCCACTGCGGAGAGCATGGGTAGGCCATGGGGAAATTCTGGCCGGTCAAGACCAGCTTCTTTGGCGGACTCCATCTCTGTATGTGAGCCCTTAGTGTTAGGTCCAAAACGAGCGCGAAGTCATTGAGGTTGCTGCGTGCGAGCCGGTCCTTGCTGTGGACATTTATTGTGTCCCAGTCACGGCCGAACCGGTGCTGACCTGCCGGCTGCGACAGGCTTCGTGACCGCGGATTCACAACGGTGGTGGTTCGAGGAGCTGCCTTGCCACGTCGGCGTCGGTGATCAGGACGTTGATCCACCCGCCGGCTACGGCGCCGCGGATGGCGTCCAGTTTGCCCATGCCGCCAGCTACACCGACGCGGCGGGGCACCTGCATCATGGCCTCGGCATCGATGGAGATTACTCTCTCTTCAATGGCGGGCTTCATGGGCAGCCCGTCAATGTCGAAGAAACGCAGGCAGATTTCGCCGACCGCCCCCGCCCGGGACAGTTCTCCTTCTTCGGTGCTGCTCAGGGCGTTCCCGCTGGCTTGCCAAAGTGGTGACGCGGGGAACGTTCCGATTCCGACCAGCAGGGTCGTCAGGCGCTCCCAGGCTTCTATTGAAGCAGCCACTGCCGGATCCCCAAGGAATGCCTCGCGAATCTGTTGATTGGCGACGAGGCCAGGGCATCCCAGGTAGTAGGGCTTTGCTGAAGTGAGTTCTGCGAGGTGGGAGACCAGGCGGCTGGCCTGCATCTGGGCTTGGGGGCTGCCGACGCCGCCGATGAGCTGGATCACTTCACTGGCAATTTTCCTGGGGCGTGAGCGCATGGCTTCAACGGTGTGCAGCAGGGTAGTGCTCCAAGAGGAGATTCCAACGTAGTCGTTGGCGTCAATCGTGGTCTCCAGGTAGGTGGCTGCGGACGAGCCCAACCGCATGCCCAGTGAAGCGCCGTCCATGACGTCCACTACCACCACCTCCCGGAGCTGGTACTTCTCCTCGAGCGCCTTCTCGAGTCCGACATAGATTCCCGGCGGCTGGACGATGGATGTTCGCACTATGCCTAAGTCAACTGCGTTCTTGAGGTAGCGCGACACTCTTGCCTGGGACAGGTTCAGTCGCTGGGAGATGTCACCCTGCGAAAGCCCCTCCTCGTGGTACAGCACGGCGATCTTTGTGAAGAGTCGAAGTTGTTCGGTGCTGACGGAAAGTAAGGTCGATGATTCCGTGAACTGCGTCATATTTCGTAACCTTTCCTGCGTGTCTGAATATTTATGCAAGACCGAATAGCGCGTGCTCCCGCCTCTCCCGCTGGAAGCTGCACTCCCCAAAGCGGAACGTGGCCCAAGTCTCAGTCATTCAGCGCCAGGAACGGTACTGAATGAATATTCAGCGCTGAAAAACTTCCCCATCAATATCGATTTTGCCATCCTTTTCGGGGATTTTGGCTCCTAGACTTTCAACACCAGCCCGACTTCAGAGACGAAGTTCCGTCAGGAATTTCGATCGCCGTCCCCTATGGACTAAGTGGCCTTCACGATCGAAAGCGAAACGCAGATGACAGATGTTAAGTACTCCACCCGCCTCAATTCCTTTGGGCTGGGCAAGGGCAAGAAGTACCCCAGCGGCGAAGACTCGGTGATCGATCTGATCGCTGTTGCCGGAAGCGTCAAGGGGTTGACGTCACTCGAACTGAACTACCCGGAGCACTTCGGTCAGCATTCAGTAGAGGAAATCAAGGCGGCTTTGGACAAAGCCGATCTCGATGTCCGGGGTATCCAGCTCCGTTGGCCGGCACCTCAGTTCTCCAATGGGGGATTCACCAATCCTGATCCCGCGCTTCGGGAAGCAGCGGTTGCGATGGTGAAGGAAGCCATCAGCCTCTGTCGGGAATTTGGTTCGGACCATGTTCTCCTGTGGCCGGCTCATGACGGCTACGAATACCCCCTGCAGATGGACTACATGAAGTCCTGGAACTGGATGGTCGAAAGCCTTCAGGCAGTCGCCGATGTTGACCAGGACATCCGTATTTCGATCGAGTACAAACCGGCCGAGCCGCGTGGACGCACCATTCTGAACACCACGGGTGCCGTTATGAACCTCATCAAAGACTGTGACCGCCCCAACCTCGGCGTCACCCTGGACTTCGGCCACCTGCTGATGGCGCGGGAAAATCCGGCGCAGTCCGCCGCGATGTGCCTGCGGGAGCAAAAACTGTTCGGGCTGCAGCTCAACGACTCGCATGGCGTGGCCGATGACGGCCTGGTAGTAGCGTCGATCCACTTCGCGGAAACACTGGAACTTGTGTACTACCTGCTCCGCGAGGGATACCAGGGAACGTACTACTTCGACACCGATCCGGTACGCGAGAACCCTGTCGCCGAATGCGAGATGAACATCGAGAGGATGGAAACCATCATCAACAAGGCCCGCGACCTAGTCCGGGACCAGCCGGATCTCCCCAGCGGGGATGCTCTGCACTCATCGTCCGTGCTGTGGTCGAAAGCAGTGGGTGTCTAAGTGCGGCCCACCGGTGTCTGCGTCGTCGGGTCGGTAAACGCGGACCTCATTGCGTACCGCGGCGCAGAAGTAAGCGCTGCAGGCTATGTGACGGGTGAAAACTTCGAGATGGCCGCGGGCGGCAAGAGCCTGAACGCCGCGATGAGCATCGCAGCGGTGGACCCGACGGTCACCCTCGTGGCCCGCGTCGGCTCCGACCATCTGGGAAATTTCATCATCGGCACTCTCCACAATCGGGGGATCACCACCGACGGCATCATCCGTGATGAACAGGCCCACACCGGCGTAGGGCACGTCAGAATCGATTCCCAGGGTGAATACGACACCGTCGTCATCCCCGGAGCCAACGGAAACTTCTCGCCGGCAGACATTGACGGCTACGTCGAAGCACACGATCCGCCGGCGTTCGTAGTCCTGAACCTCGAAGTGCCGCTTCCCACCGTCAAACGGGCAGCCACCCGCTTCCGGGAACTCGGTTCTGCGGTAGTGCTGAACCTCTCGCCGGTGTGTGCTGAGGCAAGGTCGCTCCTCCGGCTCGCGGACGTCGTCGTTCTAAACCTCCGCGAAGCCTGCCACGTACTGGATGTCCCGCTTAACACCGACGTCCTGGTGCTTCTGACTGCTCTGCGGGAAGCCGGCGCCAAGACGCCTGTCCTTACACTGGGCGGCGGCGGGGTGGCTGCCCTGCACGGGAATGACTTCGTGCAGGCGGACGTCGAGCCGACAGTGGTGGTCAACTCAGTCGGTGCCGGTGACAGCTTCCTGGGAACCATGGTTCTGGCAATGGCCAATGGCCATCCGTTTCCCTTGTGCCTCAGGGCGGCCAATGAGGCGGGCAGGCTCGTATGCAGCAGGCCTGAATCCTTCCTGACTACCGCTGACATCCGTCAGATCGAAGAGGCCATCGGAGTTTCCCTCGCCAAACTCCCGTTGGCCACTAGCTGACCAGCATCCTGCCGGACCAGCTACAAAGCAAAAACCGTTGCGGGTGCCCCAAGCAAGGGGTACCGCAGCAGACTTCAGCAAGAGAGTGCCGCATGTTGCGGGCCTTCCAATGATGAAAGGAATTATCACAATGACTAAACTTCCTCGCGCTGTTACACAGCTGTTTGCCGCCACGGCGGCAGTCGCTATGCTCGCAGCCTGCAGTGCTACTCCTGACGGGCCAGCAGGCCAGGCCTCGGGATCCGGCGGCGACCTGGTCAGCCTCGTTGACGCTTCGGCTAAGACTCCGATCACGGATGTAAAGGCCAGCCTTGGCGAACCGGCAGCGCCAGCGGCCGACACGAAGCTTTGCTACATCACCCGGACGCTGTCCAACGAATTCTGGGGGTTTGAGCGGGACGGCTTCGAAGCAGAGGCCAAGAGGCTCGGCGTTGATTACCAGACGTTTGATGTGACCGACGAATCCTCCATCACCGAACAGCTCGACAAGGCAAAGAGTGCCGCGAACCAGGGCTGCAGCGCCCTGCTTGCCTCACCGATCTCCGCCACGGGCCTGGACACGGTCTTCACTGAAGCCTTGGCGCAGAATGTGCCGGTTGTCGTGCTGAACGATGCCAAGGGCAACATCCCTGGGAGTGTTTATGTCGGTCCTGACGCACTAACTATCGGTGAAACTGCTGCTGATTACATCGCCTCTAAGCTTCCGGAGGGCGGCAAGGTTGCCATGATCGAAGGCGACCCGGGCTCATCCAATGCACTGAACCGGGGCGAAGGGTTCAAGAATGGCCTGGCCAAGCACTCGAACCTCGAGCTGGTTGCGTCTCAGACGGCGAAGTGGGATCAAACCAGGGCGCAGGAAATTGCAACTGCCATGCTCACCGCCAACCCCGACATCAAGGCGTTCTATTCACAGAATGACGGTATGGCGTTCGGAGTCGCAGCTGCCATCGCTGCCAAGAACCTCACGGGCAAGGTGGTGCTGGTCGGTACCGACGGCATCCCGCAGGCCAAGAAGGAAATTCAGGCCGGCAACATGACCGCCACCGTCAGCGAGCAGCCCGTGACCGAAGGCGCCAGCGGCGTGGACGCCGCGCTTTGGCTGATGGCGGGCAAGAAGGTTCCCGGATGGATCGACGTCCCGGCCTTCATCATCGATTCTGAGAACGTCGGGGAATACCCGACCGGAATGCCGTAAGGCAGAAACGGCACCCATCATGGTTACACCGCTGCTGGAACTGCAGAATATCGCGAAGTCATTCCCCGGAGTCCGCGCTCTGAATGACGTCAGCTTCACGTTGGAACGCGGAGAAATTTGCACACTGGCCGGCGAAAACGGGGCAGGCAAAAGCACACTGCTCGCCATTCTCGGCGGCTCCCTCGTCCCCGACCACGGATCCGTCATCATCGATGGGCACGTACGGCAGCAATTCTCACCCCGCCAGGCACTGGCTGACGGGGTGAGAATTGCCCACCAGGAACCGGCCATCGTTCCGCAGCTGTCCGTAGAGCAAAATCTCGTGCTGGGGCGCACAGCACGCCAGCGCCGGGACGCCAGCAAAGACATTGACCAGGCGCTGGCGGACGTCGCCCAGATGGGATTCCCGCTCAAGGCCAAAGCCTCCGTGCGGGGGCTCAGCCCGGCCCAGCGGCACGCCCTGACCATTGCCAGAGCACTGGCGTTCGGCGCCAAGATCGTCGCCCTCGACGAACCCACCACCAGCATGCTCGAACACAACGTCGAAGGCGTATTGAACCGGGTGCGGGAAATCGCCCACACCCGCGGGGTAGGCATCATCTACGTTTCACACAAGATGCCCGAGGTCATGAGCGTCTCGGACAAGGTGGTCGTCCTGCGCGACGGCACCGTCAACTACTCACAGCCGATCGCGCAGACCTCGGAACAGGACATCGTACGGAACATGGTCGGCCGGGAGCTGCTGTCATTCAAACGGCAGCACCCGGTCCAGCCGGACGCTCCGGTCCTTTTTTCAGCCTCAGGGGTCAGCCACCCCACCGGCGGCGGTCCTCTTTCCCTGGACGTCCGGGCCGGCGAAGTGTTGGGCATCGCCGGCCTGGTCGGATCCGGCCGTACCGAGTTCCTGCGGGCCATCATCAGGGCGGACAAAGGCAGCACCGGCACCGTGAGCGTGGACGGGAAAAAGCGCAGAATCCGCTCACCGCGGGACAGCAGAAACGCCGGCATCGCGTTCATCCCCGAAGAACGCAAGCACCAGGGCCTGGTCCTGCAGGTTCCTGCCTACTTCAACGTCGCACTCACCGCCGACCGGCAGTTCAACGGCTTTGGGCCCATCATCAGCGTGCGGAAGCAAATTGCCGCCGCCGAAGAGGCAGCATCGCGGATGTCGCTCCGGCCCGCCAATGTGCGCCTCAACGCCCGCCAGTTCTCCGGCGGCAACCAACAAAAAATTGTGATCGCCAAATGGACCTGGCGCAACACCAAAGTATTCCTCTTCGATGAACCCACAAAGGGTGTAGATGTCGGCGGCAAAGTCGAGATCTACGAACTCATCGACGCGCTGGCCAAAGCCGGAAGCGCAGTAATCGTGGTCTCCTCCGACCTGCCGGAAATCATCTCCCTCAGCGACCGCGTCAAAGTCATGCGCCAGGGTCAGTTCGTCTCCGAGCACACCGGCGACGACATCAACGAACACAGCCTCGTGGCCAACGCCATGGGCATCGCAGAAAGAACAACGACATGAGCCAGCCCACCCTGCCAAAGAAAGACCAGGCCGAAGACAGCGGAAAGGACGCGACGAACCGAAGGCCCTTCGCAACAGCCATCAAAAAGTCACGCACCCGGCCGGCACTGAACCTCCAGGCACTGGGAATCTACATCGCCGCAGTTGTCATCTTCCTCATTTTCGGGTTGCTGAACCCCAACTTCCTCACCTCCGGCAACCTCCGCGACATCGCCATCTCAGCGAGCGTCAACGCCATCATCGGGCTCGGAATTACATTTGTCATCATCACCGGTGGCATCGATCTGGCTGTCGGGTCGATCGCAAGTTTTGTCGGGATCGTCACTGCCTCCCTCATGGTTAACGCAGGGACATCACCCTTCCTCGCGCTGCTCGCCGGCATTGCCCTGGGCCTGGTGTGCGGCGTCATCAACGGCCTGCTCATCACCAAACTCAAACTGCCTCCGTTCATCGCCACCCTGGGAACGATGAGCATCTACCAGGGCTTCGCCTACGTCGTCACCAACGGCCGTCCTGTTTACAACGTCCCCAGGGACTTCGTCTTCATGCTCAACAGCTACGTAGGCGGCGTCCCGGTCGCAGTCATCCTCGTAGCCGTCCTTGCCATTCTCTGCTGGCTGCTGCTCCGCCGGACAGTATTCGGGCAGAATGTCATCGCAACCGGCGGCAGCGAAGAAACAGCCTGGCTCTCAGGTGTCCGCGTCGACAGGGTCAAAATCGCGGTCTACGGACTCTCCGGCGTCCTCGCCGGAGTCGGCGGACTGGTCATCGTCGCACGCATCAATGCCGCGCAGACCGACGCCGGAAGCCCGTACCTGCTCACAGCAATCGCTTCGGCCGTTATTGGCGGGGCAAACCTCATGGGCGGGGAAGGCCGAATTGCCGGCACCCTGGTCGGAGCCCTGATCCTGGGGGCACTCACCAACGGCCTCGTGCTGCTCAACGTCCCCAGCTTCTACGAACAAATCGTCACCGGCTTGGTCGTCGTCATCGCAGTGGCGTTGGACCAAGGCAGCAAGGGATGGCCGCTTCTCAAGAAACAGAAAGAGAAGGCTGCACCGCAAAAGGAAGCCGCCGCAGCCTGACCCGCACCTCAGCAGCCAGCCGAAAGGCCAGCCGCCCAACAGCCCGGAAACGGCGGCAGCGGGAGACCGCGGTCGCCGTTTCCGGATCCACACCCACGTAACGTCTGGCTTGATCATCCCTGTACCCCAGACCAGTATCAGCCGGTGGCGCAGCCCCGGACGTGAGGAGCTGACAGTGCTCGATTTCGACGTCATCGACGCCCATCACCACCTGTGCGATTTCTCCCGCTCATACCCATGGCTCCAGGGCCCGGCAGAACCCCGGTATCACGGCGATGACCGGCCGCTGCGCAAGAGTTACCTCATTGGTGACTACCTGAAGGATGCCGGGCAATTCCGGCTGGCTGGATCGGTCCATATTGAGAACGGGGCCGCCGACCCAGTGTGGGAAGCTGACTGGATTCAGGGTGTCCACGAGGACAACGGATTGCCTTCAGTTCAGGTGGCCAAAGCGTCTCTGGCAGAACCAGCAGTGCTGGCTCACCTTGAGCGCCTTGCAGCAGTTCCCTCGGTGCGGGGTGTGCGGGACATCCTAAGCTGGCACCCCGACCCCCGATACACCCACACCTCGCGCCCGGACCTCATCACCGACCCACGCTGGCTCAAAGGTTTCTCGCACCTTTCCTCGCTGGGCCTGTCCTTTGACCTCCAGGTGTTTCCGGACCAACTGGACCAGGCAGCGCGGCTGGCAGCTGACCACCCGGACACGACCATCGTTCTGGACCACGCAGGAATGCCCCTGCTCCGCGATGCTGAATCCCATCACCACTGGCGCTCAAGAATGCAAAACCTCGCCAAGCAGCCCAATGTCGTCACCAAGATTTCGGCACTGGGAACGAACGACCACTCCTGGACTAAAGAAACCATCCGGCCGATTGTCCTGGACACAATCGACATCTTCGGCCCCAACCGAACCATGTTCGGAAGCAACTTCCCCGTCGACAGCCTGTACTCCAGCTTCACCGTGCTGTACACGGCCTTCGACGAGATAACAGCGGACATGACGGCCGACGACCGCCAACAGCTCTTCGCGGAAACGGCAAAGACAACCTACGGCATCGAATCTTCTAACGCGCAGCCATATAAGGCAGACGCTGCCGCAGGTTCCCGCACCTCGCTTGGCCATCCAAACAAGAAGGATCCTCCCTTATGAATCTTCATAAACTCCTGACCCAACGCGAAGCCGACGGAAAGCCCATCCGTGTCGGCCTGATCGGCGCCGGACGCTACGGGACCATGTACTTGGCCCAGGCAAACAACATACCGGGCATCCACGTCGTCGCCATCGCAGACATCAACGTCAAGCGCGCTGAAGGTGCTTTCGATCTCGTTGGATGGCCCAAAGACCAGATCGCCCCCGACATAGCAACCGCTCTGCGGGACCGCTCCACGGCGATCGTGGCCAACGCGGACGAGCTTTTCGACGTCGACATCGACATCATCGTGGAAGCCACCGGCAACCCCATCGTTGGTGTGAAGCATGCGCTGCGCGCCATCGAAACCAAAAAGCACATCATCATGGTCACGGTTGAAGCCGACGCGTTGGCAGGGCCCGCTCTTGCCAAGCGGGCAGAAGCAGCCGGTGTTGTCTACTCCATGGCCTACGGCGACCAGCCGGCCCTCATCATGGAACTCGTCGACTGGGCCCGCACCAGCGGATTCGACGTCGTCTGCGCCGGCAAGGGCGCCAAATTCCTCGAGCACTACCACGAGATGAACCCCGACAACGTGTGGGAAAACTGGGAATTCTCCAAGGAGCTCACCGACTCCGGGCAGCTGAACCCCAACATGCACACCTCCTTCCGCGACGGCACCAAGGCCGCCATCGAAATGGCCGCCGTCGCCAACGGGGCAGGACTGGTCCCGTCTGATACCGGGCTGACCTTCACGCCCGGAGACGTTGAGGAAATCGCCTCAATCTGCCGCCCCGCCGACGTCGGAGGAGCCCTCGCACACGAAGGGACCGTCGACGTCATGTCCAGTGTCAAGCGCGACGGCACCTGGATCCCCCACAACACCCAGGAAGGCGTTTTCGTCGTCGTGAAGGCAACGAACGCCTACGTCTCCGGCTGCTTCAATGAATACCCCTGGCACCCGGACCCCACCGGCCAGTACGCCGCCCTGTACCGCCCGTACCACTACGTCGGCCTTGAGCTGAACGTATCCATCGCCAACGCCGTCCTCCGCGGAATCCCCACGGGTTCACCCATCGGGTTCTTCGGCGACGTTGTCGCCACCGCCAAGAAGGACCTCAAAGCCGGTGAATTCCTCGACGGCGAAGGCGGATACACCGTCTGGGGCCAACTCGTTTCGGCCAAGCACTCCGTCACCACCGGTGCACTGCCGGTCGCACTGGCCCACCACGTGGAACTGCGCAATGACGTAGCCAAGGGCGGGATCGTCCGCTGGGAAGACGTCATCATGGACGACTCACTCGCCCAAGCCCTCAAACTGCGCCGGGAAACCGAGGCCCTGGTGACGGACACAGCACTTCCGGCCTGACGCGCCATTGCGCCCGCTACTTCCAGTTCAGGAGACACCGAAGATGGCCCCTATTTCTTCCACCGCACTACCCGCGTCCGTGGCCCTGCTCGGAACGGGCCCGATGGGCGCCCCGATTGCCCGCAACATCATCGCTGGAGGTGTCCCCCTAAAGCTCTGGAACCGCACGACGCATAAGGCCAAAGCAATCGATGGCGGCTTGGTGGCCCCCACTCCTGCAGAAGCTGCAAGCGAAGTGGTGCTGACTGTACTGCCAGACCTGCCTCAGATCGCTGCCCTTCTTCCAGGCGACAGTGGGTTACTGGCGGGATGGAAGAGCGCAGGGATAGATAACCCCACCCTTGTTATCCACGGCACCGTGTCACCGGTAGCAGTTGAAAGCTTCGCGCAAGAATGCCGCCGGCGCTGGGGGGTGACCGTCGTCGACGCGCCCCTCAGCGGCGGAACCATCGGCGCGGAAGAGGGGCGACTGAGCATCATGACCGGCGGCCCGCCCGAGGCAGCCGAACGCCTCAAACCACTGTTCGCGTTGTACGGCACCACAGTGCTTTGGTTCGGTGGAACGGGTGCCGGATCAACCGTCAAAGCATGCAACCAGATTGTCGTCGCCGCCACCGTGACTGCCCTGGCCGAAGCTATGGCCCTCGCAGCCAGCGCTGGTCTTGACCTCGAAAAAGTCCAGTCCATTCTTGCCGGGGGACTCGCCAATTCCGAGGTGCTTAGGCAGAAAGGCCGACGCTGGATTGAGCAGGACTTCGAAGGCGGGGGATCCGCGAAAAATCAGCTTAAGGACCTAAATTTTGTGGCTGAACTTGCCGGGCATCGCGGACTGAAGCTCCCACTCACCCATAGCCTCCAAAGCGCTTTTGAAAAAATGGTGGCAGAAGGGGCGGGAAACCTGGACCACACAGGAATCTTTCAGACCCTCCGGACCTGACCGGGTCCAGCCTGTTCCCCTGCCTGTTTTCGAAGAGCCGATAACGGATATTCGGTCACCCTGCATGTTCTGCCGGCGCTTCATGTGAGTAGGGCCGGCAACACGCCTAGGGTTCACTGCTGATTCCGTAGTCACGGGCAAGGAGGGCTTTTGGAACACCGGCGCCGGCACGTTGAACGAGTTCGGCGGCTCGTGCCGGAGTGAGGGTCTTTTTCCGTCCTTTGTATGCGCCGCGTTGCTTGGCAAGGGCGATGCCTTCTCTTTGGCGTTCCCACATGAGGGAGCGTTCGAATTCGGCGAAGGCGCCCATGACGGAGAGCATAAGGTTGGCCATGGGGGAGTCCTCGCCGATGAAGACCAGGCTTTCTTTGACGAACTCAACCCGCACTCCTTTGCGTGTTAGTCCTTGAACCAGGGCACGCAGGTCATCGAGGTTCCGGGCGAGCCTGTCCATGCTGTGCACCACCACAGTGTCTCCATCTCGGGCAAACCGCAGGAGCTCGGTGAGCTGGGGTCTCGCGGTGTCCCTGCCGGAGGCCTTGTCCGTGAAGACCCGGTCCAAAACCTGTCCTTCGAGCTGGCGCTTCTCGTTCTGGTCCAGTGTGCTCACGCGTACGTACCCGAACCGCTGTCCGGTCACCGCCCCCTCCAAGCTCATCCTGTCAGGTTGTGTTCTAGGCCCCTCTCAGAAGAGAGTCAAGGCATACTGGCCCGGCTCGTCAGGTTTGGGTGTGCCTTAAGTGGACGAACACACGCCCGTGAGCCAGGTTCTCCGGGCTTAACGAGGCGGCTTCACGAGAGGCCGTCATACATCGACACCGACGGCCTGTCCGGCACGCTCGAGGGAACTCCCGTGCCGGTAACCAACTCGATCGGTGCAGGGGACACCTTCCTCGGTGCCTTCGTCGCCGGGCTCGCGCAAGGCCTTCCGTTTGCTGCCGCGCTCACCGCGGGAGACGCTGCAGGGCGGATTGTGTGTCAAAAGCCGGTCTCATACCTGGAAGTGACCGACAAGCCCCAACTGGAGCCCTATCTCGCGGTTCCTCCCCAGCTAGACCACCCTTCTATCGTGAAAGCATCGGGACATACTCATGGCTGAGAACATGATCGAATTTAAAAACGTCGAAAAGTACTTCGGCGGCGTGCATGCCCTTCGCGGGGTCTCCATGCAAATCCCCGCGGGCAAAGTGACCGCGATCATCGAGGACAACGGCGCAGGTAAGAGCACCCTGATCAAGTGCCTCTCAGGGATTCACGAGCCAACCTCGGGGGAAACCTTGTGGACGGCGCTCCTGCCAAGATTCACTCTCCGCACGCCTCCCGGGAGCTCGGCATCGAGACGGTGTACCAGGACCTCGCGGTGATCGACACGCTCGACGTCGTGCAGAACCTGTATCTCTCCCGGGAACTGCGGACAGGCGTGTGGCCTTTCAGGCTGCTCAACCGCAAGAAAATGAAGAGCGGCGCACGGGAGATGCTCGCCCGGATCGGCAACACCACGCTGTCCCTCAACCAGGAGATCGGCGGAATGTCAGGCGGTCAGCGCCAGGCCGTGGCACTCTGCCGTGCTGTCGCCTGGGGTGCAAAGACCGTGATCTTCGACGAACCTACCGCAGCGCTTGGGCCCAATGAAAGCGCTGAAGTCCACCGCCTGATCGGCTCACTGCGTGAGCAGGGCATCACGGTTATCCTCATCAGCCACAACTTCGAGGAAGTTATGGGACTGGCAGATATGATCTGGGTAATGCGGCAGGGCCGCGCCGTAGCCAGCCGCAAGGCGACCGAAACATCCGGACGCGAACTGGTCGAGCTGCTTACAGGCGCTGACGCGGCAACCAGCTAAGACTCAGGCATCTAACGAATACATCTCAGGTAGTGGCCGCGGCGGATGCCGTTCCACCATCGGAACCTTCGACGAATGATAATTCCGATGACTAAGGTGAGCCTTGGTCGTCTACTCGACCCTGTTCCCTACGTGGCGCAGACTCCGGCCCCGTCATGCCGGTCAGGGTGGCAGCCCCGTTGGGCGGCTACCCTTTCCCCTGCCGGCTGGAAAGTTTCCGTCATGCTTTCGCCGTGTAGGAGTTCAGCTCGCCGCTGCTGCCTGCAGTTCCTGCATCAGCCCGATGGCCAGCAGGTCGTTGTAGCAAAGGGCGGCGGTGGCCCCGGACGCGATTACGTTCCGGGCAGCAAGTCTTCCACCCTCTGTCGTTGGCGCCGAGGTGGGAATGATTTGTGCTCCCCCCGGTCCATTCACAGGCCAGGCGGGGGCTGTCCCAGCGTCGCCATTCGATGCCAAATGCCGGACTGCTTCGCTGGCCCCTGGCCCCTGGGTCCACGTCCGGGGCAACTGATGCAAGGCCATCCAGGCAACGATTGATTACAGCGACGGCTTGACTCCGTTGAGCTCGCGGATCTCCGGATCTGGCATGCGGGGGCTGGCGAGAATGATGCCATCGGTTGAGGACTGAAGCCGGTGGGCGACGGCGGCTTCAGTGGAGGCCGACTCGGTCGATTCGGCAAGCACCAGCGTCACGCCCCTGCGGCAGCTGCGGAGTGGGCCCCGCAGATGATGTTGTAGTAGCTGGGGTTGGTGATGTCGGAGACGACGAGGCCGACCATGCCCTTACGCCCGTAGGCAGTGCTCGGCAAGTGGATTGACGCTGAGATTGAGCTCCGCGGCGGCATCCTCGATGAGCTTCCGCGTCTTGACACTGACCCGGTCTGATTAGCCCAAAGCACGGGACACGGTGAAGGCATTGAACCGCCAGTTTGGCGATGTCGTAAATCGTGGCCCTGCTGGCCGCGTGGCTGCTCTTGACATGCCTCGTTCTTCGGTCCGAATCGAAGATGCTGCCTGACGTGCCCGGCTGAGTCCGCCGGCCAGCATAGATAGCCCTGGTGCGCCGGTAGATCTCCCGCTCGTGACGAGTGCAAGTTCTCATCAGGATTCACGGGTCTTCTAGGCCCTTGTCAGGTGCAAGCTCCAAGTCCAGCGGGCGTCGGCCGACGGGGGTTCGTCGGCGAGGGTGACAAAGTCGTGCCAAAGAGGGAGGGCGTGAACCGTCCGCGGTGGACGCACGCCTGCGGTACTATTCACGATCGTCGTACTCGAACCGCTTGATGAGAACGCTGCCATTAGTAGCCGCCAGCCCGAGGACGCGGCCAGTGAAGCCGCCGGCAACCTCGGTGGACAGATACCGGCCGTCCATCCGGGCGAGCATCGTCAGCTGGCCGTTCTCCCGAAAGCCCAGTGCGACTTCGTCCGGCCCCGTGTTTTTGCCAGGTTGGCCCGCCAAGGGTGAGTCGTTGCAGGCGATCTCCAGCTGAAATGGTCCCGGGGCCGGGCCGGTTTCCGCTATAGCCACCACCTGCTGAAGGGGTCCGATCCGGGCCACGACCCGGATTTGGCGTCCGGATGCTTCGATGGCGTACCAGTGGAAGTCATCAACCCTCAGGAGGAACCTGACGGAGTCGTCAGTCGAGAGAAGAACCGATGCGCGGGCACCCCACACGTGTCCGAGGACCCTGGTTGCCAAGATAGCAACGCTGCCCGTCTGGCTCTGTCCGATAAGGAGACCTGCGGGGGTTCTGGCCGTAAACGAGGCAGGGTCCTGGCCCGGTGAAATCCACCGCTGGTGAAGGCTGTCGGAGGAGAAATCGTCCGTGAACGAAGACCCAACGGCGGGGACCCGGTAGCGGTCCTCATCGAACCGCGGCCACCCTTGTTCCCAGGAAATGCCCGCGACAAAGGTTTCCCGACCCAGGACGTGATAGCTAGGAACAACGCCTCGGGGGCGTACGCCTAGATGGACCGCGGCCCAATCGCCGTCGACCGTTTCGACCAGGTCCGCGTGGCCGACGTTCTGGACGGGCGCTGCCGTGCTTCGATGGCTGAGGATGGGGTTGTTCGGATGCGGTTCGAAAGGACCTGCGGGGCTGCTGCTCCGGCTGATGGAGACGGCATGGCCCCGTTCCGTGCCGCCTTCGGCCAAGACCAAATACCACCACCCGCCAGCCTCATACAGGTGTGGTCCCTCCGGATAGGCCAGCCCTGTTCCCTGCCACACCTTCCTGGGGGATTCCAAAAGGCGGCCAGCTTCCGGATCGAGCTTGGCCTGGACTATGCCGGACTCATTCTCGCCAGGACCGAACCCCACCCAGGTAAGGTAGCAATTTCCTTCACTGTCCCATGCAATGTCCGGGTCAATGCCCAACGTTCCCGGTATCTGAACCGGGTCGCTCCACGGCCCGGCAGCCTCTTTGGCCCGCAACAGCAAATGACCGCCACCGAAGTCGCTCATGTTCGTGGTGACGAACCAGAATTCACCGTTGTGATGCCTGAGTGTTGAGCCGAAGATCCCGCCGGAAGGACGCCCGTCCCCAACAGCGAACTGGCTTCGCCGGGTGAGGACGTTCCCGATCTGTTCCCAAGTTACGAGGTCCCGGCTGTGGAAAATCGGCGCCCCTGGGAAGTACTCAAAGCTCGAGGTTGCCAGAAAATAGTCTTCGCCGACGCGACAAATGGTGGGGTCAGGGTGGAATCCAGGAATGACCGGTGTGATCGCAGCTGGGGATGTTACTTGCCGAACCTGCTCGACTGCGCTGTCAACCAATGGGGCTCCGTCCGTTGCTGGCATTCACTACCCGGGCTTCCGGGTGGATGGATTCCAACCGTAAGAGGTCCCACCTTGCAGTCCTATCCGCACTTTCACTGGATGGAACGCTTTCCCCTTCCTGAGCCGTTGGGGGAGCTCCTAGCAACAGTAGCGGTGGTTACCTATGAGAATTGTCCCCGGTTGTGGGCAGGCAGCCTGCTTCTCAAAGCTGGAGTCTGGAACCAGTCCGACTGTTGGTGCCAGCCAAGCGAGGAGGCGTTGAACGGGAGATTGCATCCTTATTCGTGAGCTTGGAGTAGAGGCTCTGCCCCGCCGGGGGGGGTGCCCCGATGGTAGGTAGCAGTCTGGCTTTTGTCTCGCGAAGGGGCCAACCGTCATCGTCAACGCTTCCGGTGCCGCTAGCCCAAAACGACGATAGACCCAACTCTTGTGCGAGATGACTGTCCAGCACTTCCGTTACCAGGAGTGGATTAGTGTGGGCAACCGGACGCGGCGTAAAGCGGCGGCAACGGTTCTTAATTAGGACGGCCAGGTCCATGAGGTTGTATTGCTCTTCCACTACCTCGTCGTTCAGGCCGTCCTGCAGCATCCCTACGGCGCCTGCTCTTTGGTCACCCAGCTTTAGGGTCGTTTAATTGGGGAGGTTAGGCGCTTTGCCAGCCGATCCAAGCTCCCCAGTGTGGGTGCGAATCCGACATGGTTGAGGTGTCCATGCAGCACTCCTGCGGTGGTCCTGTGCTCTACGTGAACCCCGGCGTTTTTGAGTTGTTCAGCGAATGCCTCGCCGCTGCTGCGCAGCTCGTCGAACTCGCAGTTATCAATGTAGGTGGGTGGGAAGTCTGACAAGTTGCGGGAAAGCCCCGGAAACGCGTATTCGGTCGCGTCGGCTTTGAGGCCACCCACATAGTTTTCGCATAGTTCCGTCCATGTATCCGGGCTCACTCGGAAGGGCGCTGGTATTGATGGCAGCGCTTGCAGAAGTTCGTCAGAGGGGTCGGGCATTGAGGGGTGAAGGAGCGGGTATTCCAAAAGAACTTGCCATACTTGGGCACCTTCCCTGGTCAGACGAAGAGCTGCGCCCGCGGCGAGATTTGCGCCGGCACTCGCTCCGCCGATGGCGATCCTGGAAGCATCAAGGTTCAACTTGTCGGCGTTCTGAAGTGCCCAGCGATATGTCGTCACTGCTTCGTCGTGGGGGACAGGAAAGCGTACATCCCCCTCCGTCCTCGGCGTTGCAGGTTTCAGGCATAACCGGTAGTCCACAGAGATAACTGTCGCACGGGCCCGCCCAGCAAGTCCCCGCGCCACTTCATGGGCCTCAGGCATGTCGAGATGGCCTGCAACGAACGCTCCACCGTGGAACCAAACCAGCCCCGGCCGACCCTGCTCCGCGCATGTCGGCCTATATATGCGGACAGGAATAAGCCCATGTGGTCCTTCAACCGATTGTTCCTCTATTCGCAGTGCCCACGCTTCAGCGGGTCCATATGGCGCTTCCCAGATATCTACAATTTCCGGCGTAAGGTCCGCCCATCCTTCCACTCCTTCGAAGGCAGGCAAGCGTGATTCCAACTCGGGCAGAAGCCTTCGCCTACCAAAGTGAATCACTTTAGGGGTCCTATGGAGGTGTCGCGAGGCATCGAAAGGTCCTGGGTTAGGGATAAGGTCAGGGGTTGCAGTTCTTTCTTGCGTACCGGTGGCGCCAAAAGAAAGGCCTGGTTGCCCCAAAAAACCGGAGGCTGCGTTCGGCGGAACGGCCAGCAGCGGGTTACTGCAGGCAGTGACTTAGTGTTGGCTTGCCGTGTTCTTGGGTACGCTGACGGATTCCCGCCAGATGATGCGGTTTATCGAGCCGGACGTTGGGGTGTGGGCCACCTCGGGCCGGAGGGCTGCGATGAGGCGGAGCATTGCGTCGCGGCCGAGTTTTTCGTGGTCGACGTCCACGGTGGTGAGTGTTGGAGCGAGAAGCGCTCCGAGGGGGTTGTTGTCCCATCCGGTCACACTGATGTCGTTAGGGACGCGCCACCCGCGCGCCATGGCACCTTTAATGAATCCGGCCGCCACCACGTCGTTAGCGGCGATGACGGCCGTCACACCGGAGTCCGGAGGCAGGGCTGCGGCGGCCTGGATTCCCGAGTCCGCGGACCAGTCGCCGTCGTGGATACCGAATGATTCCAGGCCCAGTCGCCTGATGGTGTCAGCGTAGACCTGTCTGCGGCCGCGTGCAGACGCGAACTGCGCTGCGCCGGCAACATGGAGGAATCGCCGGTGCCCGAGGCCGGCGAGGTGCTCTATCATCTCCGCTACGGGGGACCCATCGGCGAGTTCACCGATGCCGCGCATCTCGTCGTCATAGTCGGCCGAGACGACTATGGCCGCGGCTTCGCCAAGGCTCTGACCAGACGTTGGTAGGACAGGGGCCAACGAAAGGATCCCTTCAACCTGGCCGGAGTCGGCCAGTTCAAGCATGCGCTCCGTACGGGCCTCCGAACCACCATCGAGGCTGAGGACTTCCATAACGAAGCCGGCATCGTGGGCGACAGCGCTTGCTCCGGCCAAAATCCTTGCTGGGCTGAAGGATGACTGGGCAGGCACCAGAACTGCAATACGGCCCGTCTGGCGGGTCCGCATGGACCGTGCCACAAGGTTCGGCCTGTAGTGCAGTTCCCGGATGGCGGCGTCAATGCGTTCTTTGGTGGCTTCCTTTAACCCGCCGTTGAACCGCAGATACCGGGATACGGTCTGATGGGACACACCGGCGACGCTCGCCACATCTATCATTGTCGCTCGCTTTGGCCCGGCCTGCTTGTCAGCCATGCACCCTGCTCCTCTGCAACCGTCATTCCCTACGAAATACCCGTCCAGAACATCTTGACAGAAAAGATGAACGTTCACTACCTTTGTCCCAACAACAAAAGGTGAACGTTCATCTTTTTGAGGTTCAAAGGAGAACAAGTGCCAACCAGTACTTTGCCCATCCGTGTCGCAGTGATCGGGGCAGGCGGAATATCTCGCGGGACACATCTTCCCGCCCTCAAGGCCGAAGGCCACCGGGTGAAAACAGTAGCCCTCGTTGACATCAACGTTGAGCTGCTGACGAAAACCGCGGACGAGTGGCGTATCCAGGGACGGTATACCGAGGTGAGCGAGATGCTTGCTGCAGAGAAACCGGACCTGGTGATCGTTGCCACCCCTCCGGTCGCCCACAAGGATGCCGTCATCGCCAGCCTCGCCGCCGGGGCCTGGGTGTGGTGCGAAAAGCCACCGGTCCTGTCGTTATCCCAGTACGACGAGATCACCTCTTATGAGCGGCCCGATGGGCCGTTCGCAACTTATGTGTTCCAGCACCGTTTTGGTTCCGGCGCGGAGCAGCTGGCCAAACACATCAGCGAAGGGTCTCTGGGTCGGCTGCGGGTGGGCGTGTGCAACACACTCTGGTACCGGGACGCTGCCTATTTCGAAGTACCGTGGCGGGGCCTTTGGGCTACCGAGGGTGGTGGGCCGACGATGGGACACGGCATCCATCAGATGGATCTGATCCTGTCCTTGCTCGGTGACTGGACCGAGGTCACCTCGGTGATGTCCACCCTCGCCCGTGATGTAGAAACCGAGGACGTCTCCTTTGCCATTGCAAAGTTTGAGTCCGGCGCGGTTGTCTCGATCGCCAACAGCCTTCTGTCGCCACGGGAGACCAGCTACCTTCGATTCGACTTCGACGACGCGACGGTCGAACTTGAGCATCTTTATGGTTACGACAATTCAGGCTGGAGCTGGACCCCGGCGCCCCACGTAACTGATCCGGAACGAATCGCAGGGTGGCAGCCTGACACCGACCAGCCCAGCTCACATCTGGCGCAGCTACGTTCGCTGCTGGATTCGTTCGAACGCGGTGAGCGTCCCCGCGCGAGCGGCCAGGACGGCCGGCGGGTGCTCGAATTCATCGCCGGCATGTACAACTCGGCCCTGACCGGGAGAACAGTGAAACGCAGCGAACTTGGCCCTTCCAATCCGTTTTACAGCTCGATGAACGGCGGAGGCACAACATTCCTTGGAAACCGTCAGGAGAGTCTTGAAGCAGAGGCTGGAGTTGTTCATGTCTGAGACCCTGACCCTGCAGGTCACCAACGACTCCCTGCTCGTCCGATCGGGACAGGTCAACATCGCCCGTTACGTCTTCGAACCGCATGCACCCGTTTCGGAGGCACCCAAGCCCTTTCTGCACCCTCTAAAAACACTCAAGGGCGCACCGCTGACCGTTACCCGCCCTTGGGACCACCGGTGGCACAAGGGCCTTCAAATGACTTGGTCGCATGTGTCCGGGGAGAACTTTTGGGGTGGCCCGACCTACACGCCGGGGGAGGGGTACCAATGGCTTGAGAATCTCGGCACTGTCCGGCATGAGTCCTTCACCTCGATTACCGACGCCGGCCCTGAGGTGTCCTTCACGGAGCGCCTATGCTGGCTCTCGTCCGCAGGCGAGCACTGGGTCGACGAGGAACGCACCCACACCTTCCACTCGATCGATGTCGACCGGGGGATTTGGTCCTTGGATTTCCACACAACACTTACCAACGTTCGGAATTCGACCCTGGAGTTTGGCAGCCCGTCAACCCACGGGCGCGAAAACGCTGGCTACACGGGCTTCTTCTGGAGAGGTCCCCGATCATGGACCGGCGGCGCGGTCACCTCCTCGACGGCAGCGACGCTGGATGGGCTCATGGGCAGCGCTGCGGACTGGATTGCCTTCTCTGGCGAGCACGACGAATACGACGGGGGAGCGACGGTGCTTGCCTTCGCCGGAAACTCAAGCTCAAACATCCCGATCAAGTGGTTTATCCGCAACGAACCATTTGCCGCACTCAGCCCCTCCCCATCATTCGATGAGGAAATCGTCCTCGCCCCCGGCGAAACGCTGACCCTGGACCACCGGTTCGTATTCATCGACCAGGTCTGCCAGGCCGAGGAACTTGCCCTCCTGGCAGTGGAGTTCACCCCATGAGAACGCCCCTCTTTCCCGGGTCAACTGCCGTCAGCAACCTGCGGGTTTATGAATGGGAAACCGAAGACGGCCTGCACGGCGGTTCCCCTCACATGCACACCGTGTCCACGGAAGCCTATCTCGTCACCTCAGGTACCGGGGAGGTCCACACGATCTCCTCCGGGGGCGCGGCGGTGGATCAGCTTCAGGCGGGGACTGTGCTGTGGTTCAGCCCCGGCACCGTGCACCGCCTAGTCAACCAGGAGGCGCTGGAGCTTCTCGTCATCATGCAAAACTCAGGACTCCCGGAAGCCGGAGACGCTGTCCTGACTTTCCCCCTCGATGTACTGCGGTCACCGGAGGACTACACCGCCGCGGCCACCATCCCGGCTGAAGCCGCGATGGAAGAACAGCGGTCAGCAGCAAAAACTCGCCGGGATCTCGCGATTGAGGGATACCGAGAGCTGCTCACGGCGGTTAAAAAGGACGGCCCCGACGCGTTGGCGGAATTCCAGTCGCTGGCAGCTGCGCTTGTGCGGCCAAAAGTTGCCGCGTGGCAGCAGTTATGGGGCTCCACCGTCGAAGCTGAAACAGAACGCACCCGTACCCAGCTTGCGGCTCTCGCCCATGGTGACTGGCGCCATTTAGCCCAGGGAGCAGTAGCCCGGCCCGAACCCCGGCCGGGGCCACGGTTGTTTGGAATGTGCGGCCACCTCCAAACCTGGACCAGCCCGGGCACGAGATCACGACTGGACAGGAGAGGCGATGAAACCGGCCAACACATCAAACAGATGGAGGAGTCCATCCCGAGTCGGACAGAATGCCCGCGTCCTGTCCCAACAACGGTTGGAACCGGGGAGGCCACACTATGAGCGTCATCAGTGAGCTGAGTTCCATTACCCGGCGGAAGGGCAAGGTCACTGCTGAGGAAAAGAAGGCCAACGGCAGGGACAACAAGGCGGCGTACATTTTCCTGCTGCCGTGGCTGGTAGGCCTCGTGGCCATCACCATCGGCCCAATGCTGATGTCCCTTTACCTGTCCTTCACGGACTACAACCTCCTCCAGCCCCCGGAATGGGTCGGTCTGGAGAACTTCACCCGGATGCTCACGGACGCCCGGCTGCACAACTCCCTTGGCGTGACCTTCACCTACGTGTTTATCGGTGTTCCGCTCCAGCTGGCCGTGGCGCTGCTGATCGCCCTCGTCCTGGACAAGGGCCTGCGCGGACTGCCGTTCTACCGGTCGGTGTTTTATCTGCCGTCTCTGCTGGGCGGTTCGGTTGCTGTGGCGATTCTGTGGAAGCAGATCTTCGGTACTACCGGCCTGGTCAACCAGGTCCTGGCGATGTTCGGCATGCAGGGGCCGGGCTGGATTTCTGATCCAAGCACCGCGCTGGGCTCGATCATCCTGTTGCACGTGTGGACGTTCGGCGCTCCGATGATCATCTTCCTGGCAGGCCTGCGGCAGATCCCGGTGATGTATTACGAGGCCGCGAAGGTCGATGGTGCTACGACCCTGCAGCAGTTCTGGCGGATCACCATGCCGATGCTGAGCCCCATCATCTTCTTCAACCTGGTGCTCCAGATCATCGGTTCGTTCCAGTCGTTCACCCAGGCGTTCATCGTCTCCGGCGGCAACGGCGGGCCCTCGGACTCCACGATGTTCTTCACCTTGTATCTGTACCAAAAGGGCTTCGGCCAGTTCGATATGGGCTACGCGTCCGCCATGGCCTGGTTCCTGCTGGTGATCATCGGCGTCTTCACCGCCATCAACTTCATCGCATCCAAGTATTGGGTTTTCTATGACGACTAAGCTTCAGACGCTGCCCACCCCGGACATGAACTCTGCCGGCGCCGGTAAGCCCCAGAACCCCCGTAAAACCAGGATCCGCGAATCCCGCGGCGGACTGGCCTTCAGCCGCCGCCAGCGCCTCAATGGCCTGGGCAAACACGCCGTCCTGATCCTGGCCGGCGCGCTGATGATCTACCCGCTGCTGTGGATGGTCGTGTCCTCATTACGCCCCAACGAAATGATCTTCCGCGAACCGGGCCTGTGGCTCAACAGCCTGGAGATGTCCAACTACACCTCCGGCTGGTCCGCCCTGACCCACCCATTCGGCCACTACATGATCAACTCAGCGATTGTGGTCATTGGATCCATCCTGGGCAACCTGATCTCCTGCTCCATGGCCGCGTATGCCTTCGCCCGGCTGCAGTTCACCGCCAAGAAGCTGCTGTTCGGCATCATGCTGCTGACCATCATGCTCCCGTTCCACGTGGTCATCGTGCCGCAGTACATCCTGTTCTCCCAGATCGGCTGGGTCAACACGTTCTGGCCGCTGCTGGTACCCAAACTCCTGGCCACTGACGCGTTCTTCGTGTTCCTCATGGTCCAGTTCATCCGCGGTATCCCCAAAGACCTGGACGAAGCCGCACGGATCGACGGCGCCGGCCACCCCCGCATCTTCCTGCAGGTCATCCTGCCCCTGATGGTGCCGGCCCTGGCCACCACCACCATATTCACCTTCATCTGGACCTGGAACGACTTTTTCGGAGCCCTCATCTACCTCACCGACCCGGACATGTTCACCGTCCCAGTCGCACTCCGGGCCTTCGTCGACTCCCAATCCGCAACCAGCTGGGGATCTCTCTTCGCCATGTCCATCGTCTCCCTCCTCCCGGTATTCCTGGTCTTCCTCTTCGGCCAACGATTCCTCATCAAGGGCATCGCCACCACCGGCATCAAATAAACATCCCCTTCATTCCCAACCAGCCATGAAAGGCACCAATGAAAACCAAGAAAATCTCCCGCCGCTCGGTAGGCGTGGCCGCGGCGATGGTGGCCGCAGCCCTGTCACTCACCGCCTGCGGATCAGGAGCCAGCCCTTCCGCGGAAGAAACCGGTCCGGTCACCATCAGGTTTGCCTGGTGGGGCGGCGACGCCCGCCAGAAGATCACCCAACAGGTGATCGATGCCTTCGAAGCCGAGAACCCAAACATCACCGTAGAAGGGGAATATTCGGACTGGAACGGGTACTGGGACAAGCTTGCAACCCAGGTCGCAGCCAATGACGCCCCTGACGTGTTCCAAATGGACGAACAATACCTCCGCGAATACAGCGATCGTGGCGCCCTGCTGGATCTGAAAAAGCTCAGCGGATTCCAAACCGAGGACATTGATGAGGCCGTCCTCAAGAGCGGGGAAGTAGACGGCGGAACGTTCGCGGTGCCAGTATCGGTGAACTCTTTCGCAGTTGCCGCGAACACTCAACTCCTGGCCCAAGCCGGAATCACCCTTCCGGATGACAAGACCTGGAGCTGGGAGGACTACGAGGCGATGGCGAAGCAGGTCGCCGAAAAGGTTCCCGGGACCATCGGCACCGGCGGTGGTTACAGTGACCCGGACCTGAACACTTGGGCACGCCAGCATGGCGACCAGCTCTTCGACAAGGACTCCAACGTCGTCATCAAGCCCGAGACGGTGGTGTCTTACTGGGAACGCATGCTCCGGCTGAGTGAAACCGGTGCAGCCCCATCAGCCGCGGCTATTGTCGAAGGGTCTGGGGGGTCCATCAACCAGAGTCCCCTGGGCACAGGAAAGCAGGCCATGGGTATCATCTTCAACAACCAGCTCTACGCCTACGAGTCCGCCGGCCAGGACCTGACACTGCTCCGGCTCCCCGGGGAATCACAAGCGAAAGCCAGGAGCGCGTACTACAAACCCGCCATGTTCTGGTCTGTATCCTCCCGCACCAAACACCAGGCCGCGGCCGAAAAGTTCCTGAACTTCCTGGAGAACAGCCAGACGGCCGGCGACATCCTCCTCACTGAACGAGGAATTCCGGCGAACACCAAGGTCCGAGAAGCCATCGCCGACAAGCTAAATCCCAAGGACAAAGCAGCGCTGGATTTCATCAACACCATCAAAGACGACGTAGTTGACGCTCCGCCCATCACTCCGTCGGGGGCCAGCGGGACCATTGCAACATTCACCCGGTACAGCCAGGACATCCTCTTCGGACGGACAACTCCAGAAAAGGCAGCCCCCGCCTTCATCGAAGAGCTCAAGTCCAGCATCAAGAAATAAGCGGGAGCCCGGCCACCCACAGCGCAAAACTGCCAGCGAGGGCAGCGTTGCTTAGGGCGTGATCCCGCTGCGGATGGAGTTAGAGGACCGTCATGGCCCGAAACTTATCTAACAAACGTGAGGACCTCCACGGTATGAAGCGCTTCTCAAAGCCAACATAACTCTGGGGGTCCTCGCGGTTCTACAGCCACATGCAGGTCCCGCCCCCTCCCATAAGGCAACAGCAAACCACCAAGGCAGGGCCAGCATGTGCACATGCGCACGGCATGCAACCTGCCGGGTGTCCGGACAGGCTTTGCTCCTGACAAATCCAGGACGGCAGGGACGTGAGGCTCGCCCACGAAAGAACCAGGATCGGGGCATCCCGGACGCGCCTCCAGGGCAGCCAAGACTCAAAAAGTCCCGTCGCCCGCTCGCATACCCGGTTCGGCTAACCCCTTCGGGACAGTAGCCGAAGAACAATTTGAAATCGTCATCCAAGGAGAATCCCCCATGACAGACGTCCTACACCACACGGCGCCGCAGACCGCTGCAGCGCCAGGGCGCTCACCTGCGCCCTGGGTCCAGCGGCCTGCCGGCCTTTGCTATGGCGGGGACTACAACCCTGAGCAGTGGCCACGCGAGGTGTGGGTGGAGGACATCGCGCTGATGAGGGAAGCCGGAATCAACCTGGTCAGCATCGGCATCTTTTCCTGGGTGCTGCTGGAGCCGCGCGAAGGCGAGTATGACTTCGAATGGCTGGACCACCTGATGGACCTCCTGCACGACGCCGGCATCAGTGTGGATCTGGGCACGCCCACGGCAGCGCCGCCGGCGTGGTTCTGGAAAAAGTACCCGCAGGCCCGTCCGGTTACGCGTGAGGGCGTCACGCTGGGCAACGGATCGCGGGGCATGGCCAGCCCCAGCTCGCCGGAGTACCGCCGCGCCGCCGCCAACATCACCGGGCAGCTGGCCCGGCGCTACGCCTCACACCCCGCGCTGGTCCTCTGGCATGTGCACAACGAGTACGGCGCCCCGGTCAGCGACTCCTACGATGACTGCTCCGTAACGGCGTTCCGGGACTGGCTCCGGGCCCGCTACGGCACCCTGGAAGACCTGAACAACGCCTGGGGCACCCTCTTCTGGGGCCAGAAGTACGGCGAATGGGACGAAATCGACGCGCCCCGGCTCTCAGCCAGCGTCAGCAACCAGTCCCAGCGCCTGGACTTCCGCCGCTTCACCTCGGACGCGCTGCTGGATTGCTACATCAACGAGCGGGATGTCATCCGCCGGTACACCCCGGACATTCCCGTCACCACCAACTTCATGGCCACCAACTGCCTCGCGGCCGACTACTGGAAGTGGAGCAAGGAGGTAGACATCGTTGCCAACGACCACTACCTCGTAGCCCAACGGACCGACAACCACATCCTGCTCGCCATGGACGCCGACCTCACCCGCTCGCTGGCAGGGAACAGGCCCTGGATGCTGATGGAACACTCCACCGGTGCAGTGAACTGGCAGGGACGGAACATCGCCAAACGCCCCGGCGAGCTGGCACGCAACAGCCTCTCCCACCTGGCCCGCGGCGCCGACGCCGTGATGTTCTTCCAGTTCCGGGCATCCCGGTTCGGTGCCGAGAAGTTCCACTCCGCCATGCTTCCGCACGCCGGCACCGGCACCCGGATCTGGCGCGAAGTGCTGGACCTGGGCGATGACCTGAAGAAGCTCGCCGCCGCCAAGGGATCCACGGTGAAGTCCCGCGTCGCCATCCTCTGGGACGTGGAGTCCTTCTGGGCGCAGGACCTGGAATGGCGGCCCAGCAGCGACCTCAACCACCGCGAACGCATCGAGGCGTACTACACCGCCCTCTGGCAGGCCGGCATCAGCACCGACTTTGCGCACCCGGAAGCGGACCTTTCCGGATACGATCTGGTCCTCGCACCTGCCCTCTACCTCGTGACGGAGAAAGCGGCAGCGAATATCAAGGACTACGTCCACGACGGTGGCAACCTGCTGGTCTCCTACTTCTCCGGCATCGTGGACACCAACGACACCGTTCCGGTTGGCGCGTCACCCGGCGCCCTCCGCGACGTACTCGGTCTGGAGATCCACGAGTTCCTGCCGCTCCGCGAGAACGAGACGGTCACGCTGAGCAATGGCGCCGTCGCTACCGTCTGGACGGAGGAAATCCACCCTGGCACCGCAACAGTTCTTAGCCGCTACGTGAACGGGCCCGCAGCTTCGCGTCCCGCCGTCACCTGCAACGACTTCGGCAGCGGAACTGCGTGGTACGTTTCCACCAAGCTCGACGGCGGCGACCTCGCCGCTGTAGTGCGTAACGCCGTCGAAAGCGCCGGCCTTGAGTCGACCCCGCGGCCGCCGGACGGGCTGGAAGTCGCCTCCCGCAGCGCCGGGACCGACACTTTCACCTTCCTGATCAATCACGCAGAAACCGATGCGGAATATCCGGCGACGGGACGCGACCTCCTCAGCGGCGAAACCGTCACCGGCACCGCCCTCGTCTCCGCCTGCAGCATCAGCGTCATCCACACGACCACAGAGCACGCCCGATAAGTCCATAGCCGCGACTGGCCGGGACGTACCCTTTTACCTGCTGAAAGCAGCACGCTGGTCCCGCCGTTACCGGGAGCTGGGGGAAGCGGGGCTGGAAGACCGAAGGAGCCGGCCACTGACCTGCCCGCACCGGACCGCGATGCGCACAGAGTGGCGCGTGCTGGGACTGTGGGTAAACCGGCGCTGGGGACCGGCCCGAATCGCCTACCACCTGCACCTGAACATCTCCACACAGTCCACCGCATCCTGACCCGCTACCGCTGCCCTCCGCTGCACTTCACCGACCCGGCAACCGGGATCAGGGTCCGCGGCCGGGAAAGTGCCCGCCGTTACGAATACGCCAGCCCGGGCCAAATGATCCACGGATATCAAGAAGCTCGGTCGGATCCCCAACAGAGGCGGGCACCGGGTCCACGGGCAGATGCAGGGTAAAGCGAACTCCCGGGCACGAAACCTTGGTGAAGGCCTGCCCAAACATCGCAGCCAGGTCCGGGGCTACACGTTCCTGCATCACGCAGTGGATGACCATTCCCGGTTCATCTATTCCCAGATCCTGCCCGACGAAACCCAGAGGACCGCCTCGGCGTTCAGGCGCAATGCATGCCATCGCCGCCTTCGCCGCCCAAGGAGTCAAAATCCCGGAGGGTGCTCACCGACAACGGCTCCTGCTACCGCTCCCATGCCTTCGCCGCAGTCCTCGCCGAAGCCGGAATCAACCACAAGCGCACCAGGCCCTACAGGCCCCAGACCAACGGAAAAGTCGAGCGCTTCAACCGCATCCTCCAAGAGAAATGGGCCTATGCGAGGGCCTACGGCTCAGAAGCAGAACGCCAGGCCTGCTACCAGGACTTCATCGACCACTACAATCACCACAGGCCCCACACCGCCCTCAAAGGCGCCTCACCCGCCAGCCGCTCATCAATCAATCAACCGGGTTAGTACGGCTAGTGGTCTTGTTCATGCGACCAGGCCGTTTTTCCGCTGCTTGCCTCGGATGAGGAGGGGGCGGGGCGTAACGTAGGATCCGCTCCTTCATCAGGACGTCCCGGTCAAGGCCTGCGATCTCCCTCAGGTGCCGTCCCACAGCGGCCGAAGTATGTCGGAAGTAACCCCGGTCGCTGAGCGCCGGAAGGCTCTCCGGTTCTTCCACTACTTCGTCTATTAGGCCATCCTGCAGCATCGCGGCGGCGCCCACGCGTTGATGCTGCGCCAGGACCGGTGCGCGGCTCACATCTCCGTGGATAATCGCGCTGGCGCCTTCGGGGAGCAGCGGCGCGAGCCAGCTGTTGCTGAGGGCAATGATCCTGTCCGCCGGGAACAGCGCCAATGCGCCTCCGCCGGCGCCCTGCCCCATGAGCAGGGCCACGGTAGGGACGTTCAGATCAAGCAGCCGGCTCAAAGTGAGGGCAATCTCCCGGCCGAGGCCGCCCTCCTCCGCTTCCTTTGACAGGTCGGCGCCGGGTGTATCGATGACAGTGAGCAGCGGCAGCCCCAGGCCCTCGGCTAGGTCCATCCCGCGCCGCGCCTGCCGCAACTCATCGGGTCCAAGGGGTGCGCCGTCGTCGGCCGCCTTTCGGTCCAGTCCTACGACGACGGCCCTTGGCCGCTTACCACCGCCAGCGCAAGCGTCATGACGCTCCTGCTGTCCTCGGCAGTTCCTCCCAGCTGGACAACGTGCACGGCGGACTGTCGCAAGAAGGCTGCAAGGCCGGGGCGTTCCGGTAGCCGGGAGTCCACCACCGCTGCCCAGGAGTAGGTGATCCGGCTGTTCTTGGCCAAGACTTGAGGCCGCGGCAGCTCCTGCTTCCTCCCTGCACCGTCAGCTTCCAGAACATCAAGGATCCGGACAACGAACTTCCGCAGGTGGCGGGGCTCGAGGACGGCATCAACAATGCAATGCCGATGAAGGTTTTCGGCCTGCTGTACCCCCGCCGGGAAATCCTCTCCGGATATCGCCTTATAAACCTTCGGGCCCAAAAATCCGACCATGGCCTGCGGCTGGGCAGCCGTGATGTGTCCCAATGATCCCCAGGACGCGAACACACCGCCCGTGGTGGGGTGTCGAAGGTAGACCAGGTAGGGCAACTGTGCCCGCTTGTGCGCGTTGACAGCGGCCGTGATCCGGGCCATCTGGACAAAAGCGGCCGTACCCTCCTGCATCCTGGTCCCGCCGGAGACAGGAGAACCAAGCAGCGGCAGGCCTAGCTGTGTCGCCTTTTCAATTGCTTCAGTAATCCGCGTAGCCGCGTTGACGCCGATTGACCCACCGAGGAATGTGAACTCGCTGAGGACGACGGCGACGGGCCGGCCATCCACTGTCCCCTCACCGCTGATCACCGATTCGTCGCGCCCTGACTTCGCCCGGGCTGCGGCCAGCTCTTCCGCGTAGCCTTCTTCGATGGCCAGCCGGGGGAGCGGCCGGTCCCAGGACTGGAAGCTTCCCGCATCGAGGGTCAGAGCTACCAGTTCTTCCGGTGTGATCCGTGGAGGCGGCGGATTCATGCGTCCACCGTCTGGTCCAGCCACTGCCGGACGCTTCCGTTATGCTGTCCCAGCAACGGCGGGGCGGCGTGATCACGCTTGGTGATTTCAGCTCCCGCGGAGTCGAAGAACCGGAGCGGCGGTCCGGGGAGTTCAATCACGCCCAGTGTTGGATGCTCCACTTCAACCACCAGGCCCTGGGACCTGGTTTGCTCCCACTCATAAACTTCCTTCACGGTGCGCACTCTTCCAGCGGGGATGCCCGCCTCCTTCATGGCGGCCAGCAGGTCCTCCGCTTCGTGCCCGGCAAAGCAGTCTTCGATGCCAGCGACGAGCCGGGCGTGGTTGTGCACCCGGGCTGCGTTGGATGCAAAGGCAGGATCAGCCGGGTCCAGACCTGCGAAGGTTGCGAAACGTGACCACAGCCCCTCGGACCCCACTGCGATCTGGACGGCCCCGTCCGCACACCTGAACAGCCCGTACGGCGCGATGGATGGGTGATGGTTTCCCTGCGCCACCCCGCTTTCACGGGCCACCGTCCAACGCGTCCCCTGAAACGCATGGACGCCGACAAGGGAAGCGAGCAGCGAGGTACGCACGACCTGCCCGCGCCCCGTGCGCTCCCGCTCAAGCAACGCAGCCAGCACCCCGTATGCCCCGTAAATCCCAGCCAGCAGGTCTCCGATTGGAACACCAACACGCTGAGGATCATCAGGCCCGGATCCAGTGAGGGACATCAGCCCGCTTTCGCCTTGGGCGATCTGGTCGTAGCCGGCCCGGCCGCCGTCCGGCCCATCATGACCGAATCCGGAAATGGAAAGGATGACCATCCGGGGGTTGAGCTCTTTGATTGCTTCCGGGCTGAAGCCGAGACGGTCCAGCGTACCGGGCCGGAAATTCTCCACCAACACATCAGCGTTCCGGATGAGCCCGCGCAACGTCTCGGCGCCGGTGCCGCTCTTCAGATCCACTGTGATGGATTCCTTGCTGCGGTTGCAGGAGAGGAAATAGGTGGACTGGCGTTCAACTCCAGCACCTACGAAAGGCGCCCCCAGGCACGGGTGTCATCGCCGCCGTCGGGAGATTCAACCTTGATAACGCATGCGCCCAGGTCCCCCATCATCATGGTGGCGTGGGGTCCTGCCAGGGCGCGGGTGAGGTCGACGACGGTGGTGCCGTCCAGTGGTCCGGGCATGGAAGCGGAGCCTTTCGAAAGAGAAGATGCTGTTTGAGGGAAGCGGGCGACGCCGGTCAGGCGGGCTGGGGTGCCTTGTCGGCCCTGGAAACATCCACCTGCGCCGAATGCAGCTGTGCTTGGCGGCCCAGCCAACGCGCGCTTTCCTTGGGCGTTCTTTCCAGCGTATTCCGGTCCACCGCGATCAGGCCGAACTTCGGTCCGTAGCCAAACACCCACTCGAAATTGTCGAAAGCCGTCCAAGCGATGTAGCCGCCGACGTCGATGCCGTCGGCAAGGCAGTTGTCCACGCAGTCGACGGCGACGCGCAGGTAGTCGACCCGTTGCCGATCGTCCTCGGTGGCCAGACCGTTTTCGGTGACGATCACCGGGGTGCCGGCAATCCGGTGGGCTTCCCGGATAGTTGCCTCGAGGGCCTGCGGGTAGATCTCCTCGCCCATCTGGTTCATCGCCACGCCTTCGGGGGCGGGCGCGAGCCCGTTGGGGCCGTAGACGGTGCGGCCATAGGTCTGGATGCCCACGAAGTCATCGCTGCGCGACGCCTCAAGGAACCGCTCGTTGACATCGCGGCGCACCCGCTCGGCAAGTTCCTCCCCGCCCTCGACTGCCTGAATGTCCGAGTTGGCGAGGGTCCAGCCCACAAGGAGGTCCGGCCGGTGCGCCTTGATCGCTGCGGTGCCAGCCCGGTGTGCCGCCAGCTTCACGTTAAAGCTGGCCTCTGTGGAGCAGAACTGGAACGGGGCAATCGTTTTGGCATTCACACCCAGGCGCTCTGCGGCGGCGGCCCACACAGGCACGGATACGCGGTTTTCCGGTGCCAAGCCGCCGATGCCGAAGGATGCCAGCAGCCACGGCAGGTTGGGTTCATTCAGGGTGCAGGCGACGCCAATAAGGTCGCCCAGGTGGGTCATCACCCGATCGCAGTAGCGGGCAAAGAGTTCAGCCGTCCGGGCCCCTTCCCACCCACCGAGGGCCAGTAGCCAGCGCGGGGACGTGAAGTGGTGGAACGTGACGACGGGGGTAAGGCCGTGCTCGAGGCAGGCCTCCAGCATGCGGCGGTAGTGGTCCAGTTCGGCCTTTGAAAAGTGCCCTTCCTCGGGCTCGATGCGCGCCCACTCCAGGGAAAACCGGTAGCTGGTGAAGCCTAGGCCTGCAATCAGGGCGATGTCCTCACGGTAGCGGTGGTAGTGGTCAACGGCATCACCGGAGGGCTCGGAGAACATGCTGCCCGGGAGGTGCTCAAGGAACCAGGCGTCGCTGTTGACGTTGTTCCCTTCCACCTGGTGCCCGGCGCTGGCTACGCCCCAAAGGAAATTCTGCTGGAAGGGTGATGCGGTGGTCATGTAGGTCCTTTCGGTTCAGCGCCAAAAAGCGCACGGGTCTCTCTGCCCTGGCTCTCAATCCTGACCGGCCGCGTGACCGGGACCACAATACTTTTCAATCAATGACATTCTCATGTGGGCGCCCATGGCCCCCGGCTGATGCTGGTGGGGAGCTGGCGAGCAGCCAGCCCCAAAACGTTCTTTTCCGCCGTCACATCAGAATGCAAAGGCGCACTACATGAAACTCCTGACCCCCACAGCCCGTGCGGGCTCCGCCGTTCTGGCTGGAGCGCTCCTGCTGGGATCGCTTACAGCCTGCGGCGGCGGCTCCAGCCAGGCCACCGCCAAAGCGGACACCAGCACCCTGACCCTCGCCATCGACAGCGACTCGGCATCATTCGGCTTTGACCCGCTGCGCGTCTCCGCTGCACAGCGGCAGTTCTTCGAGGGCCTCTACGAGAGCCTGATGACGCTGCAGCCCGACGGCTCGACAGGACCCGGACTGGCCAAAGAGTTCAGCTACAACGCGGACAACACAGTCCTGACCCTGACCCTCAAGGAGGACGTGACCTTCACGGACGGCTCCAAGCTCGACGCCGAACTGGTCAAGGCCAACCTTGACCGCCGGTCCGATCCCGCGCTCAGCGCGTACTCCGCCGTCGCCAAGGGCGGCGCCCAGGAAATCGCCTCCGTTGACGTGGTCAGCCCCACCCAGGTGGCCTTGACTTTCACCAAGCCGCAGCCCGGCTTCGAGAAGAACCTGGCATCCACCACCGGCATGATCGTGGGCAAGAGCGGCGTCACGGACACCGCCAGCCTCGCCGCCACCCCGGACGGCTCCGGCCCTTACACCCTGGATGCCTCCACGGTGAAGGGCAACAAGTACGTCCTGGTGAAGAACGAGAAGAGCCCTGAAGCCTCCAGGTACGCCTTCAACAAGGTCATCTTCAGTGTGGTCCAGGACCCGCAGGCCCGGGCAAACGCCTTGGTGTCCGGCCAGGCGGACGTGGCCATGCTGACCTCGAGCACGGTGGACTTCGTCAAGTCCAAGGGCGTGGGTGTGTCCCAGATCGGCGGCACCGTGAACACCATGATCTCCTTCGACAAAATCGGCAAGACCGCTCCCGCGTTCGCCGAGGAGAAGGTCCGGCAGGCCATCCAGTACGCCATCAACCGACAGGCCCTGGTGGATGCACTCCACAAGGGTGACATCCCGGCATGGAACGCCCTGCCCAAGGACTCCGCAGGCTTCACCAAAGACCTCGAAACCACCTTCGCCTACAACCCTGAGAAGGCCAAGAGCCTGCTGGCCGAAGCCGGCTACCCGGACGGATTCGAGTTCACCATCATCGCCAGCGCCCAGACCCAGACGGACCTGCAGGCAGTCCAGAAGGACCTCGCCGCCGTCGGAATCACCATGAACGTAAAGATGGCCGCCTCCACGGACGAAGCCTTCGCCGCCGTCGCCACCACACCCCTTGGCTACGCCCCCTTGAACTGGGACAATCCCGTCGGGGTGATGTACGGAGTAGTGCTCAACGGCTTCACCAACGTCCAGAAGGCGACGGACGAGCAGCTGAGCGCTGCAACCGGCGAGTTCGCTGCCGCCAAGGATGATGCGGCAATCAAGGCGGCGGCCACCAAGCTGAACACCCGCCTGGTGGAATCCGGCTGGATGATCCCGCTGTATGAGGCCCTCAACAACCAGGGCTACAACACCAAGAAGGTGGCCCCGGTGGAGTTCGCCGGCACCAACGCCTACCCGCTCCTCTCGTCCTACAAACAGGCCAGCTAATACCCGCACCTGCCGGGCGGGTGCTCCTTTTCAACCAGGAGCGCCCCGCCCGGCAAGGGCCTGACCGATGGAGGTCACCATGGCACTATTCATCACCAAGCGCCTGCTGATGGCGCTGGCCACCGTGCTGGTGGTTGCGGTGCTGGCATTCCTGCTGGTGCACGCAATGCCCGGCAGCCCGGGAGCCGTGTCCCTCGGCGCCGGCGCCAGCGAGGAAGCGATTGCTGAAGTCAACCAGCGGCTGGGCTGGAACGATCCCCTCGTGGTCCAGTTCTTCACTTGGCTCGGTGCCGCAGTGCAGGGCGACCTTGGAATTTCGCTCATCGACGGCCGCTCAGTCAGCGACGACCTGGCCAGCAGGCTTCCCGTCACGGCCTCCCTTGCGGCCGGAGCCACCCTGCTCAGCGCCGTCCTCGGCATCGCATTGGGCGTCACCGCGGCCGTCCGCGGTGGCCTGGTTGACCGCATCATCGGCGGCGTCGCCGGCATGGCCGTGGCGCTCCCGGCCTTCTGGATCGGCATCATCTTCGTGTACCTCCTGGCTGTCCAGTCCTCCGTCTTCCCGGCCACCGGCTACGTCCCGTTCGAGGTCTCGCCGCAGGACTGGGCACTGTCCCTGGCGCTGCCGGTCATCACCCTGGCCGTGGGCGGTGCGGCGTTTATTGCCCGCCAGACCCGGGCCTCCATGCTCGAGGCCCTGCAGCAGGAGCACATCCGGACCCTCCGGGCCACCGCCACCCCCACCTGGAAGATTCTCTATGTCCACGCCCTGCGCTACGCCAGCCTCCCCATCGTGGCCGGCATCGCGCTGCAGTTCATCCAGCTCTTCGGCGGTTCCGTGATCGCAGAGCAACTGTTCGCCATGCCCGGCCTGGGCCAGGCCGTCCAGAACTCCGTCAGCACCCATGACGCCCCGTCCGTCCAGGGCGTGGTGGTGATCGCCACCGTGGTGGTGGTCGCCGTCAACCTGGTGCTGGAACTCGCCACCAAGTTCCTCGACCCGAAGTTGCGTGCCTCATGATTCCCAACGTTGCCCCCGCACCTGCAGACTCAGCGGAGCCGACGGCGGCTGCCGTCCTTCCCAAGGCGCCCCGCCAAAGTGCGGTGAAGAAATTTTCCGGCAGCAAGCTGTTCCGCTCACCGGGGAGCGTCGCAGGAGTGGTGTGGCTGGCCGCGCTGGTGACCGCCTCCCTAACGGCGCCGCTGTGGCTGCCGTTTAAGACCGAGGACCAGGACTTCACCGCCGTCCTGTCCGGCCCCACCCCTGCCCACTGGCTCGGCACAGATGAACTGGGCCGCGACATCCTTAGCCGGATCTTCGCCTCAGCAGCCGGCACCCTGGGGACCTCGATGATCACGGTGATTGTCGCCGTCGGCCTCGGAACACTCCTGGCGATGCTGGCCGCAGCCGCCGGTGACCGCGTGGAGAACATCATCAGCCGCGTCACCGAAATCATGATGTCGCTTCCCGGAACCGTAATCATTCTTGCCGTCATCGGCGCCGTGGGAACCAACATTCCTTTGATCATGGGCATCCTGGGCGTGCTGATCTCGGCCGGTATCTACCGCGTGATGCTCGGCCAGGCCAAGTCCCTTCAGTCCCAGCTGTACGTGGACGCGGCCAAGGTGGACGGCATGGGCATCGCCGGCATCAGCTTCCGCCACGTGCTGCCCGGTCTCACGAACACGATCGTGGTGCAGGCTGCCCTGATCTTCGCCGTGGGCATGCTCATCCAGGCCGGCCTGGCGTTCATCGGGTTCGGCCCGCCCATCCCGGAACCGAGCTGGGGCGGCATGATCCAGGGCGCCTCGCAGCACGTCTACGACGCGCCGTGGCTGATGGTCCCCACAGGCGCCGTGCTGGCCCTGACGGTCCTGGCCGCCAACGCCATCGGTAACGCCCTGGGCAAGGCACCCAACGCCACCGCCTCGCACCTGCCCTCCGCTGCAGCGCGGCGCCAGCGTTCCAAAGCTCTTAAGGCAATTGCGGCCGCTGCCCCGGCTCCCAAGGATGCTCCCCGGGACACGCTCAGTGTCCGTAACCTTTCCGTAGGTGTGAACAACGGAGTCCGCCTGGTCACGGACGTCTCCTTCGACGTCGAACCCGGCACAGTCCTGGGCCTGGTGGGCGAATCCGGCTGCGGGAAAACCATGACGGCATTGGCCATGCTCGGCCTGCTGCCCTCCGGAGTCTCGGTAACCGGCGGCCGGATCCTCTGGAACGGCAAGGATCTGGCCGCGGCCAATGAGAAGGACATGGAAGGCATCCGCGGCCGCGACGTCGCCCTCATCTCGCAGGAACCCATGCGGGCCCTGGACCCGATGTTCACCGTGGGCTACCAGCTCACCGCCACCGTCCGCCGGCTCCGCGGGATGGGCAGGACTGAAGCGAAGGCAGAAGCCCTCAGCCTGCTGGAAAAGGTGGGCATCGTGGACGCCGCCCGGATCCTGAAGACCTACCCCCACCAGATCAGCGGCGGCATGGCCCAGCGCGTGGCCATCGCCCTGGCACTCGCCGGCCGGCCCCGGCTGCTCGTCGCGGACGAACCCACCACCGCGCTGGATGTCACCGTGCAGGCCGAGATCCTCTCGCTCCTGCGGAGCCTGGTGAAGGACACCGGAATGTCGGTGGTCATGGTCACGCACGACCTTGGCGTTGTGGCCGACCTCTGCGACCAGGTGGCCGTAATGTACGCCGGTGAGGTGGTGGAGAACGGCCGCACGGACAGCATCCTGGACAACCCCCGCCACCCCTACACCCTGGCGCTGCTCGCTGCTGACCCGCACGCTAACCACGCCGCGGACATGCCGGAACGGCTGGCCACCATCAGCGGCCAGGTTCCGCAGCCCAAGGACTGGCCCAGCACGTGCCGCTTCGCCGCCCGCTGCCAGTTCGCCGGCTCCGCCTGCCTGGTGCCCATCCCGCTGCTTCCCTCCGGAACCGGCGACGGCGTGGTCCGCTGTGTCAAAGCGGACGAACTCGCGGTCGAAGGCTTGGACTGGGTGGCCACCGACGTACCCAGCCATCACGTTTTGAGCCTGTCTGAAACCCGGACTGTCGAAAAGGATCACGCATGAGCACCGCAACTTCGGTCCGCCCGGAAGCCCCGCTGCCCGGCGCCACCCGGCCGCTGCTGGAGGTCAAGGACCTGGTGGTCCGCTACGGACGGGGCCGCAAGGCAGCCACGGCGCCCGCCGTCGTCGACCGCGTCAGTTTCAGCATTGCCCCCGGTGAAACCGTGGGGCTGGTGGGGGAATCCGGTTCGGGCAAATCGACCATCGGCAAGGCCATCCTTGGTTTGCAGAAGGTCTCCGGCGGGTCCATCACCTACCAGGGGAAGGACATCACGTCCGCCGACGCTGCCCAGCGCCGGGCCTTGGGCAGCGAACTGCGCGCCGTCTTCCAGGACCCCAACTCCTCGCTGAACCCGCGGAATACGGTGGGTTCCTCCCTGGCAGAACCGCTCCGCCTCCGTGGCGTGTCCCCCGTGGAGGCCCGGCAGCGCGCTGAGGACATGCTGGAACGTGTGGGCCTGCCCCGCGAGGCCGTGAACCGGTACCCCAGCCAGTTCTCCGGCGGGCAGCGGCAGCGCATCTCGGTGGCCCGCGCCCTGATCTGCGATCCCAACCTGGTGGTCTGCGATGAGGCGGTGAGCGCCCTGGACCTCTCCACCCAGGCGCAGGTGCTGAACCTCCTCGCCGACCTCCGGGACGAGCGCGGACTGGGCTACCTGTTCATCGCCCATGACATCGCCGTGGTGCAGTTCCTGGCCCAGCGCGTTGTGGTCCTATACCGCGGCCAGGTGATGGAAAGCGGGCCCGCAGCGGCCGTCACCGAAAACCCCAAGCATCCGTTCACCCAGGCCCTTGTTGCGGCGTCCCCTGTGCCGCGGCCGGGCGAGCAGGCTGCCCGTCGGGAAGCGCGGGAGTCCTTGGGTGTCCGCACCGGCGCGGCTGCCGTGCCCGGCCCGGGCGGTTGCCCGTTCCGGCTCCGTTGCCCGCTGGCCACGGACCTCTGCCGCGACCAACGTCCCGCCCTTCGGCAGGTGGGCGGCTCCGAGGTCGCCTGCCACTACGCCTCCTGACTTTTCTTTTGACAACTGACCCTCCGTCACGCGCTGACGGCCAGCAGAACGGACCCACCCCATGCCCTTGGCACCCTGGCAAGCAGCCATGATTACTCCCGCAGAAGACTTCGACGGCGCCCCGCTCCTGCGCACGGAATTCCAGCTGGAAGAGGGCCACGGGGCAGTGGCCCGGGCGACGCTGCGGGCCACCGCGTTCGGCGTTTACGAGGCGCTGATCAACGGGGTTCCGGTGGGCGGGGACGTGCTCAGCCCCGGCTGGAGCTCCTACGAGTGGCGGCTGCGGTACCGCAGCTACGATGTAACGCCGCTGGTGCAGCCCACCACCGTCATCGGGGTCTCCTTGGGCAACGGCTGGTACCGCGGACGCCTCGCCTGGCACGGCCTGTCCAACCTCTACGGGGATCGCTTGGGGTTCTTCGGGCAGCTGGATGTTGAGTTCGAGGACGGTTACGTCCAGTCCGTCGCGTCGGATCCGTCCTGGCAGTCCGGGCCCTCCGCCACCACGTTCAACGACCTTTACGACGGGCAGACCATCGACGCCCGGCGCAACCAGCCCGGCTGGGCGGAGCCAGGCTTCGACCACGGCGGGACATGGGCCGGGGTGCATGTCATGGAGTTCGACGCCGGCCGGCTGGCGGAGCCGGTGGGCCCGCCCGTGGTGCGCACCGCCGTCGTCAAACCCCAGCAGATCTTCACGTCGCCCAGCGGCAAGACCCTCGTGGACTTCGGCCAGAACCTGGTGGGCTGGCTGCGGTTCAGCGTGACAGGCGAGGCGGGGCACAGCATCATCGTGCGCCACGCCGAGGTGCTGGAGGACGGGGAGCTGGGTGTCCGTCCACTGCGGAGTGCCAAGGCGGCGGACACGTTCATCCTGTCCGGCGGTGAGGACTTCTTCGAGCCCACCAAAACGTTCCATGGTTTCCGCTACGCCGAAATCAGCGGCTGGCCGGGTAGCCTCAGCGAGGACGCGGTAGAGGCCGTAGTGGTCCACTCGGAACTGGAGCGCATCGGCACCTTCGAGTGCTCAAACGAACTGGTTAACCAGCTGCACCGCAACATCGTCTGGGGGCTGCGGGGCAACTTCCTTGACCTGCCCACCGATTGCCCGCAGCGCGATGAGCGGCTCGGCTGGACCGGTGACATCGCCGTGTTCGCCCCCACGGCGGCGTTCCTGTACGACGTCAGGGGCTTCCTGCAGGACTGGCTCCTTGACCTGGCGGCGGAGCAGAAGGCAGCTGACGGGCTGGTGCCCATCACCGTTCCCGACGCCCTCAAATACAACCCGCGGCCAGCCGGGTTCCCGGCGCCGGAATCCTCCGCGCTGTGGAGCGAGGCCTCCGTCTGGGTGCCGTGGGCGCTGTGGGAAGCCTACGGCGATCTCAGTGTGCTGCAGAGCCAATACGAATCGATGGCAGCGCACACCCGCCGGGTAGAGGGCCTGCTCTCACCCGCCGGGCTGTGGGACTCAGGCTTCCAGTTCGGTGACTGGCTGGACCCGGACGCCGCACCGGACCAGCCGTGGGCAGCCAAGGCGGACACCGGGGTGGTGGCCACCACCTGCCTGTTCCGCACGGCCACCATCACCGCCAAGACCGCCCGGCTGTTGGGGCATCACAACGACGCAGAGCACTTCGAGCAGCTGGCGGAACGGGTCCAGGCCTCATTCCTGGAGCACTACGTGTCCGCTGACGGCACCGTCCACAGCGACTGCACCACTGTCTATGCGCTGGCGATCGCGTTCGGGATCCTGCCCAGCGCCGAGCAAATCAACTTTGCCGGGAACCGGCTCGCAGAGCTGGTGCGGAAGAACAACTACCGCGTGTCCACGGGCTTCGCCGGTACCCCGTTCATCACGGGCGCCCTCACGGACACCGGGCACAGCGGGGAGGCTTACCGCCTGCTGCTGGAGGAGGGCTGCCCGTCCTGGCTTTACCCGGTGACCATGGGCGCCACCACGGTATGGGAGCGGTGGGACTCCATGCTTCCGGACGGCACCATCAACCCCGGCGAGATGACCAGTTTCAACCACTACGCACTCGGCGCCGTGGCGGACTGGATGCACGAAACCATCGGCGGCATCAGCCCTGCGGCCCCTGGATACAGCAAGGTCCGGATCGCGCCCGTCCCCGGTGAAGGCATCGACTGGGCCAAGACTTCACAAAAGACGCCGCACGGAACCATCCGCGTGGAATGGAAACACGACGCTGTCTTCTTCTACCTCAAGCTGACCGTCCCCGAGGGAGTCCAGGCCAACGTCGTACTTCCGGACGGTGAGCACCGCACCGTCGGTGCCGGAACGCACAGCTTTACAGCGCCTGCCGCGCTGCCCGTCCAGGCGGGAGTGTAGGCGTTGTGGTGTGGCTGAAACTTCAGGGGAGCTGCTAATCATTGATAACGACTTCGGCGGTGATCCCGACGGGCTAGTGGCCCTGGCGCACATCCTCTTGCTCTGCGGCCCCGAAGTGAACGTCCTGGTGACTGGTGACCGCGTCCCCTTTGGAATGCCAATAGAGGAAAAGAACTGCTGCTGACCGAACTCGACGGCCGGCACTGGACCTTCGAAATTGCCAAGGCTCTCACGAGCAGGGTCTTTGGTGTCTTCGCCGCGGAGGGTGAGATCCTAGTTCGGCGCCTTCATTACTCCGGCAAGGACTGAAGGGCCGAGCCGGGCCTGAGGCAGTAGGTCACCCCTCCGAGTGAGTCCGCACCCCCGGGCTGACCTCGGCGTGGTGGCCCAGATTCCTGGATACGGCACGCGCCGTGGCCCGGACCGCCGGGGCCAACACGTTGGGCGGCGTTGCACCGTCTGGCACCACAATCGACAGGGCAGCCACCACCGCACCCTGGGCGTCAAAGATCGGTGATGCCACAGATACGGTTCTCGAGGGAAGCGAGCGGCGGATCATGGCTACGCCGGTGCGCCTGACGTCGGACAGAGTCCGGCGCAGCTGGCCTTCGGGCATTTGGTCCACCCCGGGCTCTTTTTCGGGCGGCTTCCGCAGCGTGGCCTCCTGGAACTGCTGGTCTGCGCCGGCCAGCAGGACCAGGCCGACGGCGGTGGACCGGAGCGGGGCGCGCCCGCCCACACGGTACGCCACCTCTGTCGCGTCCTTGGAGGACAGCCGTTCGATGAGCACCGCCTCCTCGTTGTCCCGGACGGCCAGCAGGACGTGGTGCCGGGTCACCTCGAACAGGTCCTCAAGGTAGGGCAGGGCAATCTCCCGAACCCCGTGGCCACGCGGGGACAGGGACGCGACTTCCCACAGCCGGACCCCTACTACGTATCGGCCGTCGTCGAGCCGCTCCAGCGCGCCCCAGGCCACCAACCGGGAGATGAGCCGCAGGGCCGTGGGCGCGGGCATTCCGGCATGGCGGGCAAGCTCCGAGAGGGTGAGCGCCCGACGGCGGTCGGAAAAGACCGCGAGCAGACTCAGCGCCCGGTCAATCACGGGTTCGCCCTGCTTGGGCCGCTTCCCGCGGGTAGGAGCGGTGTTGATGCCCGCGTCGGTGTCGATGTCGGTGTCCAGGGGGACAGTCATTGCCTGGGTCCTTGCGCCGTTGGAAGTTCGGACCGGAGTCCGTGAGCTGGAACACAATATCATTCCAACCAATGAAAGAAGACTGTGACCGGCTCCCCTCCCGAAACGAAGCTGGAACTCCAGCTGTCCCACGTTCAGGAGCCTCCTGCATGACCTCCACCAGTCCCGACGCCGGCGTCGGGGAAAGCCTCCTGACGTCTGCCGCGCCCGCCCGGCTTCGCGTTGAGCACCTCCGCGAGGTGATAGGCATCACCACCACCCGGCCCCGCCTCAACTGGATGCTGCCGGAAGGAGCAACAGGGCAGGTTGCTTACCGGATCACGGCAAGCAACGGCTGGGACACTGGACGGGTAGATTCTGCCCAACATCGCCTGGTGCCGTACTCCGGGCCGGCACTGCACTCCCGCAGCCGCTTTGAATGGCGGGTGCGGACTTGGGCCACTGATGCCGATGGCACCGAAACCGAAAGTGCCTGGTCCGGGCCCATGCCCGTGGAACTGGGACTCCTGCACTCCTCGGACTGGGCCGCCCGATGGATCGGCCCGGTTGAACCCGAAGTTCCCGCCCCCACTGAACGCCCCGGTTATGCCCTGCAGAAATCCTTCACCCTGAACGCAGTCCCCGAAGCAGCGCGCGTTTACGCCACGGCTCACGGCATCTACGAGCTGTTCCTCAATGGGCAGCGTGTGGGCGACCATCAGCTCACGCCCGGCTCCACAAGCTACAACACCACCCTGCAGGTGCAGGCCTACGACGTCACCGCCCTGCTGCGCCCCGGCATTAACACCATCAGTGCCGTCCTGACTGACGGCTGGTACCGGGGGACGTTCGGGTTCACGCGCGACGCCGACATGTACGGCAGGCATACAGCCCTCCTTGCGCAGCTGGAGATCCAGTCGGAGAACAGCAGGACGGTCATCGGCACCGATGAGTCCTGGCTGGTTTCCGTAACGGAGGTCCTCAGCGCGGACCTCATGGCAGGGCAGCGCGTCGACTTCCGGCGCGGAAGCAGCGTGGCGCCCGAGGGCGTCAGCGCACCCGCGAGGAGTTCCGCCGTAGTACGTCAGTGCAGCTACGAAGCCCTCACAGGGCCCGTGGCGCCGCCCACCCGCATTGTGGAAGAGCTTGCGCCCGTCTCCATTACCCGCCTCGCCAACGGGCACCAAGTGGTGGACTTCGGACAGAACATCCACGGATGGGTCCGGCTTACCCGACTCGGGGCATCTGGGGAGACCGTCACCCTCGTATACGGCGAGGCACTGGAGGCCGACGGTGACGTGACCCAGGACCACCTGCGCCCGCTCGATTTCCGCCGCCCGGGCCAGTTCCTGCCCGCCGGGCAGGTTGACCAGGTGACGGCGTCGGGTGCCACCGGGGAGGCGTTTGAACCACGGCATACCACCCACGGCTTCCAGTACGTGTCCGTGCAGGGCCTCACCCCGAACTTGGGGGCAGAGAACATCACCGCCTGCCTGGTCCAGACGGACCTGGAACCCCTCGGAACCTTCACCTGCAGTGACGAACGGCTCAACAAGCTCCACGACATCATCCGGTGGAGCTTCCGGGACAACGCCTGCGAGATCCCCACCGACTGCCCGCAGCGGGAAAAAGCAGGCTGGACGGGGGACTGGCAGTTGTTCGTCCCCGCCGCCGCTTACCTGTACGACGTAACCGGCTTCTCACGCAAATGGCTCAACGATGTCAGCGCGGACCAGTGGGAGAACGGGGTTGTTGCCAACATTTCGCCGTCGCCCGGTCCGGACGTGACGTCTGCCGACTTCATGGCTTTTGTGAACGGTTCGGCGGGCTGGGGCGACGCAGTGGTGATGGTGCCGTGGGAGGTCTACCTGGCCTCCGGCGATCCGGAAATCCTGGCGGAGAACTGGGAGGCGATGAAGCGCTGGCTGGGCTTCGTCAGGACCACCGCCGAATCGCAGCGGCACCCGGACCGCGCAACCGCGAATCTCACGCCTGCCCCACACGAACAGTACCTCTGGGACACCGGCTTCCACTGGGGCGAATGGATGGAACCGGGCGGCCCGGAACCTGACCTGTTCGCAGCCCGGTCCGCTGACCACGGCATCGTGGCCACCGCCTACTACCGCAACACCAGCGCGCTGATGGCGAAGATTGCTGCCGTCCTTGACCTCCCGGAGCAGTCTGCCGCCCTCGCCGCCCTCTCGGAGGATGTCCGGCAGGCGTGGGAAACGGAGTACCTGGAGTCATCAGGGCAGGTAACGCAGGCAAGCCAGGCCAACTGCGTCCGGGCGCTTGCGTTTGAACTCGTCAGCCCGGAGCGGCGCGCAACCGTCGCAGCCCAGCTGGTTTCGCTGGTCGAGGCCGCCGGCACCCATGTAGGGACGGGCTTCCTGGCCACGCCCTACCTGCTCCCTGTCCTGGCGGACAACGGTGAACTAGACCTGGCCTACGAGCTGTTGATGCAGGACTCGGAACCGTCCTGGCTCGTCATGGTGGACCGCGGTGCCACCACTATGTGGGAGCTGTGGAACGGCATCGACGCTGACGGTACCCCGCACCAGTCGCTGAACCATTACAGCAAGGGCGCAGTGGCGTCCTTCCTCCACCGCTACACAGCCGGCCTGCGCCAAGCCCCTGGCAGTTCAGGGTACGAGCGGATCATTATCGAGCCGTGCCCCGGCGCCGGGCTCACCTCCGCCGCCACGTCGCACCAGGGCCCGCGGGGCCTGATCGAGGTGGAGTGGACAACGGACGACGGCGCTCTGCAGCTTCGTGCCAGCGTCCCGGCGGGGACCACTGCCGAGGTCCGCCTGCCCGGCCAGCCTTCCGCCGTCGTCGGGCCGGGAACCCATCACTTCACCGCCGAGGTCTCCTCAAATCCCCAACCTGCAAGGAGCATGTAATGAGCGTCAGCGAAGCCGCCGAGGCCTACGAAACCGGACCGTTTGATCCTGCCCGGCCCGGTGCGGTGGACGTTCCCCCTTTTCCGGTTTTTGACACCCCGGGCATCCCCGAGAATGTGTCCGACGTTTCGGCAGTGCACCGCGAAGTCACGTACGCGAAGACCATCGGGTTCCGGCCGCTTAAGATGGACATCTGGCTACCTCGCCAGGCCACGGGTGGACCCGTGCCCCTGGTGATATGGGTCCATGGCGGAGCATTCCAACTAGGTGACCGCCGCGAGCTGCCGCCCACCTTCGCGCCTGACTCCCTCTTCCGGCTGCTCAACGAGGCAGGGATTGCCTGCGCCACCGTTGACTACCGGCATTCACTCGAAGCCCCGTTTCCGGGGCAACTGCACGACCTGAAAGCTGCCGCCCGCTACCTGCGTGAGTTTGCGGGGGACCTCGGCGTGGACCCGGAGCGTTTCGGGGCCTGGGGTGAATCAGCCGGCGGCCACCTCGCCGCACTGCTGGGACTAGCCGGAAGCAGGGAGGACCTGCACGGCGGGCTCGGTGTGCAGGGGCACTCCAGCGCCGTCAGCGCCGTCGTCGACTTCTACGGCGTATCCTCGCTCGTGGACATCCCGCCGCTGAATACACCGACGGGACTGTTCCCGCCGGCCTTGACCGCCGCCGTTCCGGCCGGGATGCCCTTGCAGCCGGAATACATGCTGGTGGGCGGCTCGGACGACCCGGCACTTTTGGCAGCTGCCAGCCCAGTCAGTTACGTGACCCCCCACGCTCCGCCGTTCCTGCTCATCCACGGGGACAGTGACGGCCTGGTGCCGCATTCGCAGACGGATCTACTGGCCGCGGCACTGGCGGAAGCCGGCGTGGAGCATGAGGTGATCACTGTCAAGGGCGGGGACCACTGCTTCTTCGGCGCCGAAGACCAGCTGGACGCCATCCTTGCGGCTGCTGTCAGCTTCTTCTCCGGGAAGTTGGGCAAGCTATGACAGCCGCCCAGCGGGATGCCTCCGCGCCCGCATCTGAGGGCGCTACCGATGTGTCGCCCGGTCCCGACAGCAAACTGGCTCCCGATGCCGGGTTCGCCCAATACCTGGCCGCCCCAGAAGGGCCGCAAACCCTGTCGGGCCAGGCCGGCCCGGACGTTCCCGTGCGGACAGTCACCGCGGATGGCCGCCGAGGGCCGGTGGATATCCGGATCTACGGGGAACCCTCACGGGCGGCCGGCCCGGCGCTGGTGTGGCTGCATGGCGGCGGCTTTGTCAGCGGCAGCCTGGACATGCCCGAATCCGACTACCTGGGAAGGGTCCTTGCGTCCTCCGGAACGCCGGTGCTGTCAGTCGATTACCGGCTGGCCCGCGACGGGGTGCACTTCCCGGTACCCCACGAGGATGCACTCGCCGCCTGGTTCTGGGTCCGCAAGCACGCGGCCGGGTTGGGGCTGAATCCAGAACTCCTGTGCCTGGGTGGGGCAGGCGCAGGCGGAAACCTCGCCGTGGGCGCCGCACTGTACCTGACCGACGCCGGAAAGCCGCTTCCCGCCAAGCTCCTGCTCGCCTACCCCTTCCTCCACGCGGAGTTGCCACCACCCGTGGGCGGACTGGACGAGAAAGTGATGGGGACGCTGCCGAGGCACCTGCGGTTCACTCTCGAGGACTGCGTGCGCCAGGCTGAAAACTATGTGGGCGGGCCGGTCAGCATGGCGTCCTCGTACGCCATGCCGGGATACGCGGACCCATCCGGGCTGCCGCCGACAGCCATCGTCGCATGTGAGTACGACGACGCCCGCGGCTCCTCCGAGCTCTTCGCCGCCAGCCTTGAGCAGGCGGACGTGCCCGTCTCCTTTTTCCTGGCCCGCGACGCTGTCCACGGCCACCTTAACCACGCCGCGGGCAGCCCGGAAGCGCAGCCCGTCCTGGATTTTCTCGCAAGGGAACTGGCGTCAGCGAAGGCGCTGTTTCATTGAGCGAAACCAGCCACGCGGCGCGGACTGCCTGTGCGCGAAGGTTGAACAGTGAACGCGGTCCACACAGGTGGCCCGGGGCAAGGATGAAACGGCACGGTAAGACATGGAGTCAACGATGACGGCAGGGCGGGTCCTCAGGGGCATCGTGTTTGCCCACCCCGGGGGCTCTGCCCCGCTGCTCCTCGACCTCTATCTCCCCGCCACCCCGCAGTCCGAAACGCTGCCCGCGGTGGTCCACTTCCACGGCGGCGGCTGGCGCGTGGGCGGCCGCTCCTCCCTCGGCCCGCAGGTGGATTCTCTGGGTATCAGCCCGATCGAGCTACTTGTGGACGCCGGTTTTGTGGTAGCTTCCGCCGACTACCGGCTGAGCTCGGTCGCGCACTTCCCTGCCCAACTCCTGGATGCAAAGGCCGCGGTTCGCTGGCTTCGCGGCCATGCCGCGGACTACAAGGTCAACCCGGACCGCATCTACGCCTGGGGTGATTCAGCCGGCGGTCACCTGGCCAGCCTGGTAGGCCTGACCGCCGGATCGGCGGAATACGCGGGTGATAGCGGGAACGTGAGCGACGCCGTTGCCGCCGTCGCCGCCTGGTACCCGCCCACGGATCTCCTCCGGATGGGTGAGCAGCGGCTCCCGAACGCTGTGGCCAGCGCAGATGACCCCGGTTCCCGCGAGGCGCTGCTCCTGGGCGCCCGGCCGGCCGAGGTGCCGAACAAGGCCGCGGCGGCGAGCCCCCTCACCTACGCCGGCAACCCGGCCCCGCCCTTCTTTCTGGCGCACGGCACCGCGGACCGGTTCGTCCCGCCAGCCCAGTCTTCAACGCTGGCCGCCGCGCTGGAAGCCGCCGGCACCGACGTCGAACTCTTGCTCATTGAAGGTGCCGACCACATGTGGCAGCTGCCGGAGCAGGATACTGTCGCCGCTGTAAGAGCGACCGAGGCCACTATCGCTTTTTTCCGCCGCCAGGCGCACACCTCCTGACCTTCGACAACCCGGGGCACCCCTGTGCCCGGCAAGACCTGAAAGGCCCTCCTATGCAGTTTGTTGGGATCATCCATCAAGGCGAGCCGTGGGCTGCGGCCCTCGTGCATCCGCACCTTTTTCCACTCGCCCCCGTTGCCGATTTCTGGGCTGGCCCCTCGGGCTGGCAGGACAAGGCCACCACACTGACGGCCGACGCCGGCACCTGGCTTGAGCGTGGAAACGTTACCGAAGTGCCGCCCGTCCCCGCATCGGCACGTGTGATCTGCGTAGGGCTGAACTACAAAGCCCACGCCGCAGAAGGCAGTTACAAGGACCAGGACCTGCCGCCCTATCCCACGCTGTTCGGGCGCTGGACGGCATCACTCTCGGTAAGCAACGTCCCTGTTCCGGTCCCGGCGGGCGAAGCCGGTTTGGACTGGGAAGGCGAAGTGGCGGCCTACATCGGCCGGCGCGTGGAATCGGCTGACGAGGCCGAAGCTGCGAAGTCCGTTTTCGGCTACTCCACCTTCAATGACATCACAGCCCGCCGTGCCCAGAAACTCACCAGCCAGTGGACACTGGGCAAGAACGGCGACTTCACCGGTCCGCTGGGGCCCCTGGTTAGCCGGGACGAAGTGGGCGACCTCCGCGATGGCTTGCAGGTGCGCACCAGGGTGAACGGCACCGAGGTCCAGAACGGCAACACCCGGGACATGATCTTCTCCGTCCCGGCCATCATCTCCCTGATCAGCCAGACCCTGACCCTGCACCCCGGGGACGTCATCGCCACGGGAACTCCCGAAGGGGTGGGCTACGCCCGCACCCCGCAGTGGCTGCTGCAGCCCGGCGACACCGTGGAAGTGGAGATCGAGAAGCTCGGAACCCTGACCACCCCGGTGGGCAGGCCATCCCTGCGGAGCCATGCCTGATGGTCACACACCGTTTCGCATCCTCGGACCACATCCCAGCGGAGGCGCAAATCCTGATAGCCGGCGGCGGACCCAGCGGCCTTTTCCTGGCCCTGGACCTGGCCTCCCGTGGCGTGCCCAGCCTGGTGGTGGAGCCGAGGGACACCGTGGACCACGCCCGGCCGCGCGCCAAAACCACCAACGCCCGCACCATGACCCACCTGCGCAGGCTTGGCCTGGCCGATGCGCTCCGCGCCGCATCCCCGCTTCCAGTGGGCTACTCCCAGGACGTCAGTTTCTGTACCGGGCTGACCGGCCCCGGCGCGCATGAACTGCGCAGGTTCCCGAACGCCTTCCAGCTGGTTCCCGGCCGGTACGGGCCGCAACCCGAGTGCGGCCAGCAGGTTCCGCAGCCCGTGCTCGAGGAGGTGCTGCGTGCCGCCGCCGCCCGGTCGCCACTGGTGACGATGCTGACCGGATGGAGTGTGGAGGCTGTTGAGGATTCCGTGACCGGGTACACCACCGTGATTTCTGGCCCTTCCGGTGCCCGGCGCACTGTTGCGGCCGGGTTTGTGATCGGCGCCGACGGTGCTTCCTCCACCGTCCGCCGCAGCCTCGGCATCCGCCTGGAAGGCGGCTCCGCGGCACTGTCCAACATCAGCATCCTGTTTCGGTCCGAGGGGCTTGCGTCAGCGCTAGCCTTGGAGCCGGCGGTGCAGTACTGGGTGGCCGGTGCGGACACTTCGGGGATGGTGGGCCCGATGGACCTTGACGGCACCTGGTGGGCCATCATCCAGGGGGTCGACCCGCAGGAGTTGGTGGACAAAAGCAAGGCCGATGCGATGGTGCACTCCCTGGTGGGACCTGACGTCGATATCGAAGTCCTGGCCACCGATCCGTGGACGGCGCGAATGCTGCTGGCCCCGGAATATCGCCACGGGGGAGTGTTCCTGATGGGCGATGCCGCCCACCTCAACCCGCCGTGGGGCGGGCACGGCTTCAACACCTGCGTGGGCGACGCCGCCAACCTCGCCTGGAAACTTGCCGGAATGTTCGCCGGCTGGGCGGGCCCGGACCTGCTTGACAGCTACGAAGCCGAGCGCCGCCCGGTGGCGGCCCGCACGATCAGCGACGCCGCCACCAACGGCAAAGCCCTGGCCTACCACTTTGCCGATCCCGCGCTCCTGGCCGAGGGGTCTGCAGGTGCGGCCGCCCGGGACGCTGCCCACGACGCCCTAGCGATAAAGCGGAGCGAGTTTGACTCCCTGGGTTTGGTCCTCGGGTACGCCTACGGGGAATCGCCGGTGGTGGTCCCTGACGGGTCGCGGGTCTCGTTGGAAGACCCCATCGTCTATGTTCCGTCCGCCAGCCCGGGCGCCCTGCTTCCGCATGCCTGGCTAGACGCTTCCGCCTCGGTCTACGACCTGCTGGGCCAAGGCTTCACCCTTCTCGTTGACGCCGCGGCACTGGCCGGCAGTCCGGCGGAGGACGACTTCACTCGCGTCGCCCTGGCAGCGGACCGCAAGGGCATCCCGGTGACGATTGCCCCCATCGGGCCATTCGACGACGGGACGTCACCTGCCGACCTATGGGGTGCCGACGCCGTCCTTGTCCGCCCGGACCAGCACGTGGCTTGGCGGGGGAGCTCGGCCAAGGCAGCAGCAGCTGCCTTGGCAGTGGCCGCTGGCTGGCACATGACCGAGGACGGGGAGCAGCAGCAGAACCAGCACAACGAGCAGGAAGGGAAGGCCCGTGTCCGCGTCGTCGTTCCGTGATTATCTTTTCACCCCTGACCACCCGCGCGTGGCTGAGATCCGCGGCCTAAACGCCCGCGAGTACGCCGAGGCGGCCACCAAAGATTCCTTTGCCGGGCCCATGATCGAGGGCTGGAAGAAGCTGTATCCGCAACCGTTCACAGGCATCACGAACGATGGCGTCCGCCGCCATGGGTTGTTTCCCCTCGCCCCGGCGCGGGCCGGGGAAGAGGCGCCCACCGCCGAAATGGCAGCCGTGGCCCGCAAACTCCTCGAGTACTTGACTCTTGAGCAAGTCGCGCAGCTGACGTACGTGGTGGACGCGCCCGAATGGCAGAGCTGGGCGAACCCGGAGTTCATGCAGCACGATACTGGCCTGCGGCTGGACGAGCTGGATGCCACCGTACGCGATGCCGTGTTCGCCGTGGTGGAAGCATCGCTGAGCCCGTCCGGCTTCGAGCTGCTGCGCAACCTCATGCGGATCAACCGCTTCCTCGGCGAACTGGTGGAACTGCCGCTGCTGATGAATGAGTACAGCTACAACTTCGCGCTCTACGGGCAACCGTCAGAAACCGAGCCATGGGGGTGGCAGCTGTTTGGCCACCACGCCGCGCTCAACTGCCTGGTGGCCGGAACCCAGCTGGTCATCTCGCCGGTGTTCATGGGAGCCGAGCCGGACGTCATTGACGCCGGGCCATACCAGGGCGTGGCGGTCTTCAAGGAGCGGATTGCCCTGGCGCGTGAGCTAATAGGAACCCTGCCCCCAGAACTCCGGGCACGCGCTGTTGTCTACGAATCAATGGTGGATCCGGCAATGCCTGAAAGCCGCCTCCACCCCGGCGATGAGCGGCACCTCGGCGGCTGCTTCCAGGACAACCGGGTGATCCCTTACGAAGGCATCCGTGTGGTGGACATGCCGGCGGACGCCCGGGGCATCCTGGACGCCGTAGTGAACGACTTCATTGCGTATCTTCCAGACGGTCCCCGGGCTGCCCGGTGGCGCGAGATTCAAGAGCACTATGATGAGAGCTTCTTCAGCTGGATCGGCGGCTGGGAGGGAGAGGCAGCTTTCTACTTCCGCCTGCAGAGCCCGGTCGTGATCCTGGAGCTGGGCCACCACACCGGAGTGTTCCTCAGTAACGCCGAGCCTGCGCCGTTCCATATGCACACCGTGGTCCGCACGCTCAACGGCAACGATTACGGCCGCGAACTCGTCAAGCAGCGCCCGCCCCGCTAGCGCCTTGTATCAAAGCCAATGGCCCGGACTTCCTCGGAAGTCCGGGCCATTGGCTGCTGTGGAAAGCGCTAGGAGATTTCCAGGGCAACGCGTCGCTGCGGCGGCGGGCCAACGACGGTGAGGTCCATCTCGGCCTGCGCCCGGCCGAAGCCTTCCATGTCCATGTAGGGCTCGCCGCCCTCGGTGAACATGTGGTCCTCGGTGGGGGTGTTGAAGTACTCGAAGAACCCGTTGAAGACCGACGGCGTGAGGAAGCCCAGCATCTGCGTGTTGTGCGAGTCCAGGGCGAAGGAGTGGATGGTGCCGGCGGGCGCGTGGACGAAGTCACCCTTGGTCAACAGCATTTCCCGGCCGTTGGCGTAGAGCCACATCCGCCCCTCGGTGACCAGGAAGTTCTCCGTGTGCTCGCTGTGAAAGTGCAGCGGAATGTAGGGGGTTTTGGCGCCCTTGGTGTGCACGGCAAAGTAATTCGAGCCGGTGTTCGCGGGCCGTGACAGGTAGGTGAACATGGTCTGGTAGCTGACCATACGCTCGCCCTCGTGCGCGCTCAGGAAGTAGGGGCTCAGCGTGGGCGGCAGGCCGGAGTCGTGCTTGAACGCAGGCTCCACCCGCTCAACGTCCGGGAAGGTGATGCCGAACTCGGCACCCACCTCTGCCTGCTCCTGGAGGCCGGCCTTGTGGCCGGCGCGGACGGGAGGGACGTGGGAATCAATGGGGGTCCCGACGCGCTCGTAGTAGGCCTCGGCGCCACCGGGCGTCATCCAGTTGAGGAAGCGCGTGTAGTGGCTGGCCATGCGGTAGGCGTGGGGTGTGTTGGGCGGGATGACTACGGAGTCACCGGGGGTGAGGATGCGACTTTCGCCGGGGAGCCAGACGTGTAGGATGCCGTCGAAGACGTAAAGGGTTTTGTGCTCCACCTTGTGGCTGACGAACGGCGATTCGGCACCCATTCCGCCGGAAATGTACGCGGCGCTAAAGATACCGCCGGTGTCCACCGCGCGGGCGATGACGGTGATCAGTTGGCCGTTGATCTCGTAGCGGGCACCTTCGCCTGATGCCATGTAGTAGGGGACGGCTTCGCCGGGCAGGGTGTTGGCCGCCGGCAGTTGCTGGTTCATTTCCTCCACGCTGAGGGACATAGTTCCTTCTTTCGGCTCGTCCGGCCAGGCCGGAATGTGACTTCCATCATGACCTGCCCTTCCGGACGCAGCCGAGCCTGGTTTTCATTAGACGAAAACCTATTGCACTGCCCGCACCGAGGACGGCCACCGATACCAGGCGATTGCTGCTGGCCCCGGTGATCCCGGCTATGCCGCCACCGCCGTGATGCAGGCTAGACTGCACTCGCTCTTGCCCTCGATGGTGACCGGCTGCCGACCGCGAAAGGGTCGCTGACACCGGCCACTGCACTCGGCAACGTGCTCATACAGTGACTCCGTGCGGCCGGCCACACCTGCCAGGTAACCAAACTCGTCTGAACCAGGTCCTGCACATTGACGGCACAGGCAGGGGAACGGCTCACTTCGAGCGTGGCCTGGCGCAGGTACTGGTAAACCGTTTCCCTGCTGATCCCTGATGAGGGAGCGTTCGAATTCGGCGAACGCTCCCATGACGGAGAGCATGAGGTTGGCCATGGGGGAGTCTCGCCAGTGAAGACCAGGCTCTCTTTGACGAACTCCACTCGCAAGCCTTTGCGTGTCAGTCCCTGGACAAGAGCACGCAGCTCATCGAGGTTCCGGGCCAGCCGGTCCATGCTGTGCACCACCACGGTGTCTGCATCTCGCGCGAACCGCAGCAACTCTGTAAGCTCTGGTCTCGCGGTGTCCCTGCCCGAGGCCTTGTCCGTGAAGACCCGGTCCAGAACCTGGCCTTCGAGCTGGCGCTTCTCGTTCTGGTCCAGCGTGCTCACCCGCGTACCCGATCCGCTGTCCAGCCACCTGTGCCTCCAAGCTCGTCCTGTCAGGTTGAGCTCAAGGCCCCTGTCAGAAGAAAGTCAAGGCATGCTGCCCCGGTTCGTCAGGTTTGGGTGTGCCCAAACTGGACGAACTGCCTACCGTTGCCACGCTTTCTCTGGACTAACGAGTCCGGCTACACAAGAGGCCTGTTTCACCGACCCTTTGAGCAGGGCTGGCCCTGCAGCGTTTTCAAAAGCACGAATACTTCGCAATTGAATATCCCTGATTCGGTTGTTGGATGCCGAAGTAGACGAGGTACGGGAGTTTCGCGGCTTTGTGGGCGAGAACGGCTCCTGTAATCCGTGCAACAGTTCCCTCCTGCAGCCTGGTTCCCCCTGATAAGGGGGAGACAAGGAGGGGAAGTCTCAGACGCGTGGCACGCACGAGACGCGCTAAGTTATGCCGCAGGGGTGTGAGGTAAAGGCCGTTAGCCTGCTGATCCAGTTAGCTGACCACGGTGCGTTGGTGAGGGCTGCGGGTGGCGAATTGAACGGATACCAGAGCTGTTGATCCAGCCGGCACCCAAATGCAATGCCGCTGCTGCGCGATCGGGATCCTCTCCCCGCCAGGCGATGTGCTGGTCAGGGCGGACGAGTACCATCGGGGCCTCCCAACAGTCTGCCAAGGGCAGGCTGTCATCCTGCTGCCGCACAGCCCGTACCGCCAGGGGTATCCCGGCCGCTGCTGCTGCGGCCGGGAGAGAAGAGAAAACCTCGTCGGAGTCTCCTCCAGCCAGCCACTCGGCGTCGGCCAAGAGGGTGAAGCCCGGTCCCAGTTGGTCGTAAATTGATTGGCTGTTGTCCAGCCACACGTGAGGAAGCAGGCATCCGGGCGCGGCGGACGGTTGGTACACGATGGGGTCTTCAGCGGGCACTGGGGAGCGGTCATTGGAGATGACTGCAGACCCTGCATAGTTGTAGCCAAGGACCAGGCCGAGGGAATGAAATTCGCTGCGCTTTACTTCCAGAGCCTCCGCTGCTTGCGTGCGGGCGGCCTCTCCGATCGGGCCGGATTTGTTGAGGTTTTCGTTGGCAAAGTCGTAGGCGAGAGCGTTTCCGTTGCTGGCAGCGTCCCGGATGGTACGGGCAGCAACGGGGCGGCGTTCCGGTTCGTAGCTATCCAACAGCAAGGGACCGCCCCAGCCGTGGTACCTAGCCGCCAGTTTCCAGGCCAGGTTCGCCGCGTCGCCGATGCAGGTGTTGAAGCCGTGCCCTCCCCAGGGTGGGTTCAGGTGGGCGGCATCTCCGATGAGGAAGATACTTCCCGAAGAGTACCGGTTGGCGAGGAGCATTCGGGCGGTCCATGGGTCCTCGGCAATAATATCGATGTCCACATCGGCGCCGGCCATGGTTCGGATGGCTTGCCTCGGGTCGAAGTCCCGGTTTTGCGGATCCACGCCCTGAAGGATCGCCCACCACGTGTCGTTCAAATCCATTCGGCCGATCATGCCAGCGGCTTGGGGGGCCATAACCCAGTATTGGACCGCCGGATCCAGAACAAGTGTTTTTGCCAGCTCCTGGGAGCGGAATAGCACGCTGAGGTTTGAGCGGGCCGCGGAGCCTCCCTCGAGGCTGATCCCCAGTTTTTTGCGTACAGTGGACGCTCCGCCATCTGCTCCAATAACGTACTCAGCGAGGAGAGTTCGCTCTTCGCCCGCCTCGTTGGAGATGTGTACGCGCTGCAAGGCCGCACCCGTTGAATTTGCATCGTAATCCGGGTCAACGTGGGCCACGTTCAGGCCTGTGTGGAGGACCGCAAGGTCCGATTCGTGAACGGCTTGCCGGAGGACTGTTTCGAGGACCGGTTGCGGAACCTGCTGCCCGCACTCCGGCTGGTGATCATAGGCCCCGGTGGCGAGCTGGAAGGCGTTGGAAAACCGGGTAACTTCATGGCCGGCCAAGCTTGAGCAAAAGATGACGTCCTGGCTGTAGTCCACAGGAAGTGGTGCGGCCGCGCGGAGCTTATCCGCCAGGCCCAACCTTCGCAAATGGGTCATGGTCCGCGCATTGGTCGTCTTAGCTCGGGGCCGCCTGGGATCGATTTCCGTCCTCGGCTCTACAACAATGCTCGGGACGCCGCGATCGGCTAGATCAAGAGCCAGGAATAAGCCGCTCGGTCCCCCTCCGCTGATGAGCACGGGTGCGTGGGAAGGCAATGTGTGAAGGTCAGTGTGTATCAGCATTGTTCGCCTTTCTGGAAGAAATTGGTGCGTACAGCCGTGTTAGCGAACGTGTTCGGGCTGGGGCACGGTTGAAGCGAGCGGAGCAGCTTTGGCTGGAACGAGGAGCATCAACGTGGCCCCGGCCAGGGCGGGAATTGCGAACGCGGCGGCAACAAGGGGAACTCCTCCACCAAATCCGATGACGAAGGCTCCATATGTCGGTCCGGCAATGGCTCCGATACGGCCGACTGCCAAGGCCCACCCCAGCCCTGTCGCCCGAATGGCCGCGGGGTAGAACTGGGCAATGTAATCGTTGATCATGTTCTGGGTGCCGAGTCCGCCAAAGCCGGCTACCGCGGCGAGCACGGCCAGCACAGCCGCTGGAGGATTGGTGGACATCAGCAGCAGCGCAGCGGCTGCACTGACGAAACCTACGATAACGATCCGCTTCGGTCCGAACTTTTGGCTGGCTGCTGCGGCCAAAACGGTTCCGATGACGGCTCCGACCGAATAGGCCAGGAGGAAGGAGACGGATGACCCTACCCCGTAGCCGGCATTGCGCATGACCTGAGGAAGCCAGGTGCTGACGCCGAAAATCGTTAGCAGGCTCAGGACAGTGATAGCCCAGATAGTGATGGTGGGGCGTGCGTAGCCGAGGTGGAAAAGGGAACGCGTGGAAGACTTGACAACTGTCTCTACTTCCTGGGGTTCGGGGGTGTGTGTCATCCCGTAGGTTGCCTCGATCTTCTCGGCTTCGGCCGTGAGTTGCTTGGCACGCAGGAAGGAGGGCGATTCAGGCAGGTGCCGCCAGGCGATGGGCACCAGAATGAGGGATAGGGCACCTGCCGCGTAGACCGGCCGGAATCCGTAGCGTTCCAAGAGTGCCAGTGATGTCAGGGAGGCCACTACGGTCCCGATGGCGGGCCCGGTGAGTACCGCTCCAAGTGTGACGGATTTTTTGGCAGGATCTGCGAATTCATTGGCGAGGGCAACCGCTGTCGGAAGCAGCCCACCGACGCCGAAACACGCAATGAACCGGAACGCCGCAAACATCTCCCACGTGGGAGCCAAGGCACAGGCAAACATGGCCACGGAAAACAAGGCCAAAGCAGCGATGAAGATGCGCCGCCGTCCCAGCCGGTCTGTCAGGGTTCCGACGACAAGTGACCCGAGAAGCATCCCGACCAGGGCAATGCTGCCGACCGCTCCAGCAGCTGCCGGTGTGATGTTGAAGGGGGCGACGCCGATCAGGCCGGGGAGTGTGGCTCCATATACGTACAGGTCATAACCGTCGGCCAGCAGGCCGAGCCAGCACAGGACGAAAATCCCAAGCAGTGATTTCTTCTTTGAGGCCGTGGAGTTCATCGTTGATTCCATTCGGGTAGATTTCCTTGAAAACTATTAGGTCGGCAACGACCAAGGATGGACACTGCAGCGTTGCAAAGCGAAAGGACTGACTGGGTCCTGAGCAGAGGGACTATTCGTGTGAACGGTGCCGAACCTAAGTCTTTTGCCGTGTGTTTAGCCTCTCCCGGACATCCGGATCCTGGCAGGTGCTTCTTCAATGAATGAAATAGACTTTGTGATAAGAAGCACACGCCGGGCGTAAGGGAGGTGATCCGTGACGGACAAGCAGGTCTCCAGGGCTCCCCGTGGCGGCCGGCCAGCCCAGGGGGAGCCCGTGCTGATTAGGGCACTAAGCCTGCTGGCGCAGTTTTCTGACAGCAGGCGTGCGCTCAGCCTCACCGACCTTTCCCGCGCCACCGGAATGCCGTCAGCGACCGCTCTGAGATATCTTCGGCACCTTACCGAGTGGGGTGCTTTGGAGCGTCTGGAAGATGACAGATACGTGGTTGGCGTGCGGCTGTGGGAGGTCGCCTCACTGGCACCGCGGGGGCACGGAATCCGACAGATCGCGCTCCCGTATCTCGAAGACCTCTACGAGGTCACACACCACCACGTGCTGCTGGCAGTACGCCACGGCCGGGATGCCGTGCTGATCGACAGACTCTCATCCAAAGACGCCACCGAAGTCGCTTACAGGGTCGGCGGTCGACTTCCCCTACACACAACAGCCGTAGGGCAGGTTCTCCTGGCTCACAGTAACCCTGCTTTTCAGGCTGAAATACTCGCGGCGCCACTCGAAGTCATATCTGGAGTCAAACCCCTCTCCGAGACAGATTTGCGTGCCGTGCTGGCAGGGGTGAAACGAGCCGGAGTAAGCGTCGTCCGCCGCACGGTCCCTTCACGAACCGTTTCGGTGGCAGCGCCCGTTTACGGTCCGGGCGCCGAGGTTGTTGCCGCATTGTCCATCGTCATGCCGGATGGAGCAGCTCCAGAACATGAACTGATTCCCGCCGTCCGGACTGCCGCCCGGGCGATCTCGCGGGCTCTGGGTTACAGTCCCGCCGTAAGCGGGGCCGTCAGGCATTCATCTGAGACGCCAGGGGCGACTTACTAAACCTTCCGTCGCTAGAGGAGGCGGGCACCTGAAGACGGCGAGGAGCGTCGGAGGCTGAAGTTTCGGCGCCTGCCGCGCAGGTCAGTTAGGTCACGTCGTCCTCCGTCAGGTTGTCCGAGTCGGAGTTCGATGACAGCCTGCAGCTTAAGGCCGTGCCGAACGCCTCAGGGTAGGCCTGGCGGATGCCCAAATTCAGCCCGGCTGCACCCTCGGCAAGTTTGCGCCCGGTGCGGGTCCGGACGAAGAAGTAGCGCAGGTGCGTGATGAAGCGGGCAGCGCTCACCGTTTCCCGGTCAAAGGCCCATCCTGCTCAAGGACCTCGAACATCTGGGCTAACACGCCGGTCATCTGTCCGAATCGCGGCCATCCTCTGGAACGAACACGCACACCACGTTGGTTTCATCCACCGACTGGCCTGCTTGGGCCTGGAACCCCAGTCCTTGTCAGCGATGGTCGAAAAGTGAGCCATTTCGCGGGCTTGGCGTCTAGTGGTCGTTGCAACACCTGAGTGTTTAGGAGTTGCAATTGGCAGAGATGAAACGGCCACGAAAGTCACGGGGAGCCCCTCCAAAGAACGCTGCACGGGCTCACTATGATCAGCTGATGAAACAGGGAATGGGCAATTCTGAGGCCTGCCGAATCGTGGGAATCAGCCGTAGTTCAGGGACACGATGGCGGCATGGCCACACCGTTGTTCTGAAGTCCGGGGATATCAAAAAGATTGCTCCCATCTCGCATAAGAGGCCGGCCGCTATCTCTGCCCGGTTTCTCTCTGAGACGGAACGAATCACGATCGCAGACCTCCTGCATGCGGGGCGAAGCATTCGCGCTATCGCCATGGAACTCGGGCGCAGTCCGTCCACGGTGAGCCGAGAGATCCGCCGCAACATTCACGAACCCTCTGGAAACTACCGTCCGCGAACAGCTCAGCGGAGTGCCGAGCGTAGAAGGAGCCGCCAGCGAACCGGCAAGATCGCAGCGAACCCTGAGCTGCGGGAGTTCGTGCGCGAACACCTGCAGCAGCGCTGGAGCCCCCGCCAGATCAGCACCCGTCTACGCGCTAATTTTCCGGGACAACCCGAGATGCACGTCGTGCCCGAGACTGTCTATCAGGCGCTATATGGGCGAGGAAGCCTGGATCTGGCCGTGGACCCGGCCGTCTCGCTGCGCAGCGGGCGGACCGGCCGCCGGCCGCGCCGCCGGAAGGAGCACCGGACTAAGCGATTCCCGGACATGGTCATGATCCGGGACAGACCTGCGGAAGTGATCGGCAGATTAGTACCAGGGCATTGGGAGGGCGATCTAATAATTGGGAAAGGCGGTCGCTCGGCCATCGCCACACTGGTCGAGCGGACCACGCGCTTCATCATTCTCGTGCACCTGGCAGGGAACCGTGGTGCTGAGAATCTGCGCGATCGACTAGTTGATTCGATGAGACCGCTCCCGCCCCACCTGCGCCGCTCCCTGACTTGGGATCAGGGCACTGAAATGGCCTGCCAACAGGATTTCACGCGGCAAACACGGATTGCGGCGTATTTCTGCGACCCGGCGAGCCCCTGGCAGCGCGGCTCAAACGAGAACACTAATGGACTGCTGGACTGGTCCCTAAATGTTGGACTCCTAATTAAACGTTACGCGCTGGCGAGGTTGTGAGCGAGGTATTCGTCGGGGCTGAGGTAGCCGAGTCTCC
>NZ_JBNHEX010000009.1:0-163711 GCF_059089685.1 Arthrobacter sp. sptzw42
GCTGGTCACCCCAGGTGACCAGCCCGCCGTCGTTGTTTAACGCCCTATTTCTTGCCCTGGTTGGCCACGGCGAGGATGGCCTCGGCAGCGGCGTCGGGGTCCAGGTAGGTGCCGCCGGGCTTGACGGGCTGGAAGTCCTCGTCGAGGTCGTATACCAGCGGAATTCCCGTGGGGATGTTCAGGCCTGCGATGGCTTCATCGCTGATGCCGTCCAGGTGCTTGACCAGCGCGCGCAGGGAGTTGCCGTGGGCCGTGACCAGGACTGTCTTGCCGGACTTCAGGTCCTCCTTGATGTCAGATTCCCAGTACGGCAGCAGGCGGACCAGGACATCCTTCAGGCACTCGGTGCGCGGCAGGGCGTCGCCCAGGTCTGCGTAGCGGGGGTCGTGCGCCTGGGAAAACTCGGAGTCATCGTCCAGGGGCGGCGGGGGGGTGTCGTAGGAACGGCGCCATTCCATGAACTGCTCTTCACCGTATTCGGCGAGGGTCTGGGCCTTGTCCTTGCCCTGCAGGGCGCCGTAGTGGCGTTCGTTCAGGCGCCAGTCGCGCTTGACCGGGATCCAGCCGCGGTCGGCCTTGTCCAGGGCGATGTTTGCGGTGTTGATGGCCCGCTTCAGCAGTGAGGTGTAGAGGATATCCGGGAGAACATCGTTCTCAACCAGGAGCTCCCCGCCCCGCGCTGCTTCCTTGCGGCCCTGGTCGTTGAGGTCTACGTCCACCCATCCCGTGAAGAGGTTCCTGGCGTTCCATTCGCTGTGGCCGTGGCGCAGCAGAATCAGCTTGTAAGTCATGATTTTCATCCTAGCCGAGCGCTGCGGCCACCTGCCCAGCGTTACAACGGACACCGCCGGCTGGGATGCGGCAAGGGATAAGGTGGGGCGGTGGTGCAAAAAGCTGAACGGGTGGCCGCCCCGCAGATGACCGGCAGGAACCCGGGCAGCAGGCAGGGCCGGCCGGTAGGGAACGTCACCCGCGGCACCACGAATCCGAACCGCATGCGCCGGGTTGACCGCTGGCTCGCCGGGCCCCAGGCGTGGCGCCTCCGCTCGGCGGAAAGTCCCCTGGTGGTGGACCTGGGCTATGGCGCAGCCCCGGCCACTGCCGTCGAACTCTACGAGCGGCTGTCCGCCCTGCGTCCGGACGTCCAGGTGTGCGGCATCGAGATTGAACCGGACCGGGTCCGCGCGGCGCTGCCCCTGCAGCGGCCGGGTTTGAGCTTCCACGTGGGCGGGTTCGAGATCCCGGTGCCCGGACGGCCAGTGCTGGTGCGCGCCTTCAATGTCCTGCGCCAGTATGAGGAAGCGGATGTGGCGGGGATCTGGCGGCTGGTGCAGGACCGCCTGTCCGCCGACGGCCTGTTTATCGACGGGACCTGTGACGAAATAGGGCGGCGGGTGACCTGGGTGGCGCTGGATGCGGAGCGGCCGCTCTCACTCAGCATTTCCGTCCGGTTCGGCAGCTTCGGCCTGCCCTCGGATGTTGCCGAGCGGCTGCCCAAGGCCCTCATCCACCGCAACGTCCCCGGCGAACCGGTGCACGCCCTGATGCAGGCGATGGACCGGGCGTGGCTGGAGTCCGCCCCGCTGGCGGCTTTTGGCAACAGGCAGCGCTGGCAGTCCATGGCCCGCTTGGTGCGCGACGCCGGCTGGCCGGTTCAGGACGGGCCGGCCAGGTGGCGGCTGGGCGAGCTGACAGTGGACTGGGAAGCGGTGGCCCCGGGGAGTTAGTTCACCAGGGCCCGTAGGGCCCCGTGTTGCGGCTGCCGCCGCGGCCGGCATCCTTGACGGCCGGCCGTACGTCTGCCAGGTAGACGGACGCGGCGACGACGGCGGCGAGCCCGAACAGGCCAAGCGTGCCGAAGAAGCCGCCACTGCCGAAGAACGATATGACGCCCACAAGGGCGGCTCCACCCGTCAAGGCCATCCAGAAGGTCTTGGTCCTCTTCCCGGTCGCCTCAAAGGCGTTGGCGCGGTGCCGGGCGCAGTCCACCACGGCCCACAGTTCCAGTCCGAGTGCCACCAGGGCAAGAATAAAGAACACTGCCTGCTCTACAGGCCGAATAATGAGTTCACCGTCCACAAGCCCAGCCTAGCCGCCCAGCGCGTCCAGCGCCTGCTTCAAATCCGCCCAAAGGTCCTCAACATTTTCAATGCCCACGCTGAGGCGGACCAGGTTCTCCGGCACGTCCGGCGGCTCGGCGGCGTGCCGGCGGCGGCGTTCTATCAGCGATTCAACCCCGCCAAGCGACGTCGCGGGCAGCCACAGCGCCATTGCCCGGACCACCGCGTCCGCAGCGTCGGCACCGTTCAGCCCGCCCACGGGTGCCACCTGGAAAGAAATGATCGAACCGAAGCCTTTCATCTGCGCCTTGGCCCGTTCGTGCCCCGGATCCGTGGGAAGCCCCGGGAACCGGAGCGACTCGATCCGGGGATGGGCTGCCAGACGCTCCGCCAGGACCATGGCAGTGGCCTGAGACCGTTCAATGCGCAGTGCCAGCGTTCTCAGCCCGCGCAGGGCAAGCCAGGATTCGAAGGGCCCGGCAATTCCGCCATGGATGGTCCGATGATGGAGCAGCGCGGAACGGATATCCGGGTTGGAGGTGACCAGCGCGCCGAGGACGACGTCGGAGTGGCCCGCCAGGTACTTGGTCACCGAGTGCAGGACGACGTCGGAGCCCAAGCGCAGGGGCTGCTGGACCAACGGCGTGGAAAAGGTGTTGTCCGTGACGACGATGGCTCCGGCCGCGTGAGCTGCGGCAGTGAGGACCGGCACATCCGCGACGCTGAGCATGGGGTTTGTAGGGCTCTCGAGCCAGAGCATGGCGGCTGCCCGACCGGCCAGGCCGCCGGGCGAGAGCGCTTGCCCGACTGCTTCAGTATCGGCAATATCAACGGTTCGGAGCTCGATGAAGCCCTTTTGGGCAAGCTCGGCCGCCATGACCAGGGAACCTGAATAGCAAAGCGTCGGCATGACCAGCACTCCCCCGGCGGGAATGAGGGACAGGGCGGAACTGACTGCAGCGAGGCCGGACGCGTAGAGGAGACCCGGCAGTTCCGAACCTTCGAGCCGGCCCAGCGCTTCCTCGAACGGATCCCAGGTGGGGTTGGAGTACCTGCCGTAACCGCGGTCCCCGTCAGCAAGGGCACCAGTGCCGAAGTATGTGGAGGACAAAACGATGGGCGGGTTGACTGGCTGGTCCCTTTCCCGCGGAGGACGCCCCGCGGCCACCACTACCGTCTCAGCCGCCAGGGAAGCTGCTTGCTGTTCGGAAAGACTCATGGACGAAAGCCTACTGTCCGGGTTAAGCACCCCGAAAAGCCGTTACCCCGCCCGCAGATGCTGTCCACATGGGGCTGCGGCGGTCTGCGATTGTCCGGGCGGATCGGTAGGCTTGACCGGTGAGCAAACAACGGGCGGGCCTTTTCATCGCGTTTGAGGGCGGAGATGGTGCCGGAAAGTCCACCCAGGCGGCCCGGCTTGCGGATGCCCTTGAATCGCGCGGGCTGACGGTCCTGCGGACCCGGGAACCCGGTGGAACCCCCATTGGCGAGAAGCTGCGGTCCCTGGTCCTTGACCATGGGCACGGCCACATTGATGCCCACACCGAAGCCCTTATTTTCGCCGCATCGAGGGCTGCCCACGCCAGCCAGGTCATCCGGCCGGCACTGGAGCGCGGGGACATTGTTTTGACGGACCGGTATATCGACTCTTCCGTTGCCTACCAGGGAGCCGGGCGGGACCTGGGCAAGGACGCCGTCCGGTCCATCAACGCGTGGGCCACCTCGGGCCTGGAGCCCCACCTTACGGTCCTGCTGGACGTTGACCCGGAAGTGGGCCGCCGCCGCCGGACCGCCGGTGATGCCGCCGAGGACCGGCTGGAGTCCGAAGCTGACGAATTCCACCTGCGGATCCGGGAGGCCTTCCTGGAGCTGGCCGCAAGCCGGGCCGGTTCCTACCTCGTGCTGCCCGCCCATCTTCCCGTAGGTGACCTTGCTGAGCAGATCCTCCAGCGGGTGGACGCCCTGTTGGCGTCCTCGGAGGGTGACGCATGACCGTGTGGGACGACCTGCAGGGCCAGGCCGCCGTCGTCGAACAACTCCGCCAGGCCGCCGGCGGTGAAAGCCTCACGCATGCGTGGCTGTTCACCGGGCCCCCGGGGTCCGGCCGTTCGAATGCCGCCAAAGCGTTTGCCGCGGCGTTGAACTGCGACCAGGAGGATGTCAGCCGGCGCGGCTGCGGGCAGTGCCCGGCCTGCCGGACCATCCTCGGGGAAACGCACTCGGACGTCACCTTTGTCCGTACCGAAAAAGTCACCATCACCATCGACGAAGCGCGCGACCTGGTGGCGGCGGCGGGCAACCGGCCATCCTCCGGCCGGTGGCGGATCATCGTGGTGGAGGACGCGGACCGGATGGCCGAGCGCACCACCAATGTCCTGCTCAAAGCCATCGAGGAGCCAACTCCCCGTACGGTGTGGATGCTGTGCGCCCCCTCCCCTGCCGATGTGCTGGTGACCATCCGCTCCCGCTGCCGGAGCGTGGCGTTACGGCTGCCGCCCGCCGCTGACGTGGCGGCCCTGCTGGTAAAGCGCGACGGCGTGGAGCCGGCGCTGGCGGAGCAAGCGGCCCGTGCGGCACAAAGCCATGTGGGTATTGCCCGCCGGCTTGCCCGGGACCCTGCGGCGAGGGAACGGCGCCTGGAAACCGTCCGGTTCCCGTTGGGACTGCGGGGCGTGACCGCCGCGGTGATGATGGCGGAGAAGCTGGTAAAAATCGCCACCGCCGAGGCCAACAGTTCCAACGAGGAACGCGATGCGGCCGAGAAGGCTGCCCTGCTGGCAACGCTGGGGGCGCCGGAGTCCGGAACCTTGCCTCCTGCCATACGCAGCCAGGTGAAGCAGTTGGAGGACGACCAAAAACGGCGGGCCAAGCGGTCCATCACCGATTCCCTGGACCGGACGCTTACGGACCTGCTCTCCTTCTACCGGGATGTGCTGATTATCCAGCTCGGGAATGCTGTGGAGCTCGTGAACGTTGAGCTGAGGGGTGAATTGGAGGAGTTTGCCGGCCGCTCCACTCCGGAAGCCACCCTCGCCCGGATGGATGCCATCAACAAAGCCCGCGAACGCATCACCACCACCAACGTTGCCCCGCTGTTGACCATTGAGTCCATGGCAGCCAGCCTGATCTAGCCCTCCAAGGAGACCCGATGACTGCCCGCCCCCTGCCTGCACACCCCCGATCCTGGGTGATTGGCGTGCGTGCCGCCGGGGCCATGGCGCTGGCCATGGTTCTGGCCTCCTGCACCCTGATCGACGGCGGAGACCGCAACCAGGAGGCCGCCACTGCCAAGGCGGATCCCTCCATTGTGGCGTCCGCTCCGGCCGGGCTCAAGCAGTTCTACTCCCAGGAAGTGGTGTGGGAGCCGTGCGAAGGTGAATTCCAGTGCGCCAGGGTGAAGGTGCCGATGGATTATGACAAGCCCGAGGGCGACGCCATCGAACTGGCCGCGTTAAAGGCTTCGAGCACCGGCAACAAAACCGGCAGCCTGCTGGTCAACCCGGGAGGCCCGGGCGCATCCGGCTATGACTTCGTCAAGGACGCTTCGGGAACGCACTTCTCCCAGGCCGTGCGGGACGCGTACGACCTCGTGGGATTCGATCCCCGGGGCGTAAAACGTTCTGCACCTGTCACCTGCATGACGGACGCCGAGCGTGATGCCGCGCGGGCCAAAATTTACGATCTGGAAACCGACGCCGGCCTGGAGGCTGCCCGGACGGACAACAGGGCAATCGCCGCCCAGTGTGCGGAGCAGACCGGTCCGGTCCTGGCCCACATCGATACGGTGAGTTCCGCGAAGGACATGGACATCCTGCGCGCCGTGGTGAACGACACCAAGCTCAACTACCTCGGGTACTCCTACGGCACCTTCCTGGGATCCACCTACGCTTCCCTGTTCCCGGACAACGTGGGGCGGATGGTGCTCGACGGCGCCTTGGATCCGGCCATCAGCAACGAGGAGCTCACCCGGGGACAGTCCCGCGCCTTCGAAAAAGCCATCCGGGCTTATGTTGCGAGCTGTTTGGAGCAGGACGGTTGCCCGCTAAGCGGGACCGTTGATTCCGGGGTGCAGCAGCTGCGGGACCTCATTGCGGCCGTTCAACAGACGCCCCGAACCGCCAAAGACGGGCGTGTGGTCAACGCCACGATGTTCGTCAGCGGGATGATCACCCCGCTGTACAACGATCAGAGCTGGCCTGCCCTGACCCAGGCCCTTGAAGCGGCGATGACCGGTGACGTGAGCCTTATGCTTCGGCTGGCCGATCTTGGTGCCGACCGTGCTTCCAACGGGACGTATACGTCCAACTCGACGTTCGCGTTCAATGCCATCAACTGCCTGGACTACCCCATGGAGTCCGATACCGCAGCTATGCGGGCCGAACAGCAGCGCCTGATGCAGGACTCCCCCACCTTCGGATACTTCTTTGCCTACGGCGGCACCAACTGCGCTGACTGGCCCTACCAAAACACCCGGACCCCGGCACCGGTTGAGTACACGGGAGATTCACCCATTGTGGTTATCGGCACCACCGGCGACCCTGCCACTCCGGTCGAGTGGGCCGCTTCGCTCCGCAAGCAGCTGGGCAACGCCGCCCTGTTGACGTGGGAAGGCGAAGGCCACACCGCTTACGGCCGGTCCAACAGCTGCATCGAAGACCCCGTGGACGCCTACCTCGTCAGTGGCAAGGTTCCGGCGGACAACACTGTGTGCTGAAAGCCTCATACCCTTTGGCCCCGCCCATTTTGACCGGGGCGCTGGGACTCTACTACAGTTGAATCTTGCATGAAGCGCCCGGTTCTTCCGGGCAGCATGCGGTGCTTCCTTAGCTCAGTCGGTAGAGCGTTTCACTCGTAATGAAAAGGTCATCAGTTCGATTCTGATAGGAAGCTCGGGATAAACCCCGTGTTGTCGTTGATTTCGACGATAATGCGGGGTTTTTCGCTGGTTAAGCTGAAAAGCATGCCGCCGGGGACAAAGGCCCACTCTCGTGGACGCGCAGGCGGTGAAATCCGGCCAAGGCCTGGCGACCTTCGGGGAAGCTCCTGCCCCGGCCCCGGAGGACCTGGACTTCGACCTCAACGAAACCAAGACGGGCAGACGTCTTTCTAAAAAGCAGCGGTAAGTAGTAGGCCCTTTAAGGAGTCGAGTACTTCCTACGCATGCACGCCAAGGCACCCGACCCTAATCTTGTTGATACGGCAGCAGGCCGGCTACGGCTGCTGCCGGCCATCGGGCCACCGGTGGTTCACGCACTCAGCCTATGAATACGGTATTGGTGCACAGCTTCCACTGCTTACAGGACTCCCCATGCCGCTGTCACCAGATCCAGCCGAAAAGCACGCACCGCTGGATATGCTCCCCCGGCAGTTGCCCGACCTGGCGGCCGGGGCCGCCGCGCTGCAGGCCTCCATGCGCGAGGACGTCCTGCGGCAAGCACCTGGCCGGCCGGTCCTGATGCTGCGGCCTGCGCGGGTGAAGGTGGGCTCCAGGACCGGACTCGCCACCGCCTACACCGTCACCCATGTGTTGGTGGTGTGGGACGACGGGCAGGACGCCCGGTGGGTGGCCAGCTGGCTGGTGCGCCGGCTTTAGCCCGCCGTGCCCCACACACGCCCGTGGCACCGGCGCGCAGGGAAGTCCCCTTCGTCGTAGGCTGAACTTCGCATGCGACGAAGGAGAAACCAAAATGGCGGCGAGCGGAATGACCGGAACCAGTCTGGAAGGGCTGATGGCGGAGCTTGCCGCCCTTGAAGACCCGCGGGTCCGCGAGGTAAACGAAAGACACGGGGATGATCACGGTGTGAACCTTGGCCAGCTGCGTGCCGTCGCCAAGCGCCTTAAGGCCCAACAGGAACTCGCTTGCCGGCTCTGGGAGACGGGTGACACTGCGGCGAGGCTGCTGGCCCTCCTGGTCTGCCGTCCCAAGGCGTTCGGGCGCGACGAGCTGGACACCATGCTCCGCGAGGGCCGCACACCCAAGGTGCACGACTGGCTGGTGAATTATGTGGTGAAAAAGAATCCCCACGCAGAAGAACTGCGCCTGGCGTGGCTTGACGATCCCGATCCGGTAGTGGCGAGTGCAGGCTGGGCACTTACCAGTGAACGCGTCGTGAAGCAGCCTGAAGGCCTCGACCTTGCCGGACTGCTGGACGTGATAGAGGCCCGGATGAAGGCCGCGCCGGACCGCCTGCAGTGGGCAATGAACACTTGCCTGGCACAAATCGGGATCGGGCATGCGGAGCACCGGGACCGGGCGGTCAGCATTGGTGAGCGCCTGGAGGTACTCAAGGACTACCCCACTCCCCCGGGCTGCACCTCGCCCTATGCGCCCAGCTGGATTACCGAGATGGTTCGCCGGCAGCACGCTAACTAGTATGGCGGTTATGGAAGACGAGGCCCTGGCGGAGATAGCGAACGGGCTCTACGCCAAGCCGATGGAAGACTTCGTGCCGGCACGTGCCGCCGCAGCAAAGGAAGTTGCCGGTGCAAACAAGGAACTCGGAGCCGCTGTACGGGCACTGCCAAAGCCTTCGGTTGCCGCCTGGGCCGTAAACATGCTGGCCCTGCACCAACCGGAGGTCCTTGCCGGGTTGGCGGACCTGGGGACCCGGATGCGTGCGGCCCAGGCGTCATTGGACGCCGCAGCCCTCCGGGAGCTGGGACGCGAGCGGCGAACCCTTCTGGCTGCCGCCGTCGACACCGCCCGCTCCGTAGCCCAGGAGCACGGCCGGTCCATCAGCGATGCGATGACTACTGACGTCGAGGAGACCCTCCGGGCCCTGACGGCAGATGAGGGGGCCGCTGCTGCCGTCCAGAGTGGACGGCTCCTGAAGACAATCTCGGCGGACGGCGTAAACGCCGTGGAGCTTGAGGGCTCTGTGGCAGTCCCGGCCGCCCTGCCCGCACAGCGGGCAGCTCCTGCGCCGTCCAAAACGCCGGTGCGAAAGGAACAAAAGGAAGGTACGACGGCGGCGGGAACCGCCCGGACCAAGCCTGATAAGCCGCGCCTCGAGGCAGTCCGCCAGGCACCGCGGCCAAGGTCGCTGCCCGCACTGGACAAAGCCCAAGCCGCCCTTGCGGAAGCACAGGCGGCAGAAGCCGAGACGGCGCAGCTGGCCAAAAATCTGCAGAACCAAGCGGACGAAACACGGACCGAAATTGCTGGGCTGATCCAGGAGGCCTCCGGTCTGCGGGCGCAGCTCAAAGCAGTTGAGGACCGGCTCGAGCAGTCCCGCAAAAGGTTAGCCAGCACCACGGCGGAGGCAAAACAGGCCCAGCGGGCAGCCGACAAAGCCGAGCGGACTGCGATGCTCGCGCAGGAACGGGTCCTCCGGCTGGGCAGCTGACAGAAGTATCCCCGGCTGCCGGCCAAACTGTGGACGCGGGTTTAGGAACACTTCGTCAGGGGTACTCCCATGACCTCAGCTGAACTGCTCAAGCCACGGCCACGCATTGGACCCAAACCCTGCGTGCTTGCACACAAGTTAGGTTTGCCCCGTGACGGACCCGTCCCACTCCCAGAACACCAGCAAGCAGCCACCGCGCAGCTTCAAGTACATCCTGATGCTCGGCGCCCTGGCCGCGCTTCCGGCTGTTACCACGGACATGTACCTGCCCTCCTTGCCCGCCGTGGAAGCCGACCTCCGTACAACCCAGACCGCCGTGCAGCTGACCTTGTCCGGAACCCTCGTCGGTGCCGGCGTTGGCCAGTTGGTGATCGGCCCGTTCTCGGACCGGTTCGGACGGCGGCTGCCGCTGGTCATCGGTATTTCCCTGCACGTGGTCATTTCGTTGCTGTGCTCCATGGCTCCGAACATCGAAACGCTGACAGGGCTCCGCGTGCTCCAGGGTTTCTTCAACGCAGCTGCCGCCGTGGTGGCCCTGGCCGTCATCCGTGACCGCTTCGTTGGTTCCGCAGCAGCCCGGCTGCTGTCCCGGCTGATGCTGGTGATCGGTCTCGCCCCGCTCCTGGCACCCACCGTGGGCCAGGCCATCGCCGGGCTCTGGGACTGGCGTGCCGTCTTCTATGCGCTGGCCCTCATCGGGGTGGTCCTGGTGGCAATCGTCTGGAAGTTCATGCCTGAAACGCTGCCGGAGGACCGGCGGGCGCCGGCCCACCCCAGGCACGTGGCAGGTGCCTACTGGTCGCTGCTGCGGGACAAGCACTTCATGGCCCTGGCGGTGATCCCCGGCCTGGGGCTGGCCCTGATTATGAGCTACGTGGTGGGTTCCCCCTTCGTCTTCCAGAACGAGTACGGCCTCACGGCCCAGCAATTCGCCCTTGTCTTTGCCCTCAATGGCGCCGCGCTGGTGCTGTCGGCACAACTGAATGCCACCCTTGTCCGGAAGTTCCCGCCGGTCCGGCTCCTGCGCACCGCCCTCCTGGTGCAGTTGGGCCTCGCCCTGCTGCTGCTCGTGGTGGTCCTGACGGGTGCCGGCGGCCCGTTTGGCCTGATTGCCGGCCTGTGGCTGGTCCTGTCTGCCCAGGGCATGATTCCGGCAAACGCCTCCGTACTGGCCCTGCACAACTACGGCCATATGGCGGGTACAGCGGCCGCGGTCATCGGAGCCCTGCAGTCCGGCGTCGCAGGGCTCGTCAGTCCGCTGGTGGGGCTTCTGGGTGGAAACGCGCTCTCGATGGCCGGCGTCATGGCGGGCAGTTGTGTAGTGGCAGTAATCGTACTTGCCGCGGGAACTCCCGCCTACCGAAAGGGCGGGTGGCCTCAGCCCGCGGAACGCGATGACGACCAACGGGTCAGTGCCGACGATTAGTTGACTTTGAGCCCCTGCCGCCGCGGACGGTGCTATGGGAAGGGGCCTGTGACTACGTCGGAGAGCAACACGCGGGGCTGATTCCGGGGAATGTCAGACCCCGGTTGCACACTGGATTTATGGAAAGCCAACTCGTACAGGAATTTCACGTCACCTACTTCGACGCCGACTGCGGCCGTGCACGCTCCGAGACTTTTGACACCTTGGCGGAGGCCGAGCGGTTCGCCAGCCGGCACTGCGCCGGTGAGGACAGCTGGGCCGTCGTGGACGCGGTTCCGGTCCAGCAGGTCCGTATCGCTGCCTAAAGGGAATTCTCCCTGAGGCACTTAAAGCAGTCACCCGCGTTGCGAGGGGACACCCCCAGGCAACGCGGGTTGGACGGTCTATTGGGACCGGACTGCTTAGACCGGCAAGCGGTCCGAACTAAGCGAAGTCGGAGACAGCGGGATCGGCTCCAATACGGCCTTCGCCCTTGGCGCTGCGGTCCAGCGCGTTGATGGCTCCGATGTCGTCAGCGTCTAGGGAAACATCCAGGGCCGCGAAGTTTTCGCGTATCCGGGACTCCGTGACGGACTTGGGAATGACCACGTTGCCGATGGCGAGGTGCCAGGCGATAACCACCTGGGCGGCCGTGGCATCATGCTTGGCCGCGATGGACGCCACCGCCGGGTCCTCCAGGAGCTCGCCGCCCTGGCCCAGCGGTGACCAGGCCTGCGTCAGGATTCCCTTAGAGGCACCAAAATCGCGCAGTTCGCGCTGGCTGAAGTACGGGTGGAGTTCAATCTGGTGGATGGCCGGAACCACGCCGGTCTCGCTGATAATCCGCTCCAGGCCTTCGATGGTGAAGTTTGAAACACCGATTGACCTGACCCTGCCACGCTTCTGCAGCTCAATCAGCGCCTTCCAGGTATCCACGTACTTGTCCTGCTTGGGCTGCATCCAGTGGATCAGGTAAAGGTCGAGGGTCTCAAGGCCCAGCCGGTCCATGGACTCTTCGAACGCCGCAAGGGTGGATTCGTAGCCCTGGTCTGCGTTCCAGAGCTTGGTGGTGATGAAGAGCTGCTCGGGTGACAGGCCTGAGCTGGCAATGGCGCGGCCAACGCCGGCCTCGTTGCCGTAGATCTTGGCGGTGTCGATGTGGCGGTAGCCGGCTTCGAAGGCCTGCCGGACAACCTTTTCCGCCACCCCATCCTCAACCTGCCATACGCCATAGCCGAGCTGGGGAATCTGGTTTCCGTCGTTGAAAGTCAGTGTCGGTGAAAGAGTCATGACCCCATCCTGCCAAAACAACTGCCCTGCCAACGGCGATCAGCACGAACTAAGCCAGACGCTTAACCGGGAATATCCTCTTGCCGGGGGTCCGGACTCTCCTCCCGCAGGTGCCGCTCGGCGTCGGCCACCTGCTGGAACACCGCCTCCGCGCGGCGCCGCACAGATGCTGCGCCCACGGGGACGGGACCGACGGCGAGGCGCAGCATGGCTGCTGCTTCGGCGGTGGTGGCGAGGGAATTGCCGGCCTTGGACAGGGAGCGGTGGACACCCGCGAGGGCGTCCGGGATGTCCAGCCCGTCGCTGGGCGAGCGCTGCTGTGCTTGCACGCAGACTGCCCTGACGCGGTCCAGCAGTGCTGCAAGTTCATTGGCGACATCCACCAGCTCCGAGTAGAGCTGGTCGTCTTCCACCCCTTCGAGGACCTGGTGGAAGCGGTCCAGCCCCCGGTGGAAGCGATCGTGGGCCCGGCGCCACAATCCCTTCCCAAGTTCAGCGTCGTCCTTGCGCCCCTGCCTGGCGGCGCTAAAAAAGCCCAAATGCCCTAAAGGTACTGTCCCGGACCGTGGTCCGGGTCAGTGGGCTGGCCTGGCCGTCCTGGAACACCGGCCCGCGGCCCGGCCGACGCCCGCTGGGGCTCCCCGTTCTCCCCGATGACCACACCGGGTGCAATAACTGTGCCCGGAGGAAGCTGGCGGAGCTGGTGCTGCGCCGCAGCGTGCTCGCGGGCAGCGTGTTGTGCGGCGATGGCAGTCTGGATACCGTGGAACAACCCCTCCAGCCAGCCCACCAGCTGTGCCTGGGCAATGCGCAGCTCAGCGTCGGAGGGAGTGGCCTCGTCCGGGAACGGGAGGCTGATCCTGTCCAGTTCCTCCACCAGCTCAGGGGCAAGCCCGTCTTCCAGTTCCTTGATGGAGCGCTCATGGATCTCGGCGAGACGTCCCCGGGCGGCGTCGTCCAGCGGCGCGGACTTCACCTCCTCGAGCAGCTGCCTGATCATTGTTCCGATCCGCATCACCTTGGCCGGTTCATCCACCAAATCCTGCAGGTTGCTGCCTTTGGGCTTGCCGTCATTGGCGGGGACAGCCGGCGCAGGTGCCGGCTGTCCGCCGTCGATGGTGGTGCCCTCTACCGGGAGGTCCTCAGGTGCCTGAGTGTCTTTCGGATCGCTCATGCGTTCATACTCTCACGAGCAATCGGCCGGTTGTTCACTCCATGAAGCGCACTGACGGTTTGTCCGCTGCAGGCTCAATCAGCAGCACCGGCCCTGGGGATTGGTGTCCTGCCGGTCGGTCTGGTCCCGCCAGAACTCGCGCTCGGTCAAAGGCGGGGTGCTGTGGCCTGCAGCCCGGTGGTGCTCCAGGTACTTTACGTAGGCATCCGCGCCCAGCACGCCGCCGAAGTAACGCGCAAAACCCCGGAAGCCCTGGGCAACCGCGGCGAGTCCGGAGCTCATCAGTGGTGGCCTGCCCTCTCGAACCGCAACTCGGCAGGAACCTTTTCCCACTCGGCCAGCAGCTCCTTCTCGGCGGGCGTGGGGATGAGACCGGACGGGGCAAAGACGCGGGACGGCCGGGCCGGGTCCTCGGTGTCCTTCGCGGCTGTCCCGTCAGCACGGGTGCGGAACGCCTTGACGGTGGCAAGCACCGCCGTCGTAATAACAATGATGCTGAGCACGACGAAGATCACCGAGAGCCAGCCCTGGATGGCGGTGTTGCGGACTACGGCTTCCATGGCTGCCACGGACTTGGCCGTGCCGAATTCGGTCTTGCCTTCGGCGAGGGCCTTGCTGAAGGCGGCGTTGTTCGCGAAGTAACCCACTGCCGGGACGGGCGAGAAGATCTTTTGGTAACTCGCCGTGATGGTGACCACCGCGGCGAACGTCAGCGGAAGCGCCACGATCCACAGATACTTGAACGTCCCGCGCTTGGCCACGATGGCCAGGCACACGGACAAGGCGATGGCTGCCAGGAGCTGGTTGGCGATGCCGAACAGCGGGAAGAGGGTGTTAATGCCGCCCAGCGGATCTGTGACGCCCATCAGGAGGACCGCGCCCCACGCGAGCACCATGATCGCGGTGCAGAGCCAGGCTCCGGGCCGCCACGAGTGTTCCTTGAACTTGGGGACGAAGTTGCCGATGGAGTCCTGGAGCATGAAACGGGCCACGCGGGTGCCGGCGTCAACGGCGGTGAGGATGAAGAGAGCTTCGAACATGATGGCGAAGTGGTACCAGAATCCCATCATGGCCGTGCCGCCGATGAACTGCTGCATGATGTGCGCAAGGCCCAGGGCGAGCGTGGGGGCGCCGCCGGTACGGGACACAATGCTTTCCTCGCCCACGTTCTCGGCGGTCTGGGACAGGAGGTCGGGTGAGATGTTCACCCCGGTCAGGCCCAGGCTGTTCACCCAGGTGGCTGCTGTTTCAACCGTGCCGCCCGTCAGGGCAGCCGGCGCGTTCATGGCGAAGTACAGGCCCCTGTCGATGGAGATCGCAGCAACCAGCGCCATGATGGCCACAAAGGACTCCATCAGCATGCCGCCGTAGCCGATGAACCGGGTTTGGCGTTCCTTTTCCACCAGTTTCGGGGTGGTGCCGGACGAGATCAGGGCGTGGAAGCCGGACAGGGCACCACAGGCAATGGTGACGAAGAGGAAGGGAAACAGCGCACCGGGGAATACGGGCCCGTTCTCCCTGCTGGCAAACTCACTGAACGCGGGAACCGTAATCTCCGGGCGGACCGCGATGATGGCCACCGCGAGCATCACGATCACGCCGATCTTCATAAATGTCGACAGGTAGTCACGCGGTGCAAGGAGCAGCCAGACCGGCAAAATAGCTGCGATGAAGCCATAGATGATGATTCCCCAGGCAATGGTGACCCTGTCGAGGGTGAAGAGATCAACACCCCACGGGGTTTCAGCGACAATGCCGCCGCCGATGATTGCCGCCATCAGCAGCACGAAGCCGATGAGCGAAACTTCCAGGATTTTGCCGGGCCGCAGGTAGCGGAGGTAGACGCCCATGAACAGGGCGATGGGGATTGTCATGCCGACGGAGAACACGCCCCACGGGCTTTCGCCGAGGGCGTTGACCACGACGAGTGCGAGGATGGCCACGATGATCACCATGATGAGCAGGGTGGCGATGAGGGCGGCGGTGCCGCCGATGACGCCCAGTTCTTCCCGTGCCATCTGGCCGAGGGATCGTCCTCCGCGGCGCATGGAAAAGAACATCACCAGGTAGTCCTGGACAGCGCCTGCAAGGACGACGCCGACAATGATCCACATAGTGCCGGGCAGGTAACCCATCTGCGCGGCAAGCACGGGGCCCACGAGCGGTCCGGCCCCGGCAATGGCGGCGAAGTGGTGGCCGAACAGAACGTTGCGGTCCGTCCGGACGTAGTCCTTGCCGTCGGCCTTGTACTCGGCCGGGGTGGCCCTGCGGTCATCGGGCCTGGTGATGTAGCGTTCGATGACCTTGGAGTAGAAACGGTAGCCGATCAGGTACGTGCATACGGAGGCGAAGACAAACCAGATGGCGTTGACGGTCTCCCCGCGGATGATCGCCAGCATGAACCATGCCACGCCGCCCAGCAGGGCGATCGCAGCCCAAAGCGCGATCTTTCCCGGCGTCCACTTTTTTTCTTCGGCCTGGCGGACATTTTCATCCACGGCCGACGGCGGGAGAACGGTGTCGGTGGTAACCGTACCTTCCCCCCGGGCTGCGCTCCGACGATAATCAGGCGTTTCGGCCATGTCTCCTCCTTGAGATTTGTTCCTCATCTGCTGACTCGCACACTACCAACGGTGGCCCTCGATCGGGGCGCTTTTTTGCCCTTGGAGCACGGCCTGCGCCGAACGGCCTGCACCGGGCGCCTAATGACGGGCCCCACTGCCCCGGCTCCTACTCCGGTACCGGCATCCCGGGAAGCGGTAAAAGCAAAGAGGGTCCCCATCCGGTGTTCCGGACGGAGACCCTGGTTCCCGCGTGGGCGGGGAGCTTGGCTAGGCGTGGGAGTAGGTGAGGCAGTCCGCGTTGTCGGCTCCCGGACCGACGTGAACTTCAGGCGCCTTGCACATCAGGTGGTCGTTGTGGACGCATTCAGAGCGCTGGCATGCCCCGACGTCGGCCAGCACCTTGGGCAGTCCGCCGTGAAGGCCGGTGTCGATGAAAGTGGCGCAGGTTGCATGGTTTTCGGCGCCGCCCACGGTGATGGCGGCTGCGTTGCAGTTGGTGTGGTCGTTAAAGGAACAGTTCGTTACGCTGCAGTCGGCGACGTGCGTTGTCATGGAAAGCCCTCCTGGCTTCGGCGCCCGGTGCGGGCGGCTCCTGAAACCCACGGTAAACCCGTTGGCAACAATCAAAAAGACCCAATTCAGTGACTTAATTGTTCAGATTCCTGTGAGCCCTGCATCTGACGTGCCCCCGCTGGATGTCCTGCGTGTTGGGCTTGGAGACTGCGCCTGCTGGACCATTCTGGCTTCACAGAGGTCCAGCCAGCGGACCTCGGCTTCGGTCTGGAAAATGAGGGAGTCAAGGACCAGCAGCGAGGCGGTATCCCCTGACCGGTGGGTGACGGCGGTGTCCCTGCGGGCCTTTGTGTAGTCCTGCAGTGCGCGGATGGAAGCCACACGCTGCGTCTGGATGATGCCCTGCACGTCCACGCCCGGGATGGTGACGGCGAGCGCCAGCTTGATGGCCAGCTCATTGCGCGGCGGATTATTCCGCTCCACCGGGGCGGTAAACCAGCTTCCCACCTCAGCCTTGCCGGCACCCGTAATGCTGTGGACCACGTGCCCGTTGCCGTCGTCGCCGTCCCTGACAACCAGGCCGTCCCGTTCCAGCCGGTCAAGCGTGGTGTAGACCTGACCGATATTCAGCGGCCAGGTGGCTCCCGTCCTGTTCTCGAACTCGGCCCGCAGCTGGTAACCGTAGCGCGGCTGGTCCTGGAGCAGGGCAAGGAGGCTGTGGCGGACGGACATCGGCGCTCCTGGCGTTGGTGGGCCTCGGTATGCGGGCTACCCAAAGACAGGATGCATACCGCGTATGCCAACTGAGCTTAGGAGCAGGAAGGCCCCAAAGCAATATTGGGCATGAACCCCACGCGGCCCGTTACATCAGCAGGAGGATCTTTCCCACGTGGTCGCCCGAGTCAAAGTATTCATGCGCAGCCTTAACCTGTTCCAGCGGGAAAGTCTTGGCCACGAGCGGACGGATCCTGCCGTCACTGACCAGCGGCCAGACGCCATCGCGAACGGCGTTCATGATGGCGCCTTTTTCTTCCACCGGCCGCGGCCTCAAGGCGGTGGCCACCACCGCTGCACGTTTCTTCAACAGCTGCCCCAGGTCCAGTTCCCCTTTGACGCCGCCCTGCAGGCCAATCACGACCAGGCGCCCATAGTCGGCGAGGGCGTCCACGTTCTGCGAAAGGTACTTGGCTCCAACGACGTCGAGGATCACGTCAGCGCCGTGCCCGCCGTTTTGCTCGCGGAGGCTCGCCGGAAAGTCCTCTTCGGCGTAGTTGATGGCAATGTCCGCGCCCAGGAAAGCTTTCGCGGTTCCCACCTTTTCGTCCGTTCCAGCTGTCGTGGCCACCCTGGCTCCCAGGGCCTTGGCGAGCTGGATGGCCATGGTTCCGATCCCCCCGGTGGCGCCATGAATCAGCACCGTCTCGCCAGCCTGGAGCTGGGCAGTCATCACCAGGTTGGAGTACACCGTGGCGGCGACTTCCGGCAGGGACGCCGCCGTCACCAGGTCCACACCGGCCGGTACCCGCAGGACCTGTTCCGCAGCCACCGCCACCTGCTGGGCATATCCGCCGCCGGCCAGCAGCGCCACCACCTTGTCACCAAGTGAAAACGGTTTGCTGACGCCGGGGCCGAAGCCGGCTATGCGTCCGGAGACTTCCAGGCCCGGAATCTCTGAAGCGCCCGGCGGCGGGGGGTAGAAGCCCCTGCGCTGCTGCACGTCTGCGCGGTTGAGGCCAGCCGCCACGACGTCGATAAGCACCTCCCCCGGTCCGGCTACCGGCGCGTCCGTCTCGCGGATCTCCAGCACTTCCGGGCCGCCCGGTTCGGATATGTAGACGGCTTTCATGGAACACTCCTGTTTCTGACTGAATACTCGCTGCAACCAGTGTGCACCGGACACCTTCCAGTCTCTGTTTTGTTGCAGGCAAGTGCCTATGAAACACTACTAGTCAGGGAAGGTTGTCCGAGCGGCCGAAGGAGCTAGTCTTGAAAACTAGTGTGCGGTAACCCCGTACCAAGAGTTCGAATCTCTTACCTTCCGCGAATAGGACCCCTGTCCGCCAGCTTGCTGGCTGGCAGGGGTCCTTCGTTTACCCCGGCAACTCCGCGAAAAGCGCTGGGCGCAGCCGGAACCATGGGGGCTGTCAGACCCGGCCCAGAGTCCCGTGGTGTCCCTGCCTGGGCTTGGCTGCCTTCGCCAGAGGCGCAGCGAAGATACCGGCAAGAAATCCCGGAAAGATCTGCCGTCTGGACCTTCCCCTAAAGCTACCGGCCGGTATTCTTTTGTGATGGCCGGCACATTGGTTCCGGCCACCAAACCAACCACTGCCGAGAGCATCACCGGATGGGGCCATTGGGGCCTGATCCGGTGGGGCGGCCCGCTCCGCTGGGGAACGTACCGCCGAATGCACGCACTAGCAACCTTGCGTTCATTCATCCCTGTTTTGATGTGCCGGATACCACTTGACCAGGAGCAGGATCCGGGCCCTCGTCCATCGGTACAACCTGGACACCTTCCACTGGCTCCCCCATCGGGGAGACCCTTCTGAAAGTAAGAGCAGATGCAGACACCTTGGAAATTGGCGCTGGGTACAGCGCTGTCAGCGGGGCTTATCGCTCCGCTCGCAGCCTTTCCCGCGCTTGGGGACGGCACATCCGCGGAGGTCTCGCCCGCGGCGGGAACTTCGTCGGTGGTCATCAACGAGGCCTACCTTAGTGGCGGCAGCGCAGGCGCCGCATTCAAGCACAAGTTCGTTGAGCTGTACAACTCATCGGACGCCCCGGTGTCCCTGGACGGCTGGTCGGTTCAGTACCGCTCCGCTGCCGGCACGGCCCCTCTGACCAGCGTGGCGACCCTTTCCGGTTCCATCCCGGCCAAGGGGCACTACCTGGTCCAGGGTGCCAGCAACGGCGCCAACGGAGCGGATCTCCCTGCCGCGGACCTGGTCGCGACTGGCCTGAACTTCAGTGGCACAGCGGGCACCATTGTGCTCGCGAAGCAGCCCACCGGCGTCGGGCTCGCCCCCGGCTCGCAGGTGGAGCCCGCCGGCGTGGCCGACCTCCTCGGCTACGGGTCCAACACATTCGAGACACAGGCGGCACCGGCTCTCGGCGGCACTTCCGACGCCAGGAGCCTGAACCGGGCCCGTGGCGTGGACAGCAATCACAACAACGCAGACTTCGCGCTTAGCGCCACGGTTACGCCCACCTCCTCAGGTGGGGCAGCCCCGGATCCGCAACCTGCGCCTGATCCCATTCCGGGACCGGCGCCGGCCCTGAAAAGCATCGCCGAGATCCAGGGCGCGGGCACCGCAAGCCCGCTGGCCGGGTCCACCGTGACCACCACGGGCAAGGTCACTGCAGCCTTCCCCACCGGCGGGCTGAACGGCTACTACCTCCAGACCCCGGGAACCGGCGGGGACCTGACGGCGGCCAACCATGCGGCGTCGGACGGCATCTTCGTCTACTCCCCCGCCACCGCAGCGTCGGTCCAGCCCGGAGACCACGTGCAGGTGACCGGCACCGTGGCCGAGTACCACGGCATGACCCAGCTCAACGTCGAAGCCGCCGCAGGGCTTGCCAAGCGGGCAGAGCCTGCCCCGGAGGTCAAGGCCACCGCCTTCACCCTGCCTGCCAGCGAATCCTTCCGCGAATCCTTGGAAGGGATGCTCCTGGCACCCCATGGCCCGGTGACGGTCACGGACAACTACACGCTGAACCAGTACGGCGAGGTGGGCCTCGCGGGCGGAACAGCTCCGCTGGTCCAGCCCACCGCCGTCGCTCCCTACGGCTCAGCCGGGTACACCGCCGTCGTCGCTGAAAACGCGGAACGCGGCATCAAGCTGGACGACGGCTCCAGCACCAACTTCCTCAAGGACGCCACCACCAAGGCGCAGGTCCTGCCCTACCTCACCACAACTGACCCGGTCCGCGTGGGATCGCCGGTAACCTTCACCACCAACGTGGTACTCGGCTATGGCAACAACGCCTGGAAGCTCCAGCCGCTGACCCACCTGACGGAAGCCAACAAGGCCACCGTCCAGCCCGCATCGTTCGGCGCCACGCGCACCGAGGCTCCCGCCGCAGTGGGAGGCAACCTGAAGATCGCCTCCTTCAACGTGCTCAATTACTTCCCCACCACGGGCGACACCTTGGCGGGCTGCACCTTCCACGATGACAGGGCGGGCAACCCCATCACTGTCCGTGGAGGCTGTGACGCCCGTGGTGCCGCCAACGCCGAGAACTTCGAGCGGCAGCAGGACAAGATCGTCGCGGCCATCACGAAGGCGGGCGCAGACGTTGTCACGTTGATGGAAATCGAGAACTCGGCACAGTTCGGCAAGAACCGGGATGACGCCCTGGCCAAGCTGGTGGATGCCCTGAACGTCGCAACCCCTGGCGTCTGGGACTACGTCCGTTCGCCTGCCAATGCCCCGCCGCTCAGTGATGAGGACATGATCCGCACGGCCTTCATCTATAAGGAGGCTGTTGCAGAACCGGTGGGTGAATCCAGCATCCACAATGACATCACAGCGTTTGCCAGCGCACGCAAGCCGCTCGCGCAGATTTTCAAGCCCGTGGGCGGCGGCGCCGGAACCGAATTCATAGCGATCGCCAACCACTTCAAGTCCAAAGGCTCCGCAGCCACTCCTGAGGACACAGACAAGGGCCAGGGCGCATCAAATCTGGCACGTACAGCCCAGGCGAAGTCACTCCTGGAGTTCAGCAAGTCCCTGCAGCAGGCCAAGGGCACGGACAAGGTCTTCCTCATCGGCGACTTCAACGCCTACGCCAAGGAAGACCCCATCAACGTCTTCACCGCCGAGGGTTACGTCAACCAGGACGAAAAGGCGCGCAACGCGGACGGCACCGCCAAGCACTCCTACCTGTTCGGTGGAATGGTCGGTTCCCTTGACCACATCCTCGCTTCCCCTGCAGCGGATGCTGCGGTTACGGGTGCGGACATCTGGAACATCAACTCGGTGGAATCCGTAGCGCTGGAATACAGCCGCTACAACAACAACGTCACCGACTACTACGCCCCGGACCAGTACCGCGCCAGCGACCACGACCCCGTCATTGTGGGGCTGAACCTGCAGTCCGTTCCCGCCACCGTTGACCTGAACTTCCTGGGCATCAACGACTTCCACGGCAGAATCGACACCAACACCGTCCTGTTCGCCGGCACCATTGAAAAGCTCCGGGCAGCAGCAGCTCCCGGCGCAACCGCCTTCCTCTCGGCCGGCGACAACATCGGAGCTTCGCTGTTTGCGTCCTCCGTCGCCAAAGACCAGCCCACCATTGACGTGCTGAACGCCTTGGAACTCCAGGCCTCCGCCGTGGGCAACCACGAGTTCGACGGCGGCTGGGCGGACCTGCAGGACCGCGTCATCGCAGGCGGCAGCAACGCCCGGTTCCCCTACCTGGGCGCCAACGTCTACCGGAAGGGCACCACCGAACCGGTCCTGCCCGAGTTCACCGTCCTGGACATGAACGGCGTCAAGGTGGCGGTCATCGGCACCGTAACCCAGGAAGTTCCCTCCCTAGTGACCCCCGCCGGCATCGCGGACCTCGAGTTCGGTGATCCCGTGGACGCCATCAACCGGGCAGCGGCACGGATCACCGCGGATAACCTCGCCGACATCATCATCGTGGAAAACCACGACGGCGCAGGCTCGGGAACGGTGGAAGGCGCCACGCTGGAAGAGGAAGTGGCGGCCGGCGGACCCTTCGCGAAGCTCGTGACCGAAACTTCCGCGGACGTCGACGCCATTTTCACCGGCCACACGCACAAGGAATACGCCTGGGACGCCCCCGTCCCTGGAGTTGAAGGCAAGACCCGCCCCATCGTCCAGACCGGCAACTACGGCGAAAACGTGGGCCAGATCCAGCTCACCGTGAACACCGCCACCAAGGAGGTAACGGCTTACAAGGCCGGCAACGTCAAGCGCACTACCGACCCCGCCGCGAACCTGATCGCCGCCTACCCGCGCGTGGCCGCCGTCGACGCCATCGTCAAGAAAGCCCTCGCGGATGCCGCCGTGGTGGGGAACCAGCGTGTTGGCGCTGTTACAGCTGACATCACCACCGCCTTCACCACGGACGCCGCAGGTGTCGCCAAACGCGATGACCGCGGCAACGAATCCACTTTGGGCAACCTCGTGGCCGAATCCCTGCTGGCTTCACTCCAGCCGGCGGAACTGGGCGGGGCGGAGATCGGTGTAGTCAATGCTGGCGGCCTGAGGAACGAGCTTTACTACGCACCGGATGGAAACATCACGTATGCAGAGGCGAACGCCGTGCTGCCGTTCGTGAACAACCTCTGGACCACGTCCCTGACAGGAGCCCAGTTCAAAACGATGCTGGAACAGCAGTGGCAAACAAATGCGGACGGCACGGTCCCCAGCCGCGCCTATATCCAGCTCGGCCTGTCCAGGAACGTGAACTACACCTACGACGCCGCCCGGCCGGCCGGTGACCGCATCACGTCCGTCCGGGTGAACGGGGCCCCGCTCGACCCCGCCCGGTCCTACCGGGTGGGCACGTTCAGCTTCCTGGCCACCGGCGGCGACAACTTCCGGATCTTCACGAAAGGTGCCAACACAAAGGATTCAGGGCTGGTGGACCGGGATGCGTGGATTGGGTACCTGCAGAAGAGCAGCCCCGTGTCGCCGGACTTCGCCCGCCGTTCCGTGGCCGTCACCAACTCCACGCCCGGCGAAGTCAAGCCGGGCGATCCGATCACACTGGCAGTATCCAAGCTGGACCTGACGTCCCTCGGCAGCCCGGCGAACAGGACGTTGTCAGCCGTCTTCACCGACTCCGCCGGCACCGTAACCCAGCTGGGGTCCGTACCAATTCAGGCGGGTGCAGCCAGCGTCAACCTGGCTGTCCCGTCCGGTGCCGCTGCAGGAACAGGGACGCTGGTCCTTACCGCCGCCGAATCCGGCACGGTGGTCACTGTGGGTGTCACGGTGGCGAGTGCTGCCGTTGAACCGGTGTGCGCCCCTCCGGTCAAGCCTGTCCGCCCGGCTGACGTGAAAGGCCAGGCGAACTACGGCCAGGCCATGGCCGCCTACCGGGCTTGCCTGCGCCGCTGACGGCAGTGTGTGGCCGGCCGCCGTCGTGAAGGCACGGCCCAGCCGAACGCTCTCTCACCTAATGCGCGCTTTCCCTCAACGCTCTCTCACCACGGTGAGGGAGCGCTGAGGTGAAGGTGCGACTGGTGAGAGAGCGTCCGCCGTTAAGGCGCAGGAAGTGAAAGAGCGTTGCATTCTAAGGCGCAGGAAGTGAAAGAGCGTTGGGCCGGGTGCCTTGTCCTGCTCAGGATCCCAGGATGGCGCCGGCGATTTCGTCGGCGTCGCGCAGTGTCCGCTGGCCGCTGCGGTAGTTCGGCGCGCCGGACTGGACCGCTTCGGCGGCGATGGCCGTGCCCCATTGGGCGGACGAGAGCTGGAGCCCCAGCACGTAGAGGCCTTCGGTCACGGACCCGTTCGCTGCCACCGGGCGGTAAGGGTGCGGCTCCACATCCAGGCCGGTGGACTCGACGGGAGCACCCTCCACGGACATCATGAGCCGCGGCCGCACCAGGCCGTCAGCCAGCAACTGCTCCAGGACCGGTGAATCGTTGGCCGAGACCCTGTTGCCCGGCGCCAGCGCCTCCACCATGGTCCGTGCGGCCACCGGGGCGTCATCCACCCATGGCGAGGAGGCCGTGAAAACACCGTTCCTGCGGTCTACCCCGAACTTGGGGTCAGGCCCTACAAAGCTGACCACCCCTGCCCTGGCCAGCGCCGCAAGCTGTTCGGAGCGCAGCGCGGGCGGCCCGCTGGCGAGTCCTTCCACAAACGATTCAAACCAGCCCCGCAGGCCGGCAACCCAGGATTCATCGGTGATGCCGCCGTCGGCCACCGCGGTCTTGAGCACGGCGCGCCCGTGGTGGAGGGCACCGATGGCCATCTTCACGGGGTCATCCTCGCCCAGCGCAGAGCGGCGGGCATCATCGAGCAGGTATTCCACCACGGCGGCGTCGTGCTCGGCACGCGAGGCAAAGGAGCGGCCCGCCAAGGGTGCCGCGAGCCCCGGCAGGTCCAGCCGGTGCCGGGGCCCGACGTGCACGGCCAGCACGCTCTCCACGGCGTCTTCCCAGTTGGCGGCACTGTGGGCGTGCGGGCGCAGGGCCTCGTCCAGTGCGGCAAGGAACGCCGCCGGGTCCGGGACCGCGTTCGGCTGCGAGCGCACCAGCGTGGAGTAGTAGGCCCACAGCGCATCGCGGTGCAGTAACGGCCAGAAGTCATGATCAAACGCAGGGCGGATCCCGGCCGTGTGGAAGCGCTCAAGCGCCGCTTCGGTGAAATAGCGCAGACTGACCGACGCCGGGTAGTAGCCGCTCAAGGCAGCCTTGGCGCGGTAAGGCGTTCCCCGCCGGGAGGCAGCAAGGATGTGCGGCTCCTGGCCCGAGGGCTCGTAATGGAGCATCGCGCCGTTACTGATGAACTTTCCGCCGCGGCCCTCCGTCAGCTGGCCCATGGTGTCAAAGAAGTTCAGGCCCATGCCCCGGACCAGGACAGGTTCCCCGGCAGGGATCAGGGACCAGTCCACGTCGGCGGGCACAGCCGGGGGCAGGTACCGCAGGCCCAGCTGATCTGCCGAGGCCTGCAGGTCCCGCTGTTCAGGGTTCAGCCGGGACGGGATGTGACCCAGTGCAAGCACCACGGATCCGGTGCTTAACGTGGTGCCGGTGGCCAGGCGGACATCGAACGATGCGTCGCCTGAGGGGTGCACGGACAGGGCGGACGTTTCGTGGAAGTCGATGGTGACGCCGTCCGGAACGTTGCGTGTCAGCTCCTCCACGGTGCTGCGGAGGTACCGGCCGTAGAGTGCGCGGCTGGGAAATTCATTGGCGGTGAGGACGGAAAGTTCGGCCAGCTCCTCCTCATCAAGATCCGGCAACGGGTCCTCTTGCTGCCGGGCACGCCATTGGTCGAAGGTGGTGCCGGCGACCGGCGGCGCCAGCGAAGGATCCTGCGGGATTACCGTGGGATAAAAGGACTGGGTGTTCATCAGGAACAGCCGTGACTGCCCCGGCTGCCACACGTGGCCCGGACCCGCGGGGTAGGGGTCGATGACGTCGACGTGGAGGCGCACTGGGCCGGCGCCGGAAGCAATCCGTGCGGTGCTCTGGGCGAGCAGGCGTTCCAGGACGCTGGTGCCCCGCGGACCTGCCCCGATGATGGCGGTCCGTATGCTCTGCGTTATTTCCACGGCATCCAGAGTACGGCTGAAAGGTGAGTACGTGCTGCCGCTTGACTTGCTAGCCGCCCGGGGATGTTGTTTGGATGGGGCGCATGACCACCACTGCAGCTGATCCAGCGCCCGCCCCCGGTTCCGGCAACACCCCCGGAGCGCCCTCGGGCACCGCGCCCGAGCCCACCGATGAAAATGTCTGGCTCGAGGAGATATACGGCGAGCAGCAGCTGGCCTGGGTGAAGGAACAGAATTCACGCACGGAAGACCTGCTAGAGGACGCCGAGTACGTGGAGCTCGAGGCCGGCATCCTTGAAGTACTGGATTCCACGGACCGGATTGCGATGGTGGGCAAGCGGGGCGACTGGTACTACAACTTCTGGAAGGACCGGCAGAACCCCAAGGGGCTGTGGCGCCGCACCACCTGGGACAGCTACTGCACGGACACACCGGACTGGGACGTCCTGCTGGACCTCGACGCCCTGTCCGCCGCGGAAGGCGAAGAATGGGTCTTCCACGGGGCCACTTTCCTCCGCCCTGTCCCGGGCCAGCCCTACCGGCTGGCGCTGCTGGCGCTGTCCCCGGACGGGGGCGACGCCAACCGCTACCGCGAATTCGACGTTGAATCGCGGACGTTCGTGGACCCAGCCCTGGGCGGCTTTGACCTGCCGACGGCGAAGGGCAACGTCTCGTGGCTGGACGCGGACACGCTGCTGGTCGCCTCCACTGCGGAAGGGCTTCCAAAAACGGCCTCCTCCTACGCCCGCACTGCCGTCACCCTTAAGCGCGGTATCCCTCTGGGTGGTGCGCCCCGGCTGTTCGAGGTGCCTGAGAACCACATGATGGCAGTGGTGGCCCACGACTCGACGCCGGGGTTCGAACGGACCTTCGCCGTTGACTACATCGACTTCTACAACCGGAGCAACGCTGTCCTGCAGGACGGTTCCTGGGTGGTGATCGACGTTCCCACCGACGTCAACGTCAGCGCCCACCGCGAATGGCTGCTGTTCCGCCCGCAGCAGGACTGGGCCCTCAACGGCTCCACGTATCCGGCGGGTTCACTCCTCGCCGCACCGTTTGAGGACTACCTGGCCGGTTCGAGGAAGGTTTCGGTGCTGTTCACCCCGGACGCCAGCACGTCATTGCAGTCGTGGAGCTGGACCCGGAACTTCCTGCTGCTTAACCTCCTCAAGGACGTGTCCTCCGAGATCCGCGTCCTGGACCCGTCCCGGCCGACCGGCGCCACGGACGGAGCCTGGGAATCCACTCTCCTTGATGCCTGTCCCCCGCTCCACGATGTCAACGCCTATGCCGTGGACGATGAAGACGAAATTGACGGCGCCGGGGACGACTTCTGGCTGGTAGCCACCGGCTTCACCACCCCCAGCACGCTGATGCGGGGCACACTGGAGCGCGCGGCGTCGGGGACACCCGGCGTGGTGAGCCGGCACGTGACAGTCAAGACGTCGCCGTCGTTCTTTGCCGATGACAACTATGAGGTGCAGCAGCATTTCGCCGTCTCCGACGACGGCACACGGGTGCCGTATTTTCAGGTCGCCTCCCGCGACCTCGCTCTGGACGGGCAAAACCCTACCCAGCTCTCCGGCTACGGCGGCTTCGAAGTTTCCCGTACCCCCGCGTACAGCGGCACGGTGGGCAGGGCGTGGCTGGAACGCCGCACGTCCACGTCCGCCGGCTCCAAGGGGGAGACACCGCACTCCCGTGGCGGGGTTTACGTGGTGGCGAACATCCGCGGCGGCGGCGAGTACGGGCCCGGATGGCACCGTGCGGCACTGCAGGAAAACCGGCACAAGGCGTACCAGGACTTCGCGGCCGTCGCCCGCCACCTCATCTCCCGCGGCGTTACCTCGCCGGAAAGGCTGGGCTGCGTCGGCGGGTCAAACGGCGGGCTGCTGGTGGGCAACATGCTGACGCAGTACCCCGAACTGTTTGGAGCGGTGTCCTGTGGCGTCCCGCTGCTGGACATGCGCCGTTACACCAAGCTGTCCGCCGGCCACTCGTGGATCGCCGAGTACGGGGACCCGGACGTCCCCGAACAGTGGGAGTACATCAGGACGTTCTCCCCGTACCACCTGCTCAGGGATGGGGTGGAATACCCGGAGACGTTCATCTGGACCGCCACCTCCGATGACAGGGTGGGCCCGGTGCAGGCCCGCAAGATGGCTGCCCGGATGCTCGCCATGGGCATCCCGAACGTATGGTTCCACGAAGCCCTGGAGGGCGGACACGCCGGAGCGTCGGACAACCGGCAGGCGGCTGCGCTGCAGGCCCGCAGCCAACATTTCCTGTGGAAGGCGCTGGCCGGAGGGATGCTGTAGCGGTGTCTCTCGTGGTCCGGCGGGCGGTACAGGCAGACGTGGGGCGCCTTGCGGAGGTTCACGCCCGCTGCTGGCAGGAGACGTACCGGGGCATGCTGTCCGAGCAGTTCCTGGCCGCACAGGGTCCGGAAGTCCGGCTGCCGCTCTGGCGCCATCTCCTGGAGGCAGCCGCGCCTGCGAATGCGTGGGTCGCCTGCGACGACGGCATCGTAGTTGGCTTCGCCGGCACCCGGCATCTGCCAGACAGCGCACCATTGCATGAAGCAGGGCCGCCTTCGTCCGGGGACCTGGAACTGTGGGGACTGTACCTGTTGGCATCGCACCAGGGGCTGGGCCTGGGGCGGCGTCTCCTGGAGGCAGCGTTGGGCAGCAATGCGGCCAGCCTTTGGGTGGCAGCCGGGAACCTGCGCGCGATCAGCTTCTACCGGCGCTTCGGATTCCAGCCCGACGGTGCCGCGGACGTTATCCCCGACTGGGAAAACGTTCGCGAAATCAGGATGGTGCGGCCGGCACAGGCTCCGCTCCTGTAGCCTGCGGGGGTGTCGTGGCACGCTTTGCGGGGTGGTGCGGCCCGTTTTGCACTGCGTGCCAGGTTCTGCGTATCCTTGGTGGGCTAGGAATAGCAATTGGAGACGTGCCAGAGCGGCCGAATGGGCTTCACTGCTAATGAAGTGTGGGGCACAACTCCACCGGGGGTTCAAATCCCCCCGTCTCCGCGTTTGGCCCCGGTCCTGTACCGGGGCCTTTTGCGTACCCGGGGAAGGCTGCTGGCTCCCGCCCCTGCTGCCCGGGCCTTCCCTTCCGTCCCGCGCACCTTTTCACTACAGGGCTGTCCGTCCGGGGTACGGACACGTGGGTCCGGCGACGCTGTGCCAGTGGAATGATGAACGAATGGCAGCAAACAATGCGGTGGATGAAGCCGGCAGCACCACGGCATGGAGTCCCCGCCTGGCGCTCCTGGTGGCCGCCACCTTCTTTATGGAGTTCCTCGACGGCACCATCCTCACCACCGCCATTCCCAACATTGCTGCCGACTTCCGGGTACCCGCCGCAGACGTGAACATCACCATGACGGCGTACCTGCTGACTGTTGCCATGGGCATACCGCTCAGCGGGTGGCTGGCCGAACGGTTTGGCGCCCGCCGGATCTTCTGCCTGGCCATCACGATCTTTACACTTGCTTCCCTGGCGTGTTCGATCAGCCCGGACCTTCCTGCGCTCACCCTCAGCAGGATCGTCCAAGGGGTTGGCGGTGCCATGATGGTTCCGGTTGGAACCCTCCTGGTACTGCGCGGTACGCCCAAGGCGGAGCTGCTCCGCGCCACAGCGTTCCTGGTGTGGCCCGGCCTGCTGGCCCCGGTCCTGGCACCGCTGGTGGGCGGTGCCCTCACCACCTACCTGTCCTGGCACTGGATTTTCCTGATCAACCTTCCCCTGGGTGTTGCGGCGCTGATTGCCGCCCTGCGGCTTGTGCCGGCGACGGCGGGCGACCAGCGGCGGCGGCTGGACTGGCCGGGGCTTTTCCTCACCACGCTCGGCGTGGGGGCCCTGGTGGTGGGCCTCGAACTGGCGAGCACCCACCCTGATACTCCCTGGGCGGCCGTGAGCGCAGGATCAGGCGCGGTTGCCGTGGCCGGTGCCGTGCTGTGGATGCGGCAGAGCCGCAATCCGCTTTTCGACCTCGGGGTCTTCAACACCCGCACATTCAGGGCCATGGCTACCGGCGGGTTCGCCTACCGGCTGACCATCAGCTCCGTCCCGTTCCTGCTGCCGCTGATGTTCCAGGCGGGGTTCGGCTGGACACCGCTGCACGCCGGCGCCATGGTGGCGGCCGTTTTCATCGGGAATATCGGCATCAAACCGGCCACCACACCCCTGATCCGACGCTTCGGCTTCAAAGCAATGCTCGTGTTCGCCTCAGTTGCTTCTGCAGCGACCTTCGCCCTGTGTGCCCTGCTCACGCCGGAGACCCCTGAGCCGCTGACCTTCGCCCTGCTCGTCGGCAGCGGCGCCTTCCGCTCCATTGGCTTCTCTGCCTACGCGTCCGTTCAGTACGCGGACATCGCGCCCGCACAGCTCACCTCGGCGAACACCGTCTCCGCCACCCTGGTCCAACTGGCCGCTGCTGCCGGCATCGCTGTGGGAGCCCTGCTGATCCGCCTGTTCGAAGGTCTCGGCACCTTTCCCCACGACGCTGCAGGACCCTTCCGCGGCGCTTTCCTTGCCATGGCAGTGCTGATGCTGGCGAGCACGGCCGACAGCTTGTTGCTGCCTCGCCATGCCGGCGCCGAAGTCAGCCGGCGCAGAGCCCAGCGGGTTTAGCTCTCCTGCTTGCGGGCCCTGCTTCTGGCAGTCCCCGCCGGGCCTGGGCTTTGTGCAGTTGTTCTTGAGCCCCGGCCCGAACTCAGCCTGCCTGCGCGAGGACCAGCGGGAGCACAGGCCCTGCCCCGGCCTGCTGAAGGGCCCGCCCGGCCACCGTCAGCGTCCACCGGCTGTCAGCCAGGTCATCGATCAGCATCACAGGCTTCCCTTGCACTGCGCCCAGCGCTGCTTGCAGTTCAGGACCCACCACAAGGCGGTCCCACACCCCCGCGAGGCGGTACGCGCTGTTGCCGCCACGGCCTCCCGTAGGACCACCGTGCCCCAACTGCATGGCTCCCAGGTAGGGAATGCGCCCGATGTCGGAGATCCCCCGGGCCAGGGAGCCCACCAACTCCGGTTTGCTCCGGGATGGAATGCTGACGATCGCGGCAGGCCGGCCGGCGCCGCTCCATCCGGGATTGCGGGCGTCTCCGGTCCCCCACTCCCGCAGTACCTGCACGCAGGCCTGGAGCATGGCCGGATCCACTGGGCGGTCTTCAGCTCCGGCTGCAAACAGTGAGCGCAAGGCACCACCCCAGCCGAGGTCGGTCAGCCTGGCAAGGACGCGCCCCTCGGCAAGGCCTTCGCCGGGCTTGAGCTTTCCCTTGACCGGCACGCCCAGGCGGTCCATGCCGCTGGGCCACTGGAGCCTGGCTTCGAGGACCCCACCCGCCCTGCTGAGGGTCTGGCCGGCGGCCTCGGTGGCTGTTTCTGCAATGTCCGCCCGGAACCAGCGCCCCGCGCAGTTGTCGCACCGGCCGCAGGGCTGCGCCGTCTCGTCGTCGAGGACAGAGGTGATGTACTCCATCCGGCACCCGGCAGTGTCCTGGTAGATCACCATTGAGTCCTGCTCATCAACGCGTGCTTCAGCAATCCGCCGGTACCGCTCGGCGTCGTAAATCCACGGCTGGCCGGTGGACCGCCAGCCGCCTCCCACCCGTTCCACGGCGCCGTCAACGGACAGGACTTTCAGCAGCAGTTCCAGCGGCGTGCGGCGGAGGTCAACCCGCGCTTCAAGGGCCACCGTGGAGAGCGCGGTGCCGGCTTCTGCCAGCGCCGTCAGGACCGACGCCGCCTTTTCTTCAGAGGGCATGGACGCTGTGGCGAAGTACTGCCAGATGTCGCGGTCCTCCGAACCCGGAAGCAACAGGACATCGGCATTGGCGGCGCCCCGGCCGGCACGGCCCACCTGCTGGTAGTAGGCCACCGGGGAAGACGGCGCCCCCAAATGGACGACAAAGCCCAGGTCGGGTTTGTCGAAGCCCATTCCCAGGGCTGAGGTGGCCACCAGCGCCTTGACCTGGTTGTCCTTGAGCAGCTGTTCGGCGCGTTCCCTGTCCGCGGGATCGGTGCGGCCGGTGTAGGCCAGCACGTCATGCCCGGCTTCGGCGAGGAGCCGGGCGGTGTCCTCCGCCGCAGACACGGTCAGGGTATAGATGATGCCGCTTCCGGGAAGATCAGCCAGATGTGTCAGGAGCCAGCCCAGGCGCTGCCTTGAGTCCGGCAATGACAGGACGCCCATCCGCAGCGAATCCCGCCCCAGGGAACCGCGGATGGTGAGGACCCCGTCCCCGAGCTGCTCCTCAATGTCATGCACCACGCGGGAGTTGGCTGTGGCCGTGGTGGCCAGCACCGGAACAGAATCCGGCAGCTGGGTGATCAGGTCCGCGATCCGCCGGTAATCGGGGCGGAAATCGTGGCCCCAGTCCGAAATGCAGTGTGCCTCGTCGATCACCAGCAGGCCGGTCCGCCGGATAAGTTCGGGCAGCTGGGTTTCCCGGAACGCCGGATTGGTCAGCCGCTCGGGGGAGACCAGCAGCACGTCCACTTGGTCCGCCGCGAGCTGTTCACGGACGGCGTCCCATTCCAGCTGGTTGGCTGAGTTGATGGCAACGGCACGCACCCCTGCCCGGGCAGCGGCAGCTACCTGGTCCCGCATCAGGGCAAGCAGCGGTGAAACGATAAGGGTGGGCCCGGCACCGCGGCGCCGCAGCAGCAGGGAGGCAACAAAGTAGACGGCCGATTTGCCCCAGCCGGTACGCTGGACCACCAAGGCCCGGCGTCCGCCGTCGACCAGCGCTTCGATGGCCTCAAACTGCCCCTCGTGGAAGACCGCCTCAGGGTGCCCGACGAGTTCGCGGAGCACCTCCAGTGCCTGATGATGGGTGGCAGAAGCGGAGGCAGGACCGGCTGGCGAATCTGCGGAGGCGGCAGGGAAACCGTCAAGATTTGGGGCTAAGTCAGAAATTGCTGTGGCGTGCTGGTTATCGACCATTGATTCAGTATCCCAGCCGCCCCCGACACCCGGCACCGGCCGCAGCCCTATGTGGAGAATCGGGAAAGACCGCCGCCCGGAAACCGCCGTCACATACCGCGCTCCCAGACCTCTCCTCCACAGCCGCTTTCGCCGTCCACGTAAGATGTAGCCCGTGACTAGCGAACAGACAACGACTTTTGACCTTTCGGCATCCTTCAAGGCGTACGACGTACGCGGCATTGTGGGCGAATCAATAACTGCCGAAATCGTCGAGGCCGTGGGGGCCGCGTTCGTGGACGTCCTGCAGCTTCAGGGCCAGACCATCCTGGTGGGCGGCGACATGCGCCCTTCCTCCCCCGAGTTCAGCAAAGCCTTTGCAAGCGGCGCCACCGCACGCGGAGCCCACGTCGAGCTCCTGGACCTTATTTCCACCGACGAGCTGTACTTTGCCTGCGGTTACCTGAACCGCGCCGGCGCCACCTTCACCGCCAGCCACAACCCCGCCGGCTACAACGGCATCAAGATGTCCAAGGCCGGAGCGGTGCCCATCTCCTCCGAAACCGGCCTCAAGGACATCCAGGCCCTGGCCGAGCAGTACCTGAACACCGGTTCCGTCCCTGCCGCCGAAAACCGCGGCTGGATCAGCGTCCGGGACGTGCTCAAGGACTACTCCGAGTACCTCCGCAAGCTTGTGGACCTCTCCGGCTCCCGCCCCTTGAAGGTGGTAGTGGACGCGGGCAACGGCATGGCCGGCCTCACCACCCCGGCAGTCCTGGGCGATGCGCTGCTTCCCAAGCTGCCCCTGGACATCGTTCCCCTGTACTTCGAACTCGACGGTTCCTTCCCCAACCACCCGGCCAACCCGTTGGAGCCGGAAAACCTCCGCGACCTGCAGGCGGCCGTCCTTCAGCACGGCGCCGACATCGGCCTGGCTTTCGACGGCGACGCCGACCGCTGCTTCGTCATTGACGAGAAGGGCGAACCGGTTTCGCCGTCGGCCATCACCGGGATGGTGGCGCGCCGCGAAATCGCTCGCGCCAAAGCGCAGGGCGAAGCTACTCCCACCATCATCCACAACCTCCTCACCTCCCGTGCAGTTGCCGAACTGGTTGAGCACGACGGCGGCCGTGCGGTCCGCACGCGCGTGGGCCACTCCTTCATCAAGGCAGTCATGGCGGAGGAAGGAGCGGTGTTCGGCGGAGAGCACTCAGCACACTTCTACTTCCGTGACTTCTGGAACGCTGATACGGGCATGCTCGCTGCGATGCACGTCCTGGCCGCCCTGGGTGAGCAAAACGGACCGCTTTCGGAACTGGGCCGCGAATACGAGCCCTACGTATCCTCGGGCGAGATCAACTCCGAGGTTGAGGACAAGGCCGCGGCAGTCGAGCGCGTGCGCCTCGCTTTTGCTGATGAAGACCTCACCATCGACGGGATGGACGGCAGCACCTTCACGGCCAATGACGGCAGCTACTGGTTCAACCTGCGCCCCTCCAACACCGAGCCCTTCCTGCGGCTCAACGCAGAGGCCACCGACCGCGCCACCATGGAGCGGGTCCGGGACCGCGTCCTCTCGATCGTCCGGGCATAGTCCACCCATGGCCGAGGACACGGATTTGAACTCCGGATCGGGCGCTGGCGGGCAGTCCTCCTGGCGGGACTCCGTACCGGATAGCACGGCGACCGACCTTGAAAACCTTTTGGGGACGGGTATCAGTGCCGCGCAGGAACAGCTTCAACGCAACGGCGGCTTCCTGCCGTTCGCGCTGACAGTGCAGAACGACGGTGAGGTACGCCTGGTCGCCGTTTCCCCAGCGGACGCGGAGGAAGGTTCCGACGGCGACTTTGACGCTGATGCCATGATCAGCGACCTCACGGCACTGCTGCGCCAGAACCGGGATGATTTCCGGGCAGCGGCAGTGGTGTGCGACATCCTGTTGGTGGAGGAGGACTCGGACGCCATCCATGTAGCCACCGAGCACCGCGACGGCCCGGTGTTCGCGGCCGTACTGCCGTACTCCGCCGACGCCGCCACCCGGACCTGGGAGTTCGGCGAGCTCGCAGCCGATGCCAGCGAGCCCGCCATCTGGGTGGACTAGACCGGCCGACGCCATGAAGATCAACGCTTTTGCTGACGTGAGCCTGCGGGCCCTGATGGTTCTGGCGGCCGCGCCCGGTGGCACCCTGCTTACCACGCAGAACATTGCCGACACCGTGGGCACCCCCTACAACCACGTCAGCAAAGCGATGGCAAAACTGCGGAACATGGGACTGATCGAGGTGGAGCGCGGCCGGACTGGCGGTTCCCGGCTGAGCCACGCCGGCCGGAATGCCACCGTCGGACAGATCCTGCGTCAATTGGATACCCGGTCCGACGCTGCAGAGTGCGTTGCCCCCAGCGGGAACTGCCCGCTCATCAGCGAATGCAAGCTCCGGTCCGCCCTGTCCCGGGCGCGTGAGGCGTTTTACCGCGAGCTCGACGGCGTGGTGATTGCCGATCTTCCTGCCTCCCGGCAGATGGCTCCGGTCTTCGAAATGATCGGACTGCGGCCGGGGCTCCAAGCGCCACTCCGGTAGTGCCATCCCCTGCGTTACGGACCTCCGCAAAGCCTTCCAAACAGGATTTGGATCCAATTTCTACAACCTGTAGAAATTGGATATGAATACAAGCAATGCGGGTATTCCATCCGGCCGACGAAGGCCCCGGTCACTACCTCAGGAGTTCCTATGCTCTCGGACAAATCCCGCCCTGTCATCGAGGCCACACTGCCCCTCGTCGGGTCACGCATCAGCGAAATCACACCTAGGTTTTACCAACGGTTGTTCGCCGCGCACCCGGAACTCCTGGACGGGCTGTTCAGCCGCTCAAACCAGCGCTCAGGCAACCAGCAGCAGGCATTGGCGGGCAGCATTGCAGCCTTTGCCACCCACCTCGTCAACAACCCGGGCACCCTCCCCGAGACTGTCCTTTCACGGATCGCCCACCGGCACGCGTCCCTGGGCATCACCGAGCCCCAGAACCAGGTGGTCTACGAGCACCTGTTCGCCGCGATCGCCGAAGACCTGGCCGGGGTCATCACGCCCTACATAGCTGAAGCCTGGACCGAGGTCTACTGGCTCATGGCCGATGCCCTGATCAGACTCGAGAAGGGGCTGTACGCGGGCCAGGCCAACGACAGGATGTGGATGCCGTGGCGGATCAGTACGAAGACTCCCGCCGGGGCCGGCTCCATGACCTTTACTCTTGAGCCCGCCGACGACACTCCCGTGACGCCGGCGCTCCCCGGCCAATACATCAGCGTCAAAGTGGTCCTGCCGGAAGGCCTCCGCCAGGTTCGCCAGTACTCCCTGTCCGCCGAGGCCGGGACCACCCGAAGTTTCACCACCAAACTGGACGACGGCGGCGAGGTCTCCCCAGTCCTTTACAACACTGTTCAGGTGGGCGACGTTTTGGAAATCTCAAACCCTTACGGTGAAATCACCCTCAAGGACGGCGATGGTCCCGTGGTCCTGGCATCCGCGGGCATCGGCTGCACCCCCACCGCCTCCATCCTGCGGTCCCTGGCAGAGTCAAGGTCCGTCCGGCAGGTGCTGGTGCTTCACGCGGAAAGCTCCCTGGACAGCTGGGCGCTGCGCAGCCAGATGACGGACGACGTCGAGCGCCTGGACCGGGCGGAGCTGCAGCTCTGGCTGGAGCGGCCGGAGGCAGGGGCCAGGACAGGATTTATGTCGCTGCGCGAAGTGGACCTTCCGGCCGGGGCGTCCCTGTACCTCTGCGGCCCGCTGCCGTTCATGAAGAACATCCGCAGCGAGGCAATCAACGCCGGCATCCCGGCCACCCGGATCCACTACGAGGTCTTCGGCCCGGACATCTGGCTTGCAGGCTAAATCCCCGCCGCGTCCCTAGCTTCGCTCCGCAAGGGAACCTCCGGCGGCGGAGGCCCTGTCAAGGAACGACGGCGGCCCCGCACCTTTCGCTGGAAAGGTGCGGGGCCGCCGTCGTACTCCAGGACGCCGTTGTCCTGATGCGGGCTCAGCCCAGGCGGGCCTTCAGGCCTTCGAGCTCGGACTTGAGCGCATCCGGCAGGGAATCGCCGAAGTTGGCGAACCATTCCTCGATGGAGGCCAGCTCCGCAGCCCACTCGGCGGGGTCCACCCTCACGGCCTCCTCTACCTGCGCGGGCGTCATGTCGAGGCCCTCGAGGTCGATGGAATCACCGGTGGGCACGAACCCGATGGGGGTTTCGACGGCGTCGGCCTTGCCTTCAAGGCGCTCAATAGCCCACTTGAGGACGCGGGCATTGTCGCCGAAGCCGGGCCACGCGAAGCCGCCCTCCGAGTTCCGGCGGAACCAGTTCACCAAGAAGATCTTGGGCAGGCGCTCCGGGTTTGCCTTGGCGGAAAGGTTGACCCAGTGGTTCAGGTAGTCGCCGGCGTCGTAGCCAATGAACGGCAGCATGGCCATGGGATCGCGGCGGACCACGCCCACGGCACCGGCTGCGGCGGCGGTGGTCTCCGAGGACAGGGTGGAGCCCATGAAGATGCCGTTGGTCCAGTCGCGGGCTTCGGTGACCAGCGGAATGGTGGTCTTGCGGCGTCCGCCGAACAGGATGGCGGAAAGTTCCACGCCGTTGGGGCTGTGGTACTCCTCGGCCAGCATGTCAATCTGGTCGATCGGAGTGCAGAAACGCGAATTCGGGTGCGCCGCAGGCTTGTCCGAATCCGGAGTCCACGAGTTGCCTTGCCAGTCGGTCAGGTGCGCAGGCACCTCGTCCGTCATGCCCTCCCACCAGACTCCGCCGTCGTCGGTGAGCGCAACGTTCGTGAAGATGCTGTTGCCCTTGGCGATGGCACGCATGGCATTGGGGTTGGTGCCCCAGCCCGTGCCGGGTGCCACGCCGAAGAGGCCCGCCTCGGGGTTGACGGCACGGAGTTCGCCTTGCTTGCCGAACCGCATCCAGGTGATGTCGTCACCCAGGGTCTCCACCTTCCACCCCTTGATGGTGGGATCGAGAAGGGCGAGGTTTGTCTTGCCGCAGGCGGAGGGGAAGGCCGCCGAGACGTAGTACGTCTTCTGCTCCGGGGAGGTCAGTTTGAGGATCAGCATGTGCTCGGCAAGCCAGCCCTCGTCGTGGGCCATGACCGAGGCGATGCGCAGGGCGTAGCACTTCTTGCCCAGCAGTGCGTTTCCGCCGTAACCGGAGCCGAAGGACCAGATGGAGCGCTCCTCGGGGAAGTGCACGATCCACTTGTCCGGGTTGCACGGCCACGGCACGTCAGCCTGGCCGGGCTCCAGCGGGGCGCCGAGGGAGTGGAGGGCCGGGACGTAGAAGGCGTTGGTCTCGGTGATGCGGTTCAGCACGTCGGTGCCGATGCGCGCCATGATGCGCATCGAGGCGACGACGTAGGCGCTGTCCGTGATCTCGACGCCGAACTTGGGGTCCTCAGCGTCGAGGTGGCCCATAACGAACGGGATGATGTACATGGTGCGGCCGCGCATGGAGCCGGCGAACAGGCCGCGCAGCTTCTCCTTCATCAGGTTCGGAGCCATCCAGTTGTTGGTGAAGCCGGCGTCGTGCTCCTTTTCGGAGCAGATGAAGGTCTGCTCTTCGACTCGGGCCACGTCAGCGGGGTCCGAGAAAGCGGCGAAGGAGTTGGGGAAAAGCTCCTGGTTCAACCGGGTCAGCGTTCCGGCCGCAACAAGTTCGTCGGTAAGACGGGTGTTTTCCTCTTCGGAGCCGTCCACCCAGTAGATGCGGTCCGGCTGCGTAAGCTCAGCAACCTCCTCGACCCATGCCAGCAGGCCGGCATGTGTGGTGGGTGCTTTCTCAAGCAGCGGCTTCTGCGCCAGATCGCCCATTTCGGTTCCCTTCCTCGGGTTCATCGGTGTGTGCTAAATGCTATGGTCCGGACCACTCGGGTTTTTGGGACGTATGCTGATCATCCGGCGCCCTCAAAATGTCTTTCCGCGGGAAATCAAGGAATTTTGAGCTCAAATCGTACAACAAAGTGACGAAGGTCACGTAGACCGGTCTAGTTGTCGAGATTACACGGCAGTCGATTTGGCATCACGGCCAACCCTCGCGTAAAGTAATTCGAGGTTCAGGGAGAGCGGTTCTTCTCCTGGGACACGAGATGCGCCCATAGCTCAGCTGGATAGAGCGTCTGTCTACGGAACAGAAGGTCAGGGGTTCGAATCCCTTTGGGCGCACAGAAGAAGATCCGCACCGGTTTACCGGTGCGGACCTTTTGCTTTCTGCCGAATGGTCTCCTGCGGTCACGTCCTTCCCAATGCAGTCGCCGGCCGGGGTCGCGGGCGTAGGCTTTCCCCATGATGCCCGAGGCGATTTTGCGTGAATGTGATGTTGTAGTTATCGGCGCAGGCGCCGTAGGGGAAAACGTGGCTGAGCGGGTGGTGCAGGGCGGCCTTACCGCCGTGCTGGTGGAAGCGGAACTGGTGGGCGGCGAATGCTCCTACTGGGCGTGCATGCCGTCAAAAGCCCTGCTCCGGCCCGGCACAGCCCTCCACGGAGCGCAGGCCTCCCCCGGAGCCAAGGAAGCAGTGACGCGGACCCTTAACGCCGCAGCCGTCTTGAAGCGCCGGGACTCCCTCACATCCAATTGGCAGGATGACGGACAGGTTAAGTGGGTAGAGGACACCGGCATCGAACTTCTTCGGGGCCATGCGTGGCTGACTGCGCCCGGGTCCGTTGAAGTGGCAGGGCTTGATGGCAACTCCTACCGGCTTCAGGCCCGCCATGCCGTGGTGCTTGCCACCGGCTCAGCACCCAACACTCCCCCTGTCGAGGGGCTCGAGGACGTGCAGGTGTGGGGCACCCGGGAGGCGACCTCAGCCAAGGAAGTGCCGCCACGGCTGGCGGTGCTGGGTGGCGGCGTGGCCGGCACCGAACTGGCCCAGGCCTACGCCCGGCTGGGCTCAAAAGTAACACTGGTGGCGCGCAGCGGCCTGCTCGGAAACTTCCCGCCGGAAGCAGCACGCCTGGTCGCGGCAGGACTGCGTGCAGACGGCGTCGAGATCCGGCTCAATACAGCTGCCGAAAGCATCAGCCAGAACGACGACGGGACGCTGAGGCTGCACCTCGGTAACGGTTCCAGCGTGACTGCCGAAAAAGTCCTCGTGGCCACAGGCCGGCATCCGGCCCTGGAGGGCCTGGGGCTGGAAAGCGTGGGGTTTGAACCGGATGAGTCAGGGCACCTGGTCCTCAAGACAGACAATTCCGGGCTGGTCAACGGAGCTCCCGGAGAGGAGCCCTGGCTCTATGCAGTGGGTGACGCCGCAGGAAAAAACCTTTATACCCACCAGGGCAAGTACGAGGCACGCGCCACAGGAGATGCCATCGCTGCGCGGGCGAAGGGTGAACTGAGCGGCACAGCGAGGGACTGGAGCCGCTTCGCACAGACTGCCAACGAGCATGCAGTACCCAGTGTCGTATTCACGGACCCGGAGCTGGCAGCCGTCGGCCGGACCCTGGAAACAGCACAACAGGAAGGCTACAACGCTTCCTCGGTGGAACTTCCCATCCAGGTGGCCGGCTCCTCACTGCACTCCGAAAATTACGAGGGGTGGGCACAGCTGGTGGTGGATGAGGACCGCAGGGTTCTCCTGGGCGCAACGTTCTGCGGACCGGACGTTGCGGAGCTCCTGCATGCGGCCACCATCGCCGTGGTGGGCGAAGTGCCATTGGAGCGCCTCTGGCATGCAGTGCCCTCTTACCCCACCATCAGTGAGGTATGGCTGCGGCTGCTGGAGAAGTACGGGCTGTAGGCGACGGCAGAGGTGCGAGCGTGCCGCTGGGCGGGCTGGCTGCACCGAGGGACCAAAGTGTTGCAGCCATTATGGTTGACTCGCGCGGCTACGAGTGGAAGTTGCCCCTCTTCGGGGATGATGGTGGTCATGCGTCACATGGGAAACAGCGGCAAGTTCGCGGTCATCGCCGGCATCGTGGCTGCCGGGCTGCTGATCCTGACGGGCATGACCCTGGCGGAGCCGGTGTTCATCGCTTTCCTTGGCGTCCTGAGCCTCGCCTGCGTCGCCTGCATTGCGGAAGTGCTCCGCCGCCGCCGCATCTTTATGCTCGTCGTCGCTGGTTTCTCCACCAGCCTCGCCATAGCGGGATCGCTTGCCTTCCTGAGCACCTGGGAAGCGGCCTTCGCCGGCCAGACCTCACTGTTCGGCACCCCACTGCCCACCTCAGACCCGGATAACTACTTCTTCCTGGCCGCGCTCTCGCTGCTGACAGCCCTGGCGGCACTGTTCGCGGGGGCCGTATGGCCGGGGCGGCGAGGCAGAGTGCAACACCCGGGCGCAGCCCGGGCCAGCGGCGCGCGAACCGCTTCCCGCGACAGCAACGCCGGCGGGCCGGCAGCACGGCAAACACGGCCTTTCCAGCCCCGGCGCCGTCCCGCGCCCAGGAAGTAGCCTGGCTCAGTGTGACCGCGGCACCTTGAACCTGGTGATCCGTGCGTCCTGCCCGTCCAGCTCCGCCCAGGACTTTTCAGTTTCGAGGACGGTAAGCGCGTTGGTGGGATACCTCGTGGCGGCGTCCATGTAGGCGTCGTGGTCAGAATCACGGGAGGCGAGGTGCATCGCAAGATCCTGCACGCCGGGCAGGTGCGCGATCAGCATAAGCGTGGTCACGGTATCCGGAACATGGTTGACCACCGTCAGCATACGGAGGGCCGAGGCGGCGTAAAGCCCGTCTTCGAGTTTGGGCGTGGGCGCCTTGTCCCCCAGTTCGGAGCACACCCAGGTGCAGGTCTGGCGGGTCCGCAGGGCGCTGGAGCACAAGATGAAGTCGGGCACGATGTTGTGCTTAAGCAACCAACGCCCGGCAAGCGGCGCCTCCCGGTGGCCCCGCTCCTCCAGGGGACGGTCGTGATCCGCCACACCGCCGGGCCAGTCCGCCTTGGCGTGCCGCATGATCACAAGGCGTCGAAGATGGTGCTGGCTCATGGCCCAAGCTTAATGCCCGCCCCGGCAGGGGCGACCAACGCTCTGAGGGGCTAGATCGAGTATTCCGGAGCGGCCCAGACGATAACCTCGGGGTGCTCGTAGAACCGGTAGCCCTGGCCGCGCACCGTGCGAACGGTGTTGGCGAGGCGGCCAAGCTTCGAGCGGAGGCGGCGGATGTGGACGTCGATGGTGCGCTCGTTAGGGACTTCTTCGGCGTTCCGCCACAGGCCTTCAAGCAGTTCGTCACGGCCCACGGTGCGGGTTCCGTTTTCCACAAGGTAGTTGAGGAGCTCAAACTCCTTGAACGTCAGGTTCAGGGATTCACCATCAAGGTGTACTTCGCGGCGGGCCAGGTCGATGAGGACGCCTGAGGGGCGCGGTTCCTGGGGCTGCTGGGGCCGCGGGGTTTCCGTGCGCTGCCGGGTGTTAACCGTGGGGTCACCGAACGTGGAGCGGACGACGTCGAGCGCTGACCCGGGGGCGCCGGCCGGGGCTACGGCAACAGCGGCGTAGCTTTCGGCTCCGGTTACCAGGGACTGGGCGTAGGCGCGGATTTCCTGGGCAAGCTTGGCGATGGAGGTGCCCGCGGCGGCCGCAGTTTCCTCATCAATTCCCATGTACAGAACGAATCCGCGGGCAACGTTCTCATTGGCTACCGGGCGGACCGGGGCGGGGCCGGCCACTACGGGAGTGGGAGCCGTCACCGGCGCGGAGTCAGCCGGCGGAACGGCGCGGAGTTGGCCATAGGAGTTGGGATTGAAGCCCTGGGGGCCATAGCCCGCGCCGGGAAAGCTGCTTCCCGAAGTTGCGGGAGCGAGCGACGTGCGCGGTCCGAAACCGGGGCGGAGGCCGGAAGGCTGGCCACCTTTGGCGGCGTTACGGACAGAAATGTGGACGTATCCGGATGCAACTGACATGGATTGCTTACCTCAATGTGAATGGCCGTCATCGCGGCTCGAATGCTGGGTTCCCCGCATGGACTGCGGGGAGGGACGCCCGACGCTGGGCTGGGGGCGTATGCCTACTAACTTCGAGGGGTGGGAAGATCAGGCGTACATTCGACAACAGCGCATGTCGGCAGCAGCGGATGTGCTGGGCCAATGTTCTGCGGCTGCAGGTGCTGTTGAGTTCTTGTTCACAATGGAAGTGTGCAGCGTAACAATGCTAACTTGCAAGTAACAATGGACCGCTTCGTCCGGATAGTGAGACAAAAGCGCTTAACGTGTCGCAGATCACGATTCTGGCTGATGGTCAGATTGCTGATCATTATCCCGTTTGACGCTCCTCCTGAAGGTGCCAGCGCAACTTAATTCGGCGAACAGCGCGCACAAGTTCGCTTTCTTCATGCGTCTTCAAATTGCCGGAATCGCCTTCCTTTCGTCGCTCACTGTCCAGTAGCGGCCACCAGTAGCCCGGGAAATCGGCCGAAGCACGTGACGAATTTGGGCGGCCTGGCCCGCTTTCACCTCAAGCGGCGGCAGCGCAGCCTGCCATCCCTGACTCCTCAACCGACACCGCGGCTCGGGGTAACAGGGGCATAACGCACGAAGTCAGCTCAATAGCGAAAACGCCATTTCTCCGGTTGCTGCTTCGACAAGGCGACGCGCCGTCGTCGTGATCTCTGTTACCAAGTTGTGACTTACGGTCTGGTTCCTGTACCGTCGATAGGGTGCGGTTCGGGCGTTCGGGCCGCATATCCGGATGACGCCAAGCTCTGCCACTTCCCGGATTCCTCTTGAACATAGGCAGAGGCGGGGGACCCACCGTCCCGGGCACTGATTGCCCTTGGGGTTAAGCCAGCACGTGAACTTTCCGTAAGGCCGGATGCCCTCATCCGAACCCGACAGCTAACTCCGCAGGTGTGAGAGGCGATTCATCATGTTCAAATTCCTGGCACAGCCACGTCCGAAAATTGAGTCTGCACCGCAGGCCGGGCCTGAAACTGGCAAAATCCCTTCGTTCGGCAAGCGCGCGGCAGTGATTGCCGCGTCATGCGCACTCCTTATTGGAGTTGGAGCTGCAGGACAAGCTACCGAAACCAGCATCCGCGCAGCTGCCACCGAAACACAGGCGGTTGAGGCGCAGTCCAACCTCAGCATCGAAAAGAGCGAGATCACGGCGAATCCCGCGCCGGAGTCGGCAGCCCCGGCCCTGCCGGAAATCAACGTTGTACCGCAGGCGGCCGAGCCTGCACCGGCACCCGAACCTGCACCGGCACCGGCTCCCGAGCCGGCACCGGCACCCGCTCCCGAGCCCGCACCGGCGGCCGCCCCCGAGCCTGCCCCCGTCGTCGCGGTCAATGATCCCGCCGGCGCCCAGGCCTATGCGGCCGGCCAGCTTGGCAACTACGGCTGGGCTCCTGACCAGATGCAGTGCCTGGTTACTCTGTGGATCAAGGAATCGGACTGGACCACCACGGCCACCAACCCGAGCAGCGGCGCCTACGGCATTGTCCAGTCCCTGCCGGCCGAAAAGATGGCCAGCGCAGGCGCGGACTACCTCACCAACTACCGCACACAGATCAACTGGGGCCTGAACTACATTCAGGAGCGCTACCAGTCCCCGTGCGGCGCGTTGAACTTCCACTTGTCCAACAACTGGTACTAAACGCCCGGGATATCAAGAACCTGTCAGCCGTGCGGCCCGCACCTTCTGAAGGTGCGGGCCGCGCGGCATACTGTCATTCATGAGGTTTACCACCACGATCCAGGGCAGCGGAAACAAGACCGGCATCGAGGTTCCCGGGGATGTTGTTTCGGAGCTCGGGGCCGGCAAGCGGGCGCCTGTGGTGGTCACCATCAACGGCAAGAGCTACCGCAGCAGCATTGCCGTGATGGGCGGGCAAATCCTGGTCTCACTGAGTGCGGCCAACAGGGAGTTTGTTGGCGTTGCCGCAGGAGACACTGTGGAGGTGGACCTGGAACTCGACACCCAGCCCCGGGAAGTGGAGATGCCCGAGGACCTTGCGTCCGCACTGGCTGCCGAGCCCGCCGCCCAGGAGTTCTATGCCACCCTGAACTACAGTGCCCAGCGCCGGTACGTTGATCCGTTGGGTGAAGCCAAGACCCCCGAAACCCGGCAGCGACGCATCGCCAAGGCAGTGGCGGACCTCAAAGCCGGCAAAAAATAACGTCCGCCGCTTTTGTGTCCTCTGCCATTTCCTGCCCGCGTGCCTGCGCCCCCGTGAAGGTTAGGCGTCGCGGCCGGGGATGTACTGCACCGCCCACCTGTTGCCGTCCGGGTCGGCGAAGTACACAAAGTGGCCCCAGTCCTGCACGTCCACGTCGCTGACGTCCACTCCGTTGCCCTTCAGGTGTTGGTGGGCGGATTGCATGTCGTTCACCACGAGCTGGAGGTTGGAGCCGGTGCCCGGAGGGGCGTCCGTGAGCCCGTTACCAATGCAGATTGAGCACGCAGAGCCCGGCGGTGTCAGCTGGACAAAGCGGATGGAGTCAGTTGGCCGTTCGTCGAAGTCGGCATTGAACCCCACCTTGTTAACGTAGAAATCCTTCGCGCGGTCTACGTCTGATACAGGGACATACACAAGTTCCAGTTTCCAGTCCATCCGCACAGGCTAGCGGCGGCACAAGGAATGGAAAAGGCTTGAGGACTACCCTGCAATACCGTAGAGGCGGTCCCCCGCGTCCCCGAGCCCGGGCACGATGTACGACTTCTCGTTGAGCTTTTCGTCGATGGAGGCAAGGACGATCGTCACGTTTGCGTCCGCGAGTTCCTCCTCGAGCTTGGCCAGGCCTTCCGGAGCGGCCAGGAGGCAGATGCATGTCACATCCGATGCTCCGCGCTTGAAGAGGAACTTGATGGCTTCGCGCAAGGTTCCGCCGGTGGCGAGCATCGGATCCAGGACGAAGATCTGCCGGTCAGTGAGGTCCTCGGGGAGTCGCTCGGCGTAGGTGATGATGTCCAGGGTTTCTTCGTCACGTGCCATGCCCAGGAAGCCGACCTCTGCGGTGGGAACGAGTTTGGTCATGCCCTCCAGCATCCCCAGCCCGGCGCGCAGGATGGGGACCACCAACGGGGTGGGTTTGGTGAACGCGGTGCCCACAGTGGTGCTGACCGGTGTTTCGATGGTGACGGGCTCGGTGCGGACCTCGCGCGTGGCCTCGTATGCAAGGAGTGTCACAAGCTCCTCCGTCAACTGCCGGAAGACCGGGGACGGCGTGTTCTTGTCCCGCAGGACGGTGAGCTTGTGGGCGACCAGCGGGTGGTCAACAACGAGAGTGCGCATGGGTCAAAACTATCACCCGGCTGCTGGTGCCCCTCGGCTCTCAGCCTCCCGCGCCCGTCCGCGAGGAGCCGTCGCTCCCCCGCAAGGAGCCGCCGTCGCTCCTGCGCAAGGTGCCGCCGTCGTTTCCTTGCGGGGCGGTGCCGTTATTCCTTCCGGAGGTGCCCGCGTTGCTGGGGAGCGGGTCCTCGCTGTGCTCCTCGCGAAGAACCGGATGCTCAAAATCCGGGGCGGGGCCGGCGTGCTCGCGCTTCCGCACGAGGTGGAACAGCCGATGGGCGAGGATCACCATGCAGACCCAGGCAAGCCCCAGGAACCATCCCGCCATGACGTCGGTCATCCAGTGGTGCCCCAGGAAAACCCTGCTCAGGCCCATGGCGATGATGAAGAGAACCCCGGCAGTGATGGCGGTTATCCGGGCCCAGAGGGCCTGGAACTGAAGGCACATAATGTACACCAAAACGCCAATAACCACAGTGGTATTCAATGTGTGGCCGCTGGGAAACGACGGGGACGATTCGAAGGGCGGCACGGCCTCGGAATGATCCGGCCGGGTCCTGCCGACAAGACGCTTACCCATGGTGGTGGCCGTGGTGGAAACAAGGGCGGCACCGCCCACCAGGACGATGGGACGCCAGGTCCGGCTCAGGAAGGTCAACCAGGCCGTGAGAATGGTCGCGACGATCGGCATGCCAATGCCGCCGCCCACATTGGTGAAGGCTGTAGCGAAGGCGTTGACGTCGGGGTTCCGCAGGGATTGGGAATACTCCAGCGCCGGAATATCGAGGCCCGCCAACCCTTCCTCGTCCACCACATCCGAGTAGACCTCGGCTCCCAGCAGGGCCATGGCGAGCACCAGCGCGCCACCGACGATCATGGTTAACCAGAGGGCGGCGTAAGGCTTGATCCACTTGTCCACGCGTTTCCGGACTCTGCTCACGTTGCCTCCCGGCGGCGTACCTGACGGGTTCTGGGTATCCTTCGAAACTATCATTGAGCCATGGTCTCCGGGGAAAAGAATCACGACGTGTGGATGGGCCTTGCCCTGGCGGAGGCGCGCCGTGCCCTTGCCACAGAAGACGTGCCGATCGGGGCCGTAGTACTAGGGCCCGACGGCGCAGTGCTGGGTTCCGGACGGAACCAGCGGGAGGAGCTGGGAGACCCTACCGCCCACGCCGAAGTAGTTGCCATCCGGGAGGCTGCGGCGCGGCTGCGCGAGCTTTCAAAGGCTGACGGCGTGAGCGGAGACGGATGGCGGTTGTCCGATTGCACGCTGGTGGTGACGCTGGAGCCGTGCGCCATGTGCGCCGGTGCCATTGTCCTGGCGCGGATACCCAGGGTGGTTTTTGGGGCGTGGGACCAGAAAGCCGGAGCCGCGGGCTCGGTGTTCGACGTTTTGCGGGAGCGTCGGCTGAATCACTGGGTTGAGGTTTACGCAGGGGTCCGTGAGGACGAGTGCGGCGGGTTGTTGCGGAACTTCTTCGCGGGGCACCGCACCCGTTTATAGCTGCTGCCGAGTACATGCGGCACTGCTACCTTTCACCCCCGAAGCATGTCCAGCACTTGCGCGGCTGTCTGTCCCAGCCGGGTAAACGGCCCCTCGTCTCCACCGCTGCGGAGCGCCAGGTGCTCCTGGTTTCGCTGTCCAGCAGCCAGCGCCGCAGGACCCCGGCCAGCACGTCCGGGTTTTCCGGATCGCCGTTTTGTGGGAACTGCACGGCCGTACCGGGGAAGCGGATGCTTTCGCCGTCGACCGGGGCGGCAAAGGTGAGGGCTTCCACAGCACCTGTTCCCGCGCGTATCACTACGGGAATCCCGTGCGGCAGCGATTCCGTGACCACCATACCGAAGGCCTCAGCCTCGGAAACCAGGACGCTCAGGTCGGCCCTGTTCCATTCCTCTTCCAACGCCTGGCCCCGCAGCTCACCTGCTACGCGCACCCGCCGCAGGAGCGCGGCCACGGTGACAATGTGCGGCGGGACGGATCCCTCCGAGCGGGGCGCGGAACCGGTCCCGGGAAGTGCGATGCGCAGTCCCTGTGAGCCATGGCGTGCTGCAAGGACGTCGGCTGCCCAGCTGCTGGTACACACAATGCCCGAAGCCGCCCGCAGCGACCGTGCCTCCAGCTCGTGGTGCGCAGGTGCCGGCATGTGCACCAGCACCCAGGTCTCGCGCCGGGCGTTGGCGGCAAACTCCAGCTCGTCCGGGGCGCCCATTGCGATCAGTCCGTCCAGAATCGTCACGACTGATGGTTGGTCCTCCGGCGCCCAGGCGCTGAGTAAAGTGCCCAGCCGCCGTCGTTCTTCCGGGGTGGACTCCGGCCAGGAACCCTCCACAGGCAGCACCTCCACCTCCGCGCCCAGCCTTCGCAGCCCCTCAACGAGCCGGGCGTTATAGACATTGCCACCGGAGTTGTGGCGGATGTTGGCTGGTACGAGGAGCCGGATGGGGCGCACGGGCTAAGCGTTCAGTTCCATCGAACAGGTTGCCCAGGCCTCCGGGTTCTCCCGGAGCGTGACGTCGATGCCGGCGAGTTGGCGGCCGTCGTCGTCCTCCTTCAGCTTGCCCGCAACGGACTGGGCGATGTACTCAGCCAGCGCTTCGGTGGTGCTGAGCCTGCCTTCAAAGTCCGGGTGCTCGTCCAGGTTGCGGTAATTCAGGCCGGACAGCACCTCCTCGATGATGGTTCCCGCGGCACCGATGTCCAGCACGATGGCGTCATTGTTGAGCGTCCGACGGCGGAAGGTCACCTCAGCGACAAACGTTGCCCCGTGCATGGCCTGGGCGGGGCCGAAGGCCTCCCGGGGAAGACTGTGGGCGATCATAAAGTGGCGGCGTACGGTCAGGCTGAACATGGGCTACCTCTGGTCTTCGTGGGTTGGGTCCTGGAGATTTCGCTCTTGTGGGTATTCGATGACGTGGCACAGCGCATCCAAGGTCCCTTGGGCGAGGCCCCGCACTACATCCGGCAAATCGGAAAACGTTGAAGAGCCGGTAATGAAGGCATCGAACGCTGGATCTGCGAGGAGTGAGACGGCCAGGTCAAGGCGGTCCGCGTTGGTCCTGCGGTGGCGCCGGGCCCGTGCCACAACTCCCACCTGGCTCGCCCGGATGGACAGCCGGCGTGCGTGGAAGTCCTCGCCCAGAGGCAGCGTGACCTCCCGGTTGGCGTACCACGACATTTCAATGACGTCGCCCTCATCACCCGCCAGCTGGAGGCTGCGTTCGAGGCCCTCCTGGGAGGCGGAGCAGTGGAACACTATGTCGCAGTCCGTGAGTGCGTCATCCGGGTGGATGAATTCGACTCCCAGAGTGTCTGCCAACTGTCGCCGGTTGGGGTCCAGGTCAACGAGCTGCAGCCGCTGCAGCGGGAAGGTCCTCAACAAGGTGGCGACCATCCCGCCTACCAGGCCCGCACCCACCACGGCTACCCGGTCCCCCAGCCGCGGACCTGCCTCCCAGAGGGCATTGATAGCCGTTTCCACCGTTCCTGTGAGCACAGCGCGCCGGGAAGGAACGCTGTCCGGAATTTTAGTCAGGGCATCCAGCTCCACTACATACAGGTCCTGGTGCGGATTCAGGCAGAACACGCGCTGGCCCAACCACTCAGCCGGCCCCTCTTCTACGACGCCTACGGACAGGTAGCCGAACTTCACAGGACCTGGGAACTCGCCTTCCTGATGCGGCGCCCGCATTTCCTCGGCCACCCGGGGCGGAACCGAGCCGTGGTGGACCACCATCTCAGTGCCCTTGCTGATACCCGAGTAGAGGGCGCGGACCAGCACTTGGCCGGGACCCGGCTGCGGCAGCTCCTCGGAACGGAGTTCGCCGTGCTCCCTTGCTGTGGTCCAGTAGGCGGTTGCATGTAAGGGCGTCCGTGAATTAGTCATCGTGCTGATGAATCTAGCGGCCCGGGTGCTCGGGCGAAAGTTTGCGGCTTAGTTGGGGGCTGTGGCGCCGTGGATTACCCTCACTTAGCCCAGTCACTTGCGAAAGGTCAGCGGGCACGTTGAGGTTCGCGGCCCCGGCTGTCTCCGGCCAGTGTGGTGGTTCCCGGTCCTGGTGTTCGCTTTTGTAGTGCCGCTGCTGGGTGATACCCAGCCGGGCGGTGGGCAACGCCGCATCAGCAACCCGCTCCAACGGATCATTTTCGAACCCACCAACGGAGACTGGTTTACCCGCAAGGCTCCCGCCACCCAACGCAGCCATCAAAGCCCGGACAGCAGCCCTAAGCGACTCCTCCGCCTGCCCCACTGCCGGGTTCATGTCCATACCTCCATCATCACGAGGGGGTACGACAACACAGGGCCCCATAGCCGGTCCGCTCCAGAGAACTATCCGAGCACCCAATGGGGACCCGGGCAACGGGCTAACCTGACGGCATCTGCATGGCAAAACCCGCTCAGGCAATTCCGTTTTGGGGATGTGCGCCTCGCTCCGGTACCCTATTGAGGTTGGTGACGTGTCCGAGCGGCCGAAGGTGCAACACTCGAAATGTTGTTTGGTGTAAAAGCCAACGTGGGTTCAAATCCCACCGTCACCGCCACGTAGCGAGGCCCCTACTTCCCTTTTTTTACAAGGGAAGCAGGGGCCTTTGCTTTGCCTGGACCCGACTCATTGGCAAAGAATTGGCAAACCTCATCTACGGTGCGCCCTGCCTGCCGACGATTTTCGCGTCGGCCTGATGAGTACTTGAACCGGATCATCATGGGCTAGGTCATACCCCGTCGAATACAGGTGCACCTCTCCCGACGGCACTGTCGAGTTGACCTTCGATAGCTCGAAATACGGCAGGATGAAGGATGCTGCGCTCCACATCGACGACCAGGATGTGCCTCTCCAATGCATCAACGGCGGCTTCTGGACCGACGGGAAGATGTTCTGCATGCCGAATTCAGCCACTCCAAAGCCGACCGGTAGCTAGGGTGAAGCGGTGACTGTGCAGATCGAAAATCTACTGGCTTCGTTGAATGAGGAACTCCGGCTTGCCAAGGAGCAGCGCTCCACCGGCGCGTCTGACCTGTCACTTCAGTCCGTGGTCAGCTTGCTTCAGCGAGGTGACACGCTGGCAGCCTCGGGCCAGTGGGCAAACGCCAAAGAGGTTTTTGATGCTGCGGCACGACAGGTATCGGACTCCTGGTCCTTCAGCTCAAGACTGGGTGTCGAAGTTCTGGAATTTATACGAGCAGCCGCGGGTGGAGCTTTAACCAGGGCTGCAGGTCAAGGGCCGCCGCGGCCGGGCCATCGACCAGGTTTAAGCCCACCGCATGCTCCTGCTGCGCGGCGGCGATAACCTCGGCTGCCGGGCATCCCTCCGGCTGCAAGAGGTGTTCACCGCGGACGACCCTACCGGCGCCCTTGGTGAAATCGACACCCCACCCGACGGGGACACCGCCGGCCGACCCCAGCAATCGTCTCCGCAGTTCATGCCGGGAACCGCGGACAGCTTGTGAACTGCCAGAAGGTTGCATCGAACGAGGTCGATGCAACCTTCAGGATGTGCTGCTGCGTGTCATCGAGGATCGAAGCGCTGTCCTTCGGCCTTGGACGGCATCAACGCCAGAATGAAAACAACCAGACCGCCAACAAAGGGAACAAGCCCAATGAACGCAAACGGCCCTGCCAGGTTTGCATCATGCAGGCGCCGCCAGAGCAGCGACAGCTGAGGCACCAGGAGCGCCAAACCCAGAACAACGACGAGAATGAGACCAACCACCATCAGACCGCCAGTAGGCGCGTTCACAACCCCAGGAGCGCCCTCATAGAACACTTCCTGCCCCGTGGCCGGATCGAAACCCATTGACTGCACAATAGGGTTCTGCTGGGCCCAGACAGTGCTGGCCACGATCCCCACCGTCATGGCGACGTACGGCACCAACATCACCAGGAAAACAAAAAGCTGACTCCACCAGAACTCACTCCGCGAGGCGCGACCCGCGAACTTCGCATACTTTGCAAAGAACCGCTTTACCGACGGACCAAACGAGGCGCCGTAAAGCGGCGCACCCAGCCCAACTGAATTTGAAACCTCCGAAGGGCCTCCACCTACACCATCAACAACCTTCATATCCATATAACTTCATTCCTTCCTACGAACCACTTCTTGAAAATAACAAGTACAAGGATGCTCCGGATCAAAATCTTAAATTTCCCAGCAACCGCAATGAACTGGCATCCAAAGGCTAAACATCAGGTGAGACTCTGAACGAATCGCCTCTCGATATGCGAATGCCTTTTGCCTTTCTTGCGTCTTGGCAAATCCGGCGTTTTTCCGCCACGCAGTAAGAAACAATATTCCCGATACGCCTATCACTCAGGAAGATGGCCGCCAGCACGGAGAATCCCCTCGGCAAAAATCCACGCACCAATGACGCTCAAACTCACGAATCTAGACAGAGGATTTGAGCGGGACGCGCCCGGACTTGGTCCTGGGATTCTTTTTAGGGCGTCGGACTGTCCTCGTTATGCCAAGAATCGACACGAGGACAGGCAGTATGGCAATCTGCATTGGCAATGCCACGGCCCGAGCATCAACCCACAGCGAGCGCGCACCGGGAAAACCTCAGCCCCATCAAGATCCCGCACCACGTGCATTTTGACTATGGTGTCCTACCGGCTTCCACTACCACTGCGAAGTCCGTCAAACACGCGGAGTATCAACCTACTAAGCGATAGTCCTGCACTGAAGGAATACCGTGCCTGATGTCTTTGGTCACCACTCGTGAGAACCAACCAATGTCGAACTCGTATTCAGTACCGGCTTTAAAGGACGCAGCAACCTGGTCTTGGTTATCGAAAGTCACTCCCGGAGACACGTAGATACTCCCGCAGTTTGACGTCTCAACCAGAACCCCCGCAGTCGATGCCGAACCCCGGGAACCGCCAGAACTCGTGTCCGGTTTCGCCGTCCTTATCTCGCAACGTATGCTCTCAACACCAATCGAGTCCCACACCGGAAGCAACAAAACGAAAGCGCCATAACCCAGAATTCCGAATCCGAGTAAGCTCCAATACCACTTCAACGTCGGTCTCTTGGCGATCTTTCCCGAGCCGTCATTCGAAATCGTCATTCCATCTCCCATTCAGATCACCACCCACTCGCCCTGAGGCCGCTGGTTGGCCCAGTTGCGCCGTTGGCGAAGCCCTGAACCGCACCGTTACCAAATCCTCGCGCTTTGCATTGCCCGGCTGCAATTCTGTGTTAATGGCGCCAACAGCTGCCCCACCCAATCGATTTGTCAGGTCCTCACTAATGACAGACCCCCAGTTGATCTGCGTCCCAGCATGCTCAATTTAGAAGGCCCTGCGGCTTTCGCTTGATCATACCAAACTGCAACCCAATCCCTTTGGAGAAAATAACCGCACATTATCAACTAGCAAAAAAACCGCCGGCTTCCAAAATCGATCTGGCAAACGTCCATTGTGCAACTACGCACCCTAAAATCATAACCGGAGCGAGAATATATTACGCAATTCGCGACCCTTTTCCCATGTGGTGCGAATCTGACTTGGCTCCTGATCGCAACAGCAGAAATAGCAGAATCAGCGCGGGAAGCATCGCAACAGGCATGGGAACGCCGGTCCCGCTCCGATTGAATTTTTCGTCGTAATCCATCCGCGTATCAATCGGAACGCTCATGAAAACGAAGACTGCAATTCCCACACAAACCAAAAATGCAACAACACACAGCTGCGTCTTAATCCGCACCGCGCGCTTACCCAGGCGCAGATCTTCCTTAGTTAGACCACTGGGACCTTCTGCTTCCGAATCAGGATGCCTATTTTCGTCTACCATGGTTGCATGCCTGTGACTCTTCCAAAGACTTGCTCTCCTACAAATTTACTGCTCGACGATAGCTCCGAAATGAGCCCCGCCATAAGCCGCAAATGAGTGCGCCATTCATCCGGGATTTGAATCGAGGTTGGATGCTCCCGGGAAGTGTGTAGCGATCCCGCCCCCGAGGCCGTCAAATAGCAATTCTCCGAATCGATATGTCTCTCCGTTTGCAAACTTGTCGACTCTGCCTCCAGCCACAGATCCTTCGGCACCGATGGCATATTGAGTCAGTCTCGAGAGATCACCTGACAGCGGACGAGCAACATACCCCGCCTGCGGACTCACGGCTCCACTGATGAAACCGTTTGCAGCTGCCCCACCAACGCCTGCGAGTTCCCATTCACCCGGGGGCTGGTTACGAAGTAAATGCCGGTATTTCCGATACTGCAGGTGGCCGCGGCTCTCAGCACTGAAGCGGACCGGGGACGCTCCCCCGAGCCGACGACCAGATGCTTGTAACGCAGGGGAGCGCTAACCTTCATTGAATTTGGTGGACTTTTCTGTGCCCAGCCTCAGATTTATTGGCGCCGTTTACTAATGCGCACAAATTCCAGGATGTCCCTACCCAAAGTTGAAGTGAACGACCATGTATCTGCCACCTGACGAGCAGCAGCATCGAGCAGATCGCGAGTATGTCCGGACTGACCAGCATGCGCTGACTCGTCAGCTCTTTGAAGCAAACTAATGACGGACTTAAGCGACAAGTCAGACGCAGCTGTGGCGCGCTTTTCTTTAGGAACTTTCATCTCCTCATTCAAGGAGTTCAGTAGATCTTCTACTCGCACTGTCTCTACTCGATTCTCGTCAAAACGCTAGGATCCGGAACATAATACTGAATGCCTCCACCCGGATAACCAAAGTTAGGACCGACCCGCCCTGAAATGTAGGTGGAACCCTCAGCAATCTTGAATTGGGCTAAGCGCTCCATCGTGTTTACAGAAGGCAAGGCCAAATCGCTCCTGTTGGCGGGGAGGTTGGGCGTGATGTACCGACCGAGAGCTTCAGATCCGCCTCCGTAGAATCTCAGACCGTACTGTTGCGGTCCTGCCACATCAAGGGAAATCGTTCCAGGATAGAAGGACTGCAAAGCCTCCTGTCTAAACTGACGGGGAACTCCAAGACCTTGTAACCATGCGGACGCTTCTTGCACCCCGGCGTAGGGGTTGGGCGCCAAGTCATGGAGTTTGACGATGGGGAGCGCAGTTGGTTGCTTGAAATGACCCGCGGAGCCGAAGACTCCACCCAGAAGTGCTCCTTGCGCGCCGGACTGGAGGAATCCTGCTACTGAGTGCGGGCCGGGAGCAGTGCCATAGGCGGCAATACCGCTTACGCCGCCTTCAACCCCACCACCGATGACTGAAGTGGTTACCTTCCCACCGACCTGCGAGACCAAGGCACCCGTCCCCGCCCCAAGTCCTCCCGCCAAGGCTCCAATCGCTGCGTCGACCCCAGCCTTGCCCCAGTCAACAGATCCATTTTGGTACTTCTGAGTACCAACAGAGATACCGCCCGAAATCAAGGTTCCGGACGCTGCACCAATTAGGGCGACCCCAACCGGCCCTCCCACCCCAGTGCACATGAGAGCGATGCCACCTACGACCGCAGCCCCAGCGACGAGGTATTCCCAGTTGTCGTTCAACCAATTTCCCGCGGCGGCAAACGCGCCACGGGTAGAGCCATCGTATGCCTTGAGTTCGCTGTCGGTCAGGGGGCGGAGCCCCGTAGGATCCGTCGTGTTCAGGGGGTTATTGCCCGCGTACGCGTACGGATTCCCGTCCCAACCCGCGCCAAGGACAGGAGCCAAAGGATCGGTTGAGAGGAAACTACGGCTGGCAGGGTCATACGCCCGTGCGCCGAGCCATTCCAGCCCCGCGATATCCAGGCCACCATTTCCCGTCAGCATAATCCCAGCCGGCAACGCACCCGCCAGGCCAGTCCCAGCTCCCGCAACACTGCCCGTCACAGGGTCCGCCACAGTCGGGGTGCCAACAACAGCCCACGGATCAGCCTGATCCGTGGGACGGGCAGCCCGCCAGCCTGGCGCAGTCCAGGCCTCCCCCACACCAACAACACCGCCCGGCAGGGAAAGGACCTGCCCGCCGCCGATACCAGCCAGGGTGGGGACGGGGTTGGCCGTATCCCACCACAGCTCCAAACGGTCGACGGCGGCAAGCTCACCCAGCGCGTCGACCCACAACTCATACCGGGACACCTCAGCCCCATCACGGTCCCGCACCACAGATCCGCTCAGAAGTCCGGTGGGACCCCACGCATGCTCGGTCCAGGACCCGTCCGGTCCAATCAACCGTGCGCGGCGGCCCAAACCGTCATGGACGTACTCCGTCCGGGACCCGTCGGGTTCCGTGACGGACAGGAGCTGGCCCGCAACGTCGTAGCCGTATATCCGGGACCCTCCGGGGAGTGTCTCACGCAGGAGCCGCCCGCCGGCGTCATACTCCCACCCCAACACCACAGCCGGCACGTCACCTTCGCCGGAACCGGTGGTCGTCGCCGACGTTATTTGCCCGGCACCGTCATACCCATAACGAGTGACAGCACCTGACCGGGTCAGCCCCGTAATCCTGCCGTCGTCATCGCGGCCGATCAGCGTCACGTCGGCCGCACCGGAACCGGCCCGGTCAACCCGGTTGTGCTCGACGAGGGCCCCGTCGCGGTAGGCCCACTCCTGGACCAAGCTGCCTGCTGTGGCGGACGTGATCCGGCCGGCGGCGTCGTGGGTGAAGACCGCTTTCCCCAGGAGGGGGTTAGTCACGGCGGCGATTCGCCCGGCGGCGTCGCGGGCGTAAGTGGTAGTAATCCCGAAGGCGTCTGTGAAGCTGGCGCGGTTCCCGTCTGCGTCATACTCCCAGGACAGGCCCTGCGCACCACGGGTGCGGGAGGTCAACCGCCCGCACCGGTCAAAGCCGAGCTCATGGTCCACGGCCAACCCGTCCGGGCCGGTGTAATCGGTGATGATCACCTGGCGGCGGACCAGGTCGCGTTCGACGGCGGCCAGCAGCTTCCCGTCAAAGGATGTCGAGGCTTCGCGGCCGGCCTGGTCGTAGGCCCACGTGGTGGTGTGCCCGTCCGGATCCGTCTGGGACAGCTGCCGCCCGGCCGGATCATACGTCGCCGTGGTGACCCGCCCCAGCGGGTCCGTCACCGAAGCGACGAGGTCCGTTGCCGTGTAGGTCCGGGTGGTGACACCGCCGTTGGGGTCGGTGATCCTGACCAGCCTGCCGCGGATGTCGTATTCGAACCGGGTCCGCCCGCCTACACCGTTGACGGATTCAACAAGTTCGCCGGCGGTGTTGTATTTGAACCGACGGGTCCCATACCAGGTGTCCTGGGAGAAGCTCAGACGCCCGCACCGGTCATAGCCATACCGGGAGACTCCCTGCCCTGGGCTGTGGCGAAGCACGAGCCGGCCACACACGTCGTACTCGAACGTCTCCACCTCGCCGGTGGGCAGGTTCCGGGTCACAATCCGCTGGTCGGCGTCGTAGCCCAGCTCCGTGACGGCGCCGAGCGGGTCCGTGGCGCGCCAGGGCCGTCCACAGCCGTCATACTCGTACCGCGTGACGGCGCCGCCGGGTGAGGTGATCGTGGTGATCTTTCCGGCCACGTCCCGGCCCAAAACGGTCAATCGGCCTTCACCGTCAATAAGTTCAACCGGGTTCCCGGCCGCGTCATAGGTGACCAGCTCCGCGGACCCGTCCGCGGCTTCCACCTTCGTGGGGCGCCCGAACTCGTCAAAGCGAATGGTGGTGGACCCGAAAGCCTCCGTAAGGGTGGCCGTCCCCGCCTTCCGGTCGGTGGCAGCGTCCGTGCGGACTCCGGTGGGATCGATGACGGCAGTCAGGGCACCGACCTTGTCGTACTCCCGCACCCAGTCATGTCCGGCCGGGTCCGTGATGCCAATGAGCCGGGAGAGGGTGTCGTGCGTGAAACCCCAGGCTGCGCCGTCGGGCAGCACCGCGGCGGTGACGTTCCCCAGTTCGTCAAAGACCCGCTCCACGGACCGACCCAGGGGGTCGATGGTGCGGACGAGTTCACCGTTGGGGGCGTATTCGAGTTCGGTCCGGCCACCGTCCGGGGCCACGGACGCCGTAATCCGCCCGGCAGCATCATGCTCGAAGGCCCACACGGCTCCGTCCGGGTCTTCCCGCCGGACCAGCAGCCCGGCACCGTCATATGTGTAGCAGGTCTCGGCGCCGGAGGGGCTGACCGCCGTCACCGGCCGACCCGCCTGGTCCCGGACAATCCGCGAAACATCGCCTACCGCGTTCCGGGTCGCAACCAGGTCCCCAAAGGCGTCGTACTCAAACCCAACCCGTACCCCCACCGGGTCCGTGACCTGGACCAACCGGCCCTCGCGCCACTCCAGCTCGGTTCGGCCACCCAGCGGGTCAAGGACCACGGCAGGGTCCCGGGAAAGGTCATCGGCGTATTCGTAAGACACGACGGCGCCGGAGGCGGTCACCAAGGTGGTGATCCGGTCCTGGTCATCCCAGCCGTAGGTCAGGTCGGCGCCTTCCGGGGTCACCGTCCGGGTTTTCCGGCCCCTTTCGTCATACGCGTGGACAGTGACCGCACCGTCGCGTTCGGTGAACGACACCAGGTTCCCATGGGTGTCGTACGCCATCGACTGGCGTTGGTCATGGGAATCCAGCACGCCCACCAGGCGGCCCTTCGCATCCGCGATCCACGAGTTGGAGCGCGTGCCGTCCTCATCCGACACCACGGTGACCCGGCCCGGCAGGTACGCGAACCGGACCCGGCGCCCATGCTGGGTCACCTGGAGGACCACCCGGCCGAGATCGTCATAGGAGTTTTCGGCTTCAAGGACACCCGCGGCGGAGTACACGGCATCGATCAGGCCAGCCTCGTTCCACCGGTACGTCCGTGTGCCTGTTTCCGTGCCCACACTGACCAAACGGCCTGTGGCGTCGTACCCGTATTCGACGCGCCGGCCATCGGAGGCGCGCACGACGGCGGCGCGTCCAGCCGCGTAGTCCACCTCCAGGAAGCGGCCCCGCACGTGGTCCAGCCTCGTCACCAGCCCGGCGCTGCCGCCGTCGGCCGCCTCGGTGCCGTCCGCCGGGACAGCAGCAGGTGCTTCCCGGTGGGCCGACACGGTCCGGCCCGGACCGGAACCGGCCCCCAGCCATACTCCGGCGAGGCTGAACGCCCACCAAGCGCCTTGGTTGTCCCGGACCACGAGCAGCTCGACTGTGCCCGCGGGCAGGGAGCTCAACTCCGTGAAAACGCCTGCTGTGGCGGATTCGCGGGTGAGCCAGTAGTTCTCCCCCACACCGCGGGCCCAGCCGGCACCGTTCCGGGGGAAGTCCACGGCCCGGCCATCGGCCAGCACCCACCGGCCGCCCTCATCCGAGATCGCGAGGTGCTGATCCAGCACCGAGGCCCAGCCCGGACCGAAGACCCCGTCCTGCTCGAGGCCCGAGCCCAACGAGTTATACATCCGCGAGAGCACGAGGTTCGCGGCAGCCCCGGCGAAGCCCAGATCCGTTTCCGGCTCGATAAAGTTTCCCGTCGCGGTGTTCACGGGGTCGTTGGCGTAACCGCTGGTGGGCATCGCGCCCGCAGCCTGAGGCGGGTCAATGACCAGCCCGGACCGGTTCGCGCTCACCCCGGCTGCGACCAGCGCCTCGTTCACGGCCGCGTCCGACAGAGTTGAAACGTTCCCCTCGCCCCCGGCAGCGGCAAAAGCGTCAGCAACCGTGACGGCCCAGACAGCGTCGTTCTCGTTGGCCCTCAGGTACTCCCGGTACGCGCGGAGCACCCCCGATGCCTCAATAGATCCCCAATAGCAACTGGACTCAAACGAGGACAACTGCCCCTCAAGGGTCCCCGGGGCCGAGGCCAACCCGTCATCCAAACCGCGGGAGTTCGCCGCGAAGGACCGCAAATTCGCCGGCCGCGCCGATGAGGTCCCGCCCCCATACCCTCCACCGGGCGGCGGGGTATCCCGGGAGCCGGTGCTGGCGTTGGCAGCCGGGAAGGTCGGGGCACTTACCGGATCCATGTTCGGCCGGGGCGATTCGCCGGACCACCAGTCCCCGAATTGTTCAAAGAAGTTCCGGTCATTGTGCTCCCGGACCCACTCATTGTTCCGCCTGCGCCGGTTATCCTCGTCCCGCCCGGCATCGATCATCCGGCCCACGTACCCGGCGACGGCCCGCAATGCGGACGCCAAAGCGTTCGCGTCATTCCTGGCCGTCGCAGCATTGGCCTCGAAGACCTCCGAGAAGTGACCCAGGAAGTCCTCCTTCGCCGCAGAAACATACGAGATTCGCGAACCCGCATGCTCCTCTAGCCGCGACGCCGCCGACTCAAACGTGGACCGCACCTGCCCGGCCACGCCGTAATCGAACCGCCCGCCATCAGAGGCACCCGAATCCGGCAACAACGGCATCTCAACGAACTTGGTCACAACCAAAGCCCCCCATGAACAAGAACTGAAACAAGAACAACCAGCAGCCCGCAGGACAGGCGCCCGTACGGGAAAAGAACCACCAAGAACAGGACGCGCCCGGGAGGAAACCTAAAGCCGGGCAGCGAACCCCAAAACCGGTCAGGGGAACCCGGAACCGGCGAAAAGATTAAAACAAGGCGACGGCCAGGCAACCGGCCGCTCCCCCGAGCGGCGCGGTCACCCGGCCATCACGCCCGGCAAAAAAGGCTAGGCGCCGCCGCCGGCGGAGAAAATGTCCTGCGAGATCTTCTGCAACTGGCCCCGCAGCTGCTCCAACTCTTCCTTTGCCTTATCCAGAGCAGCCTTTGTCTCCGGCCACGTTGAACCACGGAACTGGGCAGCCAAAGGACCATCCCAAACATTCGGATCAGACAGGACCCGGCCCTGGGCATCCAGAGCAGAGATCTGATCCGTGAAACCACCGTTGATAATTGACTGCACCTGGTTGATCGCAGCCTTTGCTTGCTCTGTAGACAAAACGCGAGACATCAAAAATTCCTCCCCAAGAGACCAACTCATTACCGCCGATCACAATACCGCGGCGGTCAGACGGTGCTGACGCTACCAATAGATCGCAATAAGTCCAACAAAAGGATAAACGAGGATGACGAACAGATGATAAACCCGCTATTTGCATTACCTCCAGGGCCGCAAATTAGTCCAATCGTCAGTCCAACCCCGTATCATGCTCAAGGCACAGCGAACGGAAAAGGGGACCGACCATGCCCAAACGGACTTATACCCACCAGCACTCCGCGGGGCGCCTTGTCACCCCGGGCCGTGCGCTGGGCGGCTTCCTTGTAGGCCTAGGGCTGATAGCGACGACGTCGTGCACCCCAATTCCCAAGCCGGAGCCGGTATCCAACCCCGTCAAGCTCCTCCAAACCGTGCGCGTGGGCCTGTCCCCCGCCGCCGGAGTCGAGACTGTCGAAGGCACCACCATCTCCGTATCCGCGGCCGGCGAATCCTCTGCCGAGGAAACAAAGTACGACGCGGCCCAGGTTGTCGGGGAACTGCCCGTGCGGGTGAGCCTGCAGTACCGGGCCGGGGAGAAGTCGGGCGCCGACCTCGCCGAGCTTGAAGGCCACACCGGGCCGGTCGAAATCAGACTGACTCTTGAAAACCTCACAGTCGGGCCGCGCGTCATCGAGTACGACGCCGCCGGCCAAACCCGCGCTGACACCGCCCTCGTCGGCGCACCCCTGACCATCGCCGCATCCACCAAACTCGCCGGCGTACGGGCAGATGATGTTACCCCCGGCGCCGCGGACGGCGCATCGGGTACCAACGGCGTCCTGAGTAACTCGGAAGACGGCGCCACTGTCGTTCAATGGGCCACAGTGCTGGCCCCGCCGCGTTCAGGCGCCAGCACCACTCTTCGCCTCGTCGCCGACGTGGAGGACTTCCAGGTACCCGACTTCGATGTAGCGGTCCAGCCCGGCCTCAACACCGACCTCAGTGCCAATGGTGTCATCGCCAGTGCGTTCTCTACCGGCGCAGGCTCCGAAATGGAGCTGCAACGCCGCACCATCTCGCTGGTCTCCGACGTCAACACCGTGCTGACCAAGGCCGGATCGACCATAACGGAGGTCCGACAGAACCTGCAGGAGACCTCCCAGACCCTGGGCGTCAAGACCGCAGGGGAACTGCGCGACAACTCCCAGGCGCTCGCCGCGACGATGTCCGGCCTGAAGGAACAGCTGAGGACGCTTGGTGCCGATCTGGAGTCCGCAACGACGACAACACAGTCCACCACTGCGTCCCAGCTCAAACAGACCGTCTTCGCTGTTGACTCGATGCTCGGTGACACCTCGGCGCTGCCCCCTACGGTCCCCATCAACGGTGAGGGCTGCGCCGCCGAGGTTCCCAAGTCAGCAACGTCTGCCACCGTCTACTCCAGCGTGCTGACCATGGCTTCACAGCTTGATGCCTATGCGAAGGTCAGCGCAGGCTGCAGGGACGCGGTGGCGGGTGCCATCGCAGCAACAATGGGCCCCGAGAACCCCACCGCCGAAGAGTGCGCGGAGCAAGGTTCCATGACATGTTCTCTTTACGGCTCGGCGGTGACGATCACCGGGGCGCTGCTGGGCCTGGTGAAGAAGGGCGACGAAATTGTTGCCGGGCTTCAGCCGCACGTGGTTGACGGTGCGATCAGGGATCAGGAAGCCGCAGCGGGCACGCTGGACACGGTGCGCAACGACGTCGCTGCGATCCTCGACGGTGCCGAAACGACGGCTGATTACACCACCGCCCTTGCGGAAGTGGACAAAGCAATCAAATCCGCCCGGGCTTCTGTCGGCGCGACCCGCGAAGCCGCCGCCGAGGTCCGCAACAGGATCGACGGCCTGCGGCAAAAGCTGACCGAGATCCGGGCGGCTGCGGAAGGCGCCAAGAAGGAGTTGGGTAACGCCCAGCTCCTGAACGGCTCAATGTTGCAGCAGAACCAGCGGCTCGCCGACGAGCTTTGCAAGTTGGCCGACGGTTCGCTTCCCCGTGAGGGCAGGTTGTCCGCCAAGGAGGTGGAGGAACTGCGGTCGTACCTGACATCCGTGCCTTGCGTGACCACGGATGAAAGCGGAAACCAGGTGCAGGCGCTGACCCCGCCGTTCGGGTTCAAGGACCCGCTGGATGCACGGCTGCAGGCCCAGTCGGCCGCGTGGGACGCGGTCCTCGCCGCCACCGACTCTACAGCCCCGGAGCAAGCGATCAGCCAAGCACTGGCCACCCTGGGGACGGCTATCGACGACATCGACACCAAGCTGGATGCCATCAACGAGGCCACCAACGCACTCGACCGCGCCGCAACCGGCAAGGCCAAAAGCACGAAGGGCGAGATTGAGGCGCTGAACAAGGCGCTCCGCGAAGCGATCGAGTCCTCCGGCCGCGTAGGCATGACGCTCGCACAGCTGAAGGAGCAGCAGGACGATCTGGGCGAGAAGATCAAACAGTCCCTGGGCGACGTCTCGACTGAGACCGCTGACGAGGTTCTAAAGTCCGTGGACCAGCAGGTGCGCCAGGTCGCCGAAATCGGCGAAGCGGGTTCCGGCGCCGTGATCACGGCCTTCAACCGATCTATCTCCGGCTTGAAATCCACTTCGGACGAAGTGGTGAGTGACGCCTCGGGGACAGTGGACAAGCAGCGTGACGAACTGCTCGGGCAGAGCGACGAACTGGCTGCCTCCCTGGCTCAGAGCACGCAGTCCTCGCTCGCGAACATCGCCTCGAGCACTTCCGGCTCCACCCGTGACGTCGAGGGCGCCAACGCCCTCCTGTCCTCAAGCCTCGGCAAGGTGATGCTCGACCTGGGGGACCGTTCGGTGAACGGATCCGGGCTGCTCGGCTCCATGGCCACAAGCGCTGCCAAGGCCGGCACTGCTGACTACCAATTGGCCCTGGCGTCCCAGAACGCTGAAGGGTATGCCAACATCCGCTCCCGTGATGTGGCTGGACTGCTGCTGCGCCAGGCACAGTTCAAGACTTCACTTGCCGCGGCCGCAGAACTGCCGCCGTTCCACCTCGAAGTACCGGCCGGCGCAACGTCGCAGACCCTGTACACGTTGAAGATCGGCGGCGGCGCATGAACTTCCGCAGCAGATCCTTTGTCCTGATCGCCACAGGGGCCGCTATCGTCGTCGTGGCTGCGGTCGCCCTGGTGATAACGCTTGTTCGCCCCACGGAGGGCCCGCGGCCGGACCCCGTAGCCGCCACGGTTCCTGTGGCCTTGAACGCAGGGGGCATGCCGAAAGACTTCTCGATCGGCGTCGTCCTGACGTTTGGCCAGTCCGGTGAACCTGGTTCCGAGTACAACCGGGCGGCGCAGGGCGCTGTCGTTGCCGCACAGCGTTTCGCCCAGGGCGGCGTTACCGTCGCCCTCTCGGCCCAGAACGACGGTGGTTCTGAGGAGGGTGCGCGTGCCGCCGTCCAAGCGCTGGCCGAGCAGGGAGCGTCCGGTGTCATCGTGGCGAGCACGGGACCGCAGGCCCGGGCTGCAGCCAAGACCGCCGGGGAGCTCGGGCTCCCGGCGATCCTGCCCTACGCGGAACCGGCGGAGCTGACACAAACTACGTGGACCACCTCGCCCTCGCGCGCATCCATCGACGCCGCCGTTCGAATCACGCTGGAGGGCAAGAACAGAGTGCTGCTCGTCAGCGACGGCGGCCAAGCCCATGCGGCGGTGCAGGTCGCCCAGACGCTCAACCTGGAAGAATTCGAAGACGTGATGAGCCTGGCTCAGGAAGCGGCCATCAGAACCGGCGACCAGCTGCGCCCGCCTGCCGAAGATACTCCCGAGGGCGCGGAGTCCACAAGCGTCGCCGAAGCCGCCGACGCCGTAATCGTCTCGGCCGCCACCCCGCAGCGGCTCGCCCGCCTGGTCCAGGCCCTGCAGGCGCGCGGTGTGTCTGTTCCCCTGGTCCTGCCGGACGGGGCAGCCGCCCCTGCTTTTACCTCTACCTTGGCCGAAGCCGACGGCACTGCTTCCGGCCAGCTTGTCAGCTACTCCGCCGGTGGAGGCGATGCCGCTGCGCTCCAGCAGGACGCCCAGGGGCGCGGGATGTCCGCTTTCCTGTCCGCGGTCCGCCTGGCGTCCAGCAATTCAAAGGTTAGTAACCTGACGGGCGACGCTCCCTTCTCGGCTGACGCCTGGGCAGCAGACACAGGCAGCCACGACGCCGTCGTGGCCCTCGTGAGGGCGGCGGCGCTGGGCGGAACCGGTGATCCGGTCAAGGTCGGGGCGGCGCTGGGCACCATGTCGTTTGGTCCAGGCGAAGGAATCGCGGGGCCCGGCCTTGACTTCTCCCGGTCTGCAGCGCTCACAACCGAAGCAGTGCCCGTCTATGCCTCACCCCAGGACCTGGGCCTCCGCCCGGCGGACGAGAACGCTCCGCGGCTCGTTTGGGTGCCGGCACCGCTGGCCGGGCCCTGACAATACGTCCCCGGCCCCGTCCCTGAAGGGCCGGGCCATTCCACCATAAAGGAGCGCCTCGGTGCGTGTGCTGATCGACCTGGACGGGAGCCGCTTTGAATGCGAGGTGGCGCGGGCTGCGCCGGCCATCACGCTAACGGACTTAGTGGAGGCCGCCGGCGGGCCCCGTCTGGCGTCCGAAGAGGTGGTGTTCGTGAACGAGGCCGAGGTGCGGGGTTCAACCCCAGCCTCGGAGCTGGTCCTTTTGGAAGGCAGCCGCATTTCGCGGGCGCCGTGGCAAGCACCGCACCGGATACAGGATTGGAGCGTGACGCTTGCCGGCGGTCACCGCGCCGGCACGGTGGTTGAGGTCCCGCGGGGACGGGAGATGCTTATTGGCCGGTCACCCCACGCCGATCTCAGCCTGCCCACGGAAAGTGCGTCCTGGGACCATTGCCGCCTGCGCCGCGAGGAAGACGGGGTGCGGGTGCTGGATGGCGGATCTACGAACGGCACCCTCGTTAACGGCGAAATGGTCGCGGAGGACGGCATTGTGGTCACCGAAACGGCCACGATCAGCGCGGGCGGCACGGTGCTCCTCCTGCGCCCGTCACTGGATGAGACGCCTGCACCGGCCCCGGGCAGCCTGCACAACCTCACACCGGCGGCAACGGCCCCCTTCAACCGGCCGCCCCGTCCCGGCCGCGCACAGGCAGGCGACCCCCTGGTCCCGCCGAGCCCCAGGGACGTGCCCCCAGCCAATAAATTCAGCTACATCACTGTGCTGGCGCCCCTCGTCATGGCCGTGGCGATGGTGCTGATCCTTGGGGATATGCGCTTCGCGATGTTCGCCATGCTCAGCCCTGTCATGGCAGTGGGCATGTGGTTCGAACAGAAGCGCCGTCACGCCCGGGGGCTCAAGGAAGAGGATGAGCGCTTCTCCGGGGCCCTCAAGGATTTCGAACAGCAGGTCCGCGTTGCAGCCAAGGCGGAAACCGCCCGGCGCCACAGAATGATTCCCGACCCCGCAACGACTGTGCGCCGCCCGGCCATCCCTGCCACGTCCTTGTGGCAGCGCCGCGCAGACTCGGACGATTTCCTGGCCCTGCATGCCGGCACGGGAGACGTTCCCTGGACGCCGGATGTGGACCGAACGGCAGGCTCGCGGCTGGATGAAAGGGTGAAGGACTCCCTGGCGGCCGCACGCCTGCAGGCCGCGCCCGTACTCGTGGACCTCACCGATGCTGGAGTGGTGGGCATGGTTGGCCCGCGGGAAGGAACCCTGGCGCTTGCGCGGTCGCTCCTTGCCCAGGCCGCAGTACACGTTGGCCCGGCGGATCTGACCGTCGGAGTTTTCTGCGACAGCGGACGTGCCGATGAATGGGAGTGGGCGTCATGGCTGCCGCACACGCGCCAGGCCGGCAGCAGCACAGGCCAGCGCTGGATGTCTGCGCACCGCGAGACGAGCCTCGCCATGCTGCGCACGCTGAAAGACACCGTCCAGGATGTCCCCACTCCGGCGCTCCTGGTAGTCCTGGACTCCGAGGTGCTCACGGAGGGCAGGGACGCCCCGGCGCGCGCATTGCTCGGCATGGGCCGCTCCGTGCCGGGGGTTCATGTAAACCCCCAACAGCGCCCGGTCCGGGTGGCCGGCATTGTCATCGCCGCGTCGGAGGAGCAACTGCCGGCTTCCTGCACCACGATCATCAAGGTGGGAGCGGACGCAGCGGCCACTGTGGACCAGCCGCGGGACCTGAGTCGTGTGGAGGACGTCATCCTGGCGGGCCTTGACCAGGATGAGGCCCTGCGCTGTGCAATGCGCCTTGCACACTTCGACGATCCGGAGCTGAACGTGCCGGGGGCCTCGCTGCCCTCCCTGGTCCGGCTGCCCGGACTCCTGGGCTACGAACGCCCGGACTCCACCACCATCCGGCGCCTGTGGCAGGCCCCCACGGGAGTCTCCACCCCTATTGGCACCGGAGAAAACGGGCCACTGACCCTGGACTTGGTCAAAGACGGCCCTCACGGCCTGGTTGGCGGGACCACGGGTTCCGGCAAGTCCGAGTTCCTTCGCTCGCTCGTTGCAGGCCTGGCGGCGCGCAACGATCCGACCCGCCTGAACTTTATTCTCGTCGACTTCAAAGGCGGGGCGGCGTTCAAGGCGTGCGAACGCCTCCCGCATACCATCGGCACAATTTCCAACCTGGACGAGCAGCTGGCCGACCGTGCCCTCCGCGCCCTGGAGGCGGAGATGGAGCGCCGACAGCGGATCTTCGCAGCCGCCGGCGAGGGTATCGATAACCTGAACGCCTACCTGGCCACGAACCCGGCCGAGCCCATGCCCCGGCTGCTGCTGGTGATCGACGAGTTCGCCATGCTCGCCAAGGACTTCCCGGATGTACTCAAGGCGTTGGTCAGCGTCGGCGCCGTGGGCCGGACCCTGGGCGTGCACATGATCCTGGCGACGCAGCGCCCGGCGGGCGTCGTCAGCGAGGACATCCTCGCGAACACGAACCTTCGGGTGGCGCTGCGCGTGCAGAGCCGCGAGGACTCCAACAATGTCATCGGTGTGCCCGCAGCCTCGGCAATTGGCCGGGCCCAGATGGGCCGGGCCTTTGTAAAGCTGGGCCAGGACGACATCACGCCCGTGCAGACGGCCCTCGTGACGGGACAGGCGCAGCTGGGCGGCGGTGCCGCCGTGGAAGTGCGGGAAATCATCCAGTTCGGCGTTCCCGTGCCGCTTGCCGCTGCCCCGCGGCCTGACGCCGTGGATGATAATGACCTCGACCTCCTCATCGACGCGGTCGTGGCCGCCAATGCCGAGGAAGGGTACGCTGCTCCGCGGCAGGTCTGGCCGGAGGCCCTCGGCCGGCGCGTGGAGTTGGACGGTTTCCTCCCGGCGCCGGAAGGTGACTCCCCCGATGTCCAGTCCCATACTGCTGCCGATCAGGCGCCCCTCCCGGCGGTAGGCGGCATCCGGGGCTCCTCCGTCCTGGTGGCCCTGGTGGACGAGCCCGACCTGCAACGCCAGTCCGCCGCGGGATGGGACCTGTCCGCGGGGAATTTGATGCTCATGGGCGTGGCAGGCTCCGGCACGAGCACCGCGCTGGCCTCGATCGCGCTTGCCCTGGCGAAGGACGCCGATCCGGCCGAGCTGGACCTGATGATCCTCGATCTGGGTTCCCGTGAGCTTGAGCCCCTGGAACGGCTGCCCCACACCGTGGCGTACGTAGGAACCGGTGCCGGTGCCAAGGAGCAGCAGGCCCGCTTCCTGCGGCACCTGCACACCGAGCTGGAGAGCCGCCGAGCGAAGCCAGGGGGGCACCGCCACACCGTGGTGCTGTTGGACGGGCTGGCCTCGCTGCGCGATGAATTCCAGGATTTTGAGGGACAGCAGCTTCTGGCTTTGCTGTACCGAGCTTACGCTGACGGCCCCGCACTCGGGCTGTCTTTCGCCGTTTCCACCACGCGTGCCAAGGCTGTGCCCTCAGCCATGAATGAAGTGACACTGCAGCGGTGGCTTTTCCGTTTGGCCGACAACTACGACTATTCCTCGCTCGGCGTCCGGGGCAAGGCGATACCCGCTGAGCTTCCGGGCCGCTGCGTGGACCCGCGCACGTCGCTCCAGATGCACGTGGCCACGCCCGGTATCGGGTTGAAGGCCGCGGTGGACCGGGTGCGCCAGAGCTGGGCGCAAGCACCGACGAAGACAGCTGCGATCAGGCGCTTGCCTTCCGACGTCACGATGCTGGACCTGGGCGTGGAACCGCGGCTTGAGACGGAGCCCTGGCTTATCCCCGTTGGTATACAGGAGGCGGACCTCTCGCCGGCGTTCCTGGAAATTTACGAGGGCGAGCACGCGTTGGTCGCCGGGCCCGCCCGTTCGGGAAAATCAACATTGTTGCTTGCCCTGGCCGCAGCCGTGCGCGGCGCGGCCTCTGCACACGGACCAGCCAAGGTATGGGGCATCTGCGACCGCCGCTCGCCCCTGGCCCTCGCGGATCTCGACCGGGTGGCAGTGGGCGCTGACGACGTACCTGCCCTGCTGGCCTCCCTGCGGCTGGAGCGCGGTACGGTGTTCCTGCTGATCGACGACGCTGAGCGCTTCGAGGATGTCGATCAATCGATCGCGGGTGTGGTGGCATCCGGGCAGCCGGGGCTGTGCGTCATCGCGGCGGGGCGTGCCGCGGACCTGCGCGGGCTGTACAGCCACTGGACCAAGACGATCCGCAAATCCCGCCTGGGCGTGCTGCTCCAGCCGGACGTTAATTACGACGGCGAGTTGCTGGGCGCCGTCCTCCCGCGAAAGGCACCGGTGGCGATGACCACAGGGCGCGGCTACATCGGTGTGGGCGGGCAAATGGCGCTGATCCAGGCAGTCAGTGCCGAGAGCTGATCCCCCGGGCGCAGGCTCGCGACGTAAGTGGGCGGGCGTGCGGCGGCCGTGAGTAACCCAGATCAACTGCGTGGAGAGAACAGTATGCAATTCGCACAGACGGGCCAGGCGCTTGGAGCGTCCTACCGCTTCGGCGAGCGGGTGGGTTCCGGCGCCGTCGGCGAGGTATGGACCATCACCTCGGCCGAAGGCGGGACATTTGCCGCCAAGGTTCTGCGCCCGGAGCACGCCGACGATCCGTCCCTCGTGGAGCGGTTTGTCCGCGAACGATCCGTGCTGCTTGGGTTGCAGGACTCCCACATCGTCACAGTACGCGACATGGTGGTGGAAGGCGCGCGGCTGGCCATTGTCATGGACTACGTTGCCGGCGGCTCGCTGCGTGACGTGGTGCAGGAGGCAGGCCCGCTGCGTCCCGCGGATGCGCTCAGCCTCGCCGCCGAAGTGCTCGATGCCCTGGCTTTCGCTCACGCGCGGGGCGTCACGCACCGCGACATCAAGCCGGACAATGTGCTCCTCGCCCAACCCTGGCCGGACTGCGGGCCGGGTGACGTCCGGGTCTCCGACTTCGGCATTGCCGACGTGGTGGGCGAGAGGATCCGCCAGACGACCGGCCTCATCGGAACCCCGCAGTACATGCCTCCCGAGCTCATCAGCCAGGGCCGGTCCGGCCCTGCCGGCGATGTGTACTCCACGGGCGTCATGCTCTACGAACTCCTCGCCGGGCGCACTCCTTTTGCCGGACCGGGGACGGACTTCACGGTTGCCTACCGCCATGTTTCCTCCCACCCGCCACGGATTCCAGTCGAGGACGAGGTATGGGACATCCTCGAGGTCCTGCTGTCCAAAGACCCCGCGCAGAGGCCCACCGCCGCTGAAGCTGCTGCCACGCTTCGACGCCTGGTGCCGCGCCTTGCCGGCAGCGCCCCGCTTCCGCATGGGGTAGCCCCGGCGGCCTTCGACGACGTCGAACGCCCCGCCACCGTGGTCCGGGGGGCCTTCACTGATGCGGAACTGACAGCCTTGGCTTCCGCGCCCTCAACCGACGACGGCGGGGAGGTTCCCACTCTCGGGGAGGCGGGCAGCGCCACCATTGTCCGCCCGCTCCCGCGCGGGAAGGTGGGCACCCAGGCGGAGGCCCTTCCGCAGGACAAGGATGAAACCCCGTTCTGGCGTACGCGTAAAGCGCTGCTTCTCGCCGGCACCGCGGCCCTTCTCCTGGCGGCCATGGTTGCGGGGTTCGTTTTCCTTGCCCCAACCGGCCAGCAGAACCCAACAGGTGGCGGCGCCCGGCTGTCCGCGCAACTGCAGGACGCGGCCGTTCCCACCGGCCTGACGATCTCACGCACTGCCTTGTACGAGCCGTCCTCCGGCCACACGCGCCTGACCGTCTCCTACGCAGCACAAAAGGCGCCCTTGTCAGGTGAATTCCTGGAGGTAATCCCGGGCATTGCGGAGGGGGACGTGTGCCCGGTGGCCATTTGGGAAGAGGCCTCGGTAAGCCGGAACCAAGCCTCGATCACCGGCCTTGACGTCGAGTGCGGTTGGAAGCTCTCAGGGTTGGAGGTGCCGGCAGGAGGTTCCGTGCAGGTGACCGCCAAGGTGCCGGTGGAACCCGCCGACCAACAGGCCCTCGACGCGTGGCTGCGTGCCGGATCCCAGGCGACAATCGCCGCGACGCAGGACCCGGCCGTTAAGGGCACCGCATTTCCCGTCCAGCGCCTAAAGGGCCTGGAAGTGCGCACACCGGCGCGCGTCGTGACACCGAGCCCGCTGAAGATCACCCTGGTGCCGGTGTGGGCCGGCGGCGCAGACGAGTTAAACCCGCTCTACGTCAGTCCCGCTTCAGGGAAGCCCTCGCAGATGCTCACCGCAGTTACCGGCGGCGAAAAGGGCGTGCGCTTCTCCGACGGTTGTGGCGGCGCCCTGGCGGTGGACAGTTCCGGGCTGACAGTAACAGCCCTCCAGATAACCCCACAGTGCACCGTGCGTGCCAGCGTCGGAAACTTCACTGAGCTGCAGTCCCCGAGCTTCGACATCACATCGCGTGAGAAGGCGGGAGACTAACCAGCTCAGTGGTCAATAGTCGTGGCGCTCTACGTGTCCCTCCCGGAACGCTGCTGTCCCGCGTCGCTGGCAAACAACCTCACCAAGGGCCAGGCGTTGCAGAACTCGCGCCACACCGCACGGCTGTCAGGCTGGGTTGTGTGCGATTCCCGAAGCTGTTCCAGCGGAACACCGTTGGCGTGGATCAGGTGTGTAACGTAGCGGTCCGGGCCGACCAGCAGCGCTGCCGGGTCCGGAAAGAGGCGTTGTGCTCGATGACTGCGGCGTCAACGTGGCCGTGCGGGGATATGATCCAAAGCAAGGGAAGCCCCGGCACAAGCGCCGGGGCTTCCCTTGTTTAATTTCCTGTTTGGTTCCGCTAGAGCCGGTCCGTCTGGTCCTCGCCCTTGTGGCCCGCTCCGCGCAAGTTCTCCTGAACCTTGCCGAACAGGTCCTTAATGGTGGATTCGGCGTTGGAGAGCACATCCACCGGAAGGTAGACCTCCTGCGTGAGCGGCAGGTCGTATTCATCCTTGAGGTGGGTGCCGTTCCCCACACCGTCCAGGGACAGGTAAACCATGGCCTCCGTCCGGGCGATCCCGGCGATCTTGCCAAAGACAACGGTGAACTCGTTCGGATGGAAGCTGATGGTCTGGCCGACGTGGTTGCGGCCAAGTTCACCGGCGGTAACGGCCTTTTCCTGCTGGCTGCGGGTGTATTCCATAACTGCTCCTCTAGGTCGCCGACATGTACGCCAGCAGTCTAGCGTCGCCCCTCGTGGGACGGCACATAGTGCAAGACTGGGTTCGAGCCCAGCCACACAACCCATCGGGAGCTGCCATGACCGCCCACCCCCGCCCTTCCGCCTCCGCCGGCAGCATTACGGAGCTCTTCGGGATCGGCGTTCCCGTGGTCCTTGGCCCGTTCGGCGGCGTCTCCTCCGTACAGCTCACAGCGGCAGTGAGCGACGGCGGCGGGCTGGGTTCCTACGGCCTGTACGGGTACGACGCCGGTGCCATCCATAGGACGGCAGCCGAACTTCGTGCCGCCACCGGCAAGCCATTCGCCTTGAACCTGTGGGTGCCCAACGGCAGCGAAACAGCTGCCCTGCCACAGGAAGATTTCGACCGCCAGGTCAGTGTCCTGAAGCCGTACTTCGAGGAACTGGGCTTACCCCTTCCGGACATGCCCGCCCGGTACATGCCCGATTACGGCGAACAGGTGGAAGCGGTGCTGGAGGCGCGCCCCGCCGTCGTGAGCTTTGTCTTTGGTGTGCCCGCACCGGACGTTGTTGATGAAGCGCACCGCCGCGGTATCACAGTGGTCGGAACCGCCACCACTGCAGCGGAAGCTGTGGCGCTGGAGGCAGGGGGCGTTGACGCCGTCGTAGCCAGTGGAATGGAGTCCGGGGGCCACCGGGTGTCCTTCCTGCGGCCAGCGGAAGAGTCACTTGTGGGCACGTTCGCCCTAGTCCCGCAGGTGGCCGACGCCGTCTCAATTCCCGTGATCGCGGCGGGCGGAATCGCGGACCGTCGCGGCTTCGCGGCGGCCATGGCTTTGGGCGCTGTGGCGGTGCAGGTGGGAACGGCTTTCCTGGCCACGCGTGAGTCCGCTGCCGTTCCCGCTTACCGGGAAGTGCTGCGCAGCCCCGCAGCAGCACACACGGTGCTGACCCGCGCCCTGAGCGGCCGGTTGGCGCGCGGCATCCCCAACCGCATTGTTGCCGAGCTCGAGGAAGCCGGCCGCATCGCCCCGTTCCCGGTGCAAAATTGGCTGACCGGCCGGTTCAGACCGGAGGCAGCCAAAAGGGAAAACACCGAGCTCATGTCCCTGTGGGCCGGGCAGTCAGCGCCGTTGCTGCGTTGCGGCACCGCAGCGGAGGTTCTTGCCGAGCTGCAGGCCGGTACCCGGTGATGCCAGACCACCCGGCCCCCGCATGATCCGGCCCGGCCCCCGCTGCCGGCACGAATCTACAGTGAATCATCGATAGAATCTGAACGACTGTCAGCCGACCCGTACCCGCCCTCGTTGCGGCCGGGTAACCGGGAAGGGAGAAGCCGTGCGCACCAACCGTCCGCGGCCCCCTTTCCATTTCCTCCGCTCGTCCGCCATGGCCACCGTCATCCTGGCGCTCGCCGCCGGGGCACACCTCGCCGGCGGCGGGGAGCTTCCGGCCCCGGCCATCCTGCTGGCAGTCCTGGCACTGACGGCCCTGGCCAGCACCTCGGCCACGCGACACCGGCTTGGGTTTCCCTCGATGGCCGCCCTGCTCGGCGGCGGGCAACTTGTCCTGCATGAGCTGTTCACAGCTTTCGGCCCGCCCGTCGCCGAGGCAGGACCAATTACTGCCGCCTCCCACGAGGGCCACTTTCCGGGTGCCGGCATCCTGGCTCCCGCCGCTGCCCATCTCCATGAAGGGGACGCAGCGAACGGCCCCCTGATGCTGGCCGCGCACGCCCTGGCCACGGTGGTCTGCGCAGTCCTGCTCGCCAGGGGCGAGGCGGCGCTGTGGGCACTTTCCGCCTGGCTGCGGCCGCTGGTGGCGCTTCCCCGTGCGGTGGCGCCCGACGCAGTCCCGCCCGCTACAGCGTCCTTCCCGGCTTTCCCGGTGCCGCTGAGTCCCTGGCGGAACCTTCGGCAAGACAGCCGGCGAGGCCCGCCTGCCGCCGTCGTACTGTCCCGCTAGAACCCGCCCCGCACCTTCTTCCGCGGCGGCGTCCCCAACTGTTTGTGCTCCCGGCCGCATCCGGCCCGGAGGGGAGCACGCCTGAAAGGCAACCCCATGAACGTTTCAGCTCTTCGCCGCACCCTCAAAACTGCCGCCGTCACCGGCACCACCGCAGCCCTCCTGCTCACCGCCGCAGGCGGAGCAACGGCCCACGTCGGCGTGACGCCGGACAAGACCGACGCCAACTCCTACGCCCTGCTCACCTTCGGCATTCCGCACGGCTGCGACACCTCAGGCACCACGAAGGTTGCCATTACGCTGCCCCAGGAACTGAACGATGCACAACCCACCGTCAACCCCAACTGGACGGTGGAGAAGGTCACCGAGCAGCTCGCTGAGCCAAGGAAGCTCCCCGACGGCACCTCCATCACCAAGCGCACCAGCCAGATTATCTACACCGCAAAAACGCCGCTGGCACACGAACTGCGGGATGCGCTGGTGCTTTCGGTGAAACTTCCCGATGCAGCCGGGACCACGCTGTACTTCCCCACCCTCCAGAGCTGCGAGACCGGTCAGACGGACTGGTCGGAGATTGCCAAGGACGGGCAGGACCCGCACTCGCTGGAGGCACCCGCGCCCTCCGTCACCGTCACTGAGGCTGCCGCCGCAGAAGGACATGACGGGGCCGCCGCAGCATCCCACACCGCTGAAAGCCCCGCCACCGAGCAGGCGTCAGTAACGGACAACGGGGCCGGCGCCCGCAGCTGGGCAGGGCTGGCAGCGGGTCTCGCCGGCCTGGTGCTGGGCGGCGCGGCCTTCCTTCGCAGCGGCACGCGCCGTAACGCAGCAGGGGCATCCGTCAAGTAGGACAAGGTGCTTTGGTGCCCCGGATCATCACGATCCGGGCATCAAAACGCCGGCTCGCCTCGTGGCATCATTGACGCGGCCGGGAGCCGCCGCAAAGGTGGTGCCATGAGGTCACAGCGAATTTCACATGGGTTGGTCATGACGACAGCGGCCGCGGCGGCCGCCCTGATGCTCGGCGGGTGCGGCCCCAGCCAGCCCCAGGCACAGCCGACGGCGCCCCCGGCCACCAACTCTGCCAGCCCCAGTTCAGCGGCGGCTTCACCGACGGCGCAAGGGACGCCGTCGGAAACGCCCTCCGCAACGGCGTCAGCGATGGCCAATTCCGGGCCACCGGCCCTGTGTAAGGCAGCGAACCTTTCGGCCGCCACGGATGCATCAGGCGGCGGAGCAGCGGGCAGTGTTTACATGAAGCTCAACCTCACCAACACCGGCTCTGCAGCCTGCGTCCTTCGGGGTTATGCCGGAGTGTCCCTGACCGCTGAAGCCGACGGTGCACCCATCGGCGCCCCGGCCACCCGCGATGAAGCCACAGCACCGGCCGACGTCCTGCTCGCCCCCGGCCAAACGGGCTCGGCAGTCCTGCGCTATACCCAGGCCGGGAACTACCCGGACTGCGCCATGGCGGATGCCGCCGGCTACCGGATCTACCCGCCGGAAGACACAGCATCCATGTTCCTGCCCCAGCCGACGAAGGCCTGCAGCAACGCTGAAATCACCCTGCTGACCATCGGGGCTTTCCAGCCAGCCTAGGAATTTCCAGCTGCCCCTCCTGTTTCCTCCGGTTACCGGTGGAAGCAACTTGGGAACGCGTGCACACACAAATGCAGGCGGTCCGGCAAGGTGCCGGGCCGCCTGCATTTGGTTTCGCCCCGTGGGGCGTTGGGTTGGGTTAGTGGGCGGTGGTGGCGCGTCCGGTGCGGGCGGTTCCGCGGGACAGAGCCACGCCGAGCCCGATCATGCCCAGCCCCAGGACAAAGTGCAGCCAGTTGTCCGCGGTGTTGACCGGGACGAAGTTGGCCGGCGTGTCGTGACCGATCAGCAGGCCGTAGAGCCAGAGGACCAGGTAGATGGCGCCGCCCACCAGCAGGTAGTTCCTGGACTGGGCAGCGCTGCGGGCCATAGCGATGCCGGCTGCGCCAAACAGCAGGTGGACGATGTTGTGCAGGATGGACACCTGGAAAATGCCCAGCAGCAGGGCTTGGGACTCATGCCCCGCGAAGCCCATGGTCTCGTAGTTGGAGGTGATGCCCGGAATGAAGCCCAGGACGCCCACCAGGAGGAACACTGCGCCCACGGCAAGGGCAGCTTTTTGGATGTTTGTACGGGCGCCAGTGCGACCGTCAGAACTCATGCTTGTCATGGTTACTCCTGCTTTGTCGTTCTCGTTCACATCATGGCTGCCGGGTTGCGCCTGAACCATAGACTTAAACACCGACATCATAAGTATACTTAGCAACTACGCCCCGCATAGATCAGGATCTATAACAGACACATCACAAACGGCCCGTCAGGGCCTGGACCAAAAGGCAGGCTGAACTGGGATGACGTCAATTTGGTTGGACCGCGCAGAGACCTTTACGTCTGATCCGTTTGAGCCCGGAAGCAGCTATGACACCGTGGTGGCCGGGGCAGGACTGACCGGTCTGGTAACCGCGCTCCTGCTGGCCCGTTCGGGGCAAAATGTCCTGGTGCTGGAGGCGCGGTACCCCGGGGCCGTGACTACTGGTAACACCACCGCCAAAGTAACCCTGCTGCAGGGAACTTTCCTGTCGCAGCTGGCCCGCCAGTACTCGCAGAAGCAGGTGCAGGCGTACGTGGATGGCAACCGCGAAGGACAGGCGTGGCTGCTGCGGTACCTCGAAGAACACAAGGTTCCCTTCCAGACCCGGGACGCCTATACCTATGCGGCGTCCGCGCAGGGAACGGAAAAGCTCCGCGAAGAGGTCAGCGCCGGCACCACCGCGGGGCTGGACATGGAATACGTGCGCGACGCCGGGCTGCCGTTTCCCGTCCACGGCGCCGTACGCCTCGCGGGCCAGGCGCAAATCAACCCAGTGGAGGTGCTGAACACGCTGTTGGCGGACATCCGCGGCCGCGGCGGCTCAATCGTGGGCGGCGTACGGCTGCAGGACGTTACCGGCGCCGGCCCGGCCACCGTGCACACAGACCGCGGCACCGTCACCGCCAACGAGGTAGTGCTGGCAACCGGCATCCCGGTGCTGGACCGGGGACTGTACTTCGCCAAGCTCAAGCCCAGCCGTTCCTACGCTGCCGCACTGCAGCTGAAGGAGGACCAGTCTCCTCCCCCGGGTATGTACATCTCGGTTGAGCAGCCGACGCATTCGCTGCGCGACTACGAGGTGGACGGCCGCCGGCTGCTCCTGGTGGGCGGGCACGGGCACCACGTGGGCCGCGCACGGTCGGAAAAACACCACCTGGGCAGCCTCCTGGACTGGGCAGCGCAACACTACCCCGGTGCGGCCGCCACCCACACCTGGTCCGCGCAGGACTACATGCCCACCAACCTCATGCCCTTCTTTGGCAAGTTCCCAAGGGGCAAGGGCCACATCTACTTCGGCACGGGCTACAACAAATGGGGCATGACAAACGCCGTGGCCGCCGCCGTCGGAATTTCGGCCGACATTCTCGGCGGAAATGTACCCTGGGCGGACACCATCCACCACCGGGTCACCTCGCCCTCGGGAGCCCTGTCCGCCGTCGCGCTTAATGCAGGAGTAGCAGCCAAGCTTGCTGCCGGCTGGGGGCAGGTAGCGGCCGAGGGCCTGCGGAAGGACAGGAAAGAGCCGGCACCCGCACCCGCTCCGGTGGTTCCGTCCGAGGGAGAGGGCAAGGTTTACCGGGAAGGATCAAAACCGGTCGCCGTCTCCACCGTCGAGGGAACCACCTGCAAGCTGTCAGCCGTCTGCACACATTTGGGCGGCATCCTGCACTGGAACGACAGTGAGCTGACTTGGGACTGCCCGCTGCACGGTTCCCGCTTCGACAGCAACGGGAAACGCCTCGAAGGTCCGGCCACAAGGGACCTTCCGGTCGCAGGAAAGGCTTGAGCCCAGGCAAGGGGAACACCGGCACCACTGTCGGTGGCCTGGGGCATGATGGAGGCATGACGCAGGAACAGCCCGCCGGCACTTTGAGGGACTCCGGCGCCGGAGCGCCCATGGCCCGGTTCAGCCAGCCCACACGCGACTGGTTCCTGGGCGCCTTCTCGGAGCCGACGCCGGCCCAGAACGGAGCCTGGCACGCCATCTCCTCCGGGTCGCACGTGCTGGTGGTCGCCCCCACGGGCTCGGGAAAGACCCTCGCCGCGTTCCTGTGGGCGCTGGACCGCCTGCTTGTTTCCGCTGCTGAAGTGCCGCAGGCCGCAGCCACGGACCCTGCGCCTTCGGAGGCTGCAGCGGGGAAGGGCCCGGCGAAAGGCAAGCGCCCCCGCGCACCCAAACGCAAGACCCGCGTCCTGTACATCTCGCCCCTTAAAGCCCTCGGCGTGGACGTGGAACGGAACCTCCGGTCTCCGCTCATCGGCATCACCCAGACCGCCAAGCGGCTCGGGCTGCCGGCGCCGTCAACCACCGTCGGGGTCCGGTCCGGGGACACCACAACAGCGGACCGCCGCGCGCTGTTGAGCAACCCGCCGGACATCCTCATCACCACACCGGAATCGCTTTTCCTGATGCTCACATCCAGGGCCCGCGAAACCCTCACTGAAGTGGACACCATCATCATCGATGAGGTCCACGCCGTGGCCGGGACCAAGCGCGGAGCCCACCTCGCCGTCTCACTCGAGCGGCTCGATGCCCTCCTGCCCAAGCCCGCCCAGCGGATCGGGCTCTCCGCCACCGTGGAACCGAAGGAGCTGGTGGCTCAGTTCCTTGCAGGCACGGCGCCGGTTGAAATTGTTGCCCCGCCAGCGAAGAAGAACTGGGACCTCACAGTCTCCGTGCCGGTGGAGGACATGTCCGATCTCCAGGGCGCTGCGGGAGCATTCGATTCCGGTCCGGCCTCCGGCCTGCAGCCCTCCGCATCCATCTGGCCGCACGTGGAGGAAAAAATTGTCGACCTGGTGCTGGCCAACCAGTCCACCATCGTTTTCGCCAACTCCCGCCGCCTGTCCGAACGCCTCACGGCGCGCCTGAACGAGATCTACGTGGAGCGGCAACTGCTGGCGGAGGGCGGGGGCTGGGATGATCCCGTTCCGGCAGGACCCGCCGCGCTTCCCGCCGCGGCCGCCGGGGCGCGGGTGTCCACAGCCACCCCCGCCCACATGATGGCCCAGGCAGGAACTTCCGCCGGTGCGGACCCGGTGCTGGCCCGCGCCCACCACGGCTCCGTCTCCAAAGACCAGCGGGCGTTGATTGAGGACGACCTCAAGTCCGGCCGGCTGCGGTGCGTCGTGGCCACGTCGTCGCTGGAACTTGGCATCGATATGGGAGCCGTCGACCTGGTGGTGCAGGTTGAGTCGCCGCCATCGGTGGCCAGCGGCCTGCAACGGGTAGGCCGTGCCGGACACCAGGTAGGAGAAGTTTCCCAGGGAGTCCTCTTCCCGAAGCACCGGGCAGACCTGGTGCACACGGCCATCACGGTGGAACGGATGTTGGGCGGGAAAATCGAACGCCTTAGCATCCCTGCCAACCCACTGGACATTCTGGCGCAGCAGACCGTGGCTGCGACGGCGCTGGGCAGCATCGATGTTGAGGAGTGGTTCGCCACTGTCCGCCGCTCGGCCCCGTTTGCCTCCCTCCCCCGATCGGCGTTCGAGGCGACGCTGGATCTGCTGGCCGGCCGCTACCCTTCCGACGAATTCGCGGAGCTGCGACCCCGGATCGTGTGGGACCGCAATGCGGGCACCATCGAAGGCAGGCCCGGGGCCCAGCGCCTCGCAGTCACCTCGGGCGGCACCATCCCGGACCGCGGGCTCTTCGGTGTGTACATCATCGGCACCGAGGCCGAGGGATCGGCTTCGCCCTCCGGCGACGGCAAGGCCGCGCCTGCCCCTAAGGGCGGCCGCCGGGTGGGTGAGCTGGACGAGGAGATGGTGTACGAGTCACGCGTGGGGGACGTCTTTGCCCTGGGCGCCACCAGCTGGAAAATCGAGGACATCACCCACGACCGCGTGTTGGTCTCCCCCGCTTTTGGCCAGCCCGGCAAGCTTCCGTTCTGGAAGGGTGATTCCCTCGGCCGCCCCGTGGATCTGGGCCGCGCCCTTGGCGCTTTCGTGCGTGAACTGTCAGCCTCCGACGCCGGGCCGGCCACGGAGCGCTGCAAGGCCAGCGGCCTGGACGCCTTCGCCGCCAACAACCTGCTCCAGTACCTCAGTGAACAGAAACAGTCCACCGAGGTGGTGCCCAGTGACACCACGCTGGTGGTGGAGCGGTTCCACGACGAACTGGGCGACTGGCGGGTAATCCTCCACAGCCCGTTCGGCATGCCGGTGCACGCACCCTGGGCGCTGGCAGTGGGCCAGCGGCTCCACCAGCGGTACGGCATGGACGGCTCCGCCATGGCCGCCGACGACGGCATCGTATTGCGCGTGCCCATGATGGAGGACGAGCCGCCCGGGGCAGAACTGTTCCTGTTCGATCCCGAGGAACTGGAACAAATCGTCACAGCTGAAGTGGGCGGCAGTGCGCTCTTCGCCTCGCGCTTCCGGGAATGCGCCGCGCGTGCCCTGCTGCTTCCGCGGCAGACACCCGGAAAGCGGCAGCCGCTGTGGCAGCAACGGCAGCGGTCCGCCCAGTTGCTGGACGTTGCACGGAAATACCCAACATTCCCCATCGTGCTGGAAACGGTTCGGGAATGCCTGCAGGACGTTTACGACCTCCCGGCGCTGAAGGACATCGCCGCATCCGTGGAGCGCCGTGAGCTGCGGATTGTGGAAACCACCACGTCCCAGCCGTCGCCGTTCGCTAAGTCGCTCCTGTTTGGCTACGTGGCCCAGTTCCTTTACGAGGGCGATTCCCCCCTGGCGGAACGACGTGCCGCTGCCCTGGCCCTCGATTCCACCCTCCTCAACGAACTGCTGGGACGCGTCGAGCTGCGTGAACTCCTCGACGCCCGGGTCATCGACGCCACTGAACGGGAGCTGCAGCGCTTGGCGCCGGACCGGCGGGCGCGCGGAATGGAGGGCGTCGCGGACCTGCTGCGGCTCCTCGGTCCGCTGGCGCCGGACGAAGCAGCCGCGCGGCTGGAAGCGGCTGCCCAACCTGCCGAAACCCAGGCCTCCGAAGCCCGCGAGGCTGAGCCGGTGCACATGGAGCCAGCCGAAACTGAGCCCGTTGAAGCTGAACCTGCTGAAGCCGAAGCGCCTGCCCAGGAGATGGCCCATGCCGGCACCGGGGAGGCCACGGCGCACCTGCTGGCGCTGCAACGCGCCAACCGCGCCATCAAGGTCAACATCGGCGGTGTGGAACGATTTGCAGCGGTGGAGGACGCCGCGCGGCTCCGGGACGCCATCGGCGTACCCCTTCCCATGGGAGTCCCGCTCGCGTTTATCGAGCCAGTGGCGGATCCCCTGGGCGATCTCGTATCCCGCTATGCCCGCACCCACGGGCCCTTCACTGCCGCGGAAGCAGCAACCCGGCTTGGCCTGGGCGTGGCAGTGGTAAGCACAGCACTGAAGCGCCTGGCCGCGGACGGACGGGTTGTCGAAGGCGAGTTCCGGCCCCACACCTCAGACGCCCCGGCGCCTACTGAGCCAGCTGCTGATGCGCCGGCCGCTGATGCCCCGCCAATTGGTGCCGTGCTGATTGATGCCGCGCCCATTGATGCCCCGCCCCCTGGCCCGGCCCCGGTCAGTGAGTGGTGCGATGCGGAGGTACTTCGCAAACTGCGGCGCCGGTCGCTGGCAGCGCTGCGGGCAGAAGTGGAACCTGTGGATGCATCAGCCTACGGCCGCTTCCTTCCCGCCTGGCAGCACGTTCGCACCCCCGGCAGCGGCCGCGGCCAGCCGTCGCTGCGCGGGCTGGACGGCATCGTCACAGCCATCGACCAACTCTCCGGTGTCCCGGTCCCTGCCTCCGCCTGGGAGCCCCTGATCCTGGCAAGCCGAGTCTCCAACTACCAACCGGCCATGCTCGATGAACTCATGGCCACCGGCGAGGTTCTTTGGTCCGGAGCGGGAGCGCTTCCCGGCAACGACGGCTGGATCAGCCTGCACCTTGCCGATTCCGCCGAGCTGACGCTGAACCCGGCCATCGACTACGAACCGGGGGACGCCCAGCTGCGGCTCCTGGAACACCTTCGGAACAACGGCGGCGGATACTTTTTCCGGCAGCTGACCGAGGTGGCCGGTGGCATGGACTCCGTCCTCAGTGACCAGGAAGTGGTGACCACCCTGTGGGACCTGGTGTGGGCCGGTTGCATCACGGGGGACACCTTCGCCCCCGTCCGGGCGCTGATCGCGGGCGGCCACACCGCCCACCGCCAGGTTGCCCGGGCGCCCAGGGCAAGGGCACCGCGGCTGAGCCGCCTCGGCCGTTCCCATGGAACCGGGCTGTTGGGCTCGGCCGGAGCGGGCGGCGGACGATACGGCGCATCAGCCGGTGCGGCCACCCCTCCCATGGCAGCAGGGCGCTGGTCCGCCCTTCCGCAGCCCGAACTGGACCCCACCATCCACGCCCGGGCCACTGCCGAACTCCTGCTGGACCGGTACGGCGTGGTCACCCGCGGTTCGGTGATGGCAGAACAGATCCTTGGCGGTTTCGGCTTGATGTACAAAGTCTTGGCACGGCTGGAGGAAGCCGGCCGATGCCGCCGCGGCTACTTCATTGAGCACCTTGGAGCAGCCCAATTCGCCGTTCCCGCCACCGTTGACCGGCTGCGTTCATATTCGGAGGACACCCAACTCGCAAAGCCCGAACCGGTGGCCCTTGCCCTGGCCGCCACCGATCCCGCCAACCCCTACGGCGCTGCCCTCCCGTGGCCGGCACTCCATGACGAAGCCGGAACAGGGCACCGCCCCGGACGGAAGGCGGGCGCACTGGTGGTGCTGGTGGACGGGGCGCTGGTGCTGTACGTGGAGCGGGGCGGAAAGACACTGCTGGCCTTCAGCGACGACGACGAAATCCTCGCCGCAGCGGGCACAGCGTTGGTGGGCGTGGTGACCCGCGGCGCCGTCGACAAGCTGATCATGGAGAAGGTGAACGGGCACGGGATCCTGGACACCTCTGTTGCCGCCGCCCTGAGCTCGGCCGGCGCCTACTCCACCCCGAAGGGACTGAGGATCCGTGCCTGAAGGGGACTCGGTCTGGCGGGCAGCCCACCAATTGCACCAGGCCTTGGCCGGGCAGAAACTTTTGGCCTCCGATTTCCGTGTGCCCCGCTTCGCCACACTGAACCTGGCTGGCTGGACAATGGCCGAAGTCCTGGCCCGGGGCAAACACCTGCTCATGCGGGTGGAGGGCCCCGAGGACAAAAAACTCACAATCCATTCGCACCTGAAAATGGAGGGAACCTGGCAGGTTTACCCGCCGGGCGGCAGGTGGCGGAAGCCGGGATACACGGCCCGGTGCGTGCTGCGCACACCGGTGGCGGACGCGGTCGGTTTCTCACTGGGCGTGGTTGAGGTGGTTGCCACAGCAAATGAGGACTCGATTGTCGGGTTCCTCGGCCCTGACCTCCTGGGCCCGGACTGGGACCTGGACGAAGCCGAGCGCCGGGTCCGTGCTGCCCCTGACGTCCCCATCGGGGTCGCCCTCCTGGACCAGCGCAACCTCGCTGGCATCGGCAACATCTACCGCTGTGAAACGTGCTTCCTCTCCAACGTGCATCCTGCGTCCCCGGTATCCGCAGTCCAGGATGTGCGGACCATGATGACCGACGCCAAACAGCTGCTGGAAGTAAACCTTGGCCCCGGGCGCCGCGTGACTATCCTCAACGCAAAAGGCATGCCGGTAGGAAGAATGGCCGGGCGGCCCGGGTACTGGGTGTACCGCCGGGAACACCAGCCGTGCCTGAAATGCGGAACACCCATTCGGCGCGGCCTGTTGGGGAAGTTGAACGGCGAGGAAGAAAGGGACATTTACTTCTGTCCCCAGTGCCAGCCGCTCCTGCCGTAGGATTCCCGGGCGGGCATTCCGGCCGCTGCTTTAGGAGCACCGGCCCCTGCTGCGGGAGCCCTGCGTCAGCCCTTGCCGGCGGGCGGTTCCGGCGCAGCGGCGGCTGTGTCGTCGCTGCGTTTATGGGAACCGGCCTCTGCAGAGAGCGCTGCCGGCACCATGAACACCGGGAGCAGCAACTGGACAAGCGGCCCGATAGCAAGGGCATAGACAACCGTCCCCGCTCCCACGGAGCCGCCCAGGATCCAGCCGACCACCAGGACCACCACTTCAATGAGGGTGCGGGACAACCTGACGGACCAGCCCGTTCGCCGCGCCAGTCCTGTCATCAGCCCGTCGCGGGCGCCGGGGCCGAAGCGGGCACCGATATAGCAGGCTGAGGCGATCCCGTTCAGCAGCACCGCGCCGGCCAGCATGCCGATCCGGCCGCCCAGGTGGGAGACAGCAGGAAGCAGAGCAAGACCGATGTCGGCGAATACACCCACCAGCACGGCGTTGCAGAGCGTTCCGAAACCGGGGCGCTGCTGCAGGGGAAGCCACAGAAGCAGTACCAGGAAGCTGACGATGATGATTACCACGCCAATGCTGAGCCCGGTCCTGCCGGCTACGCCTTGGTGGAAAACATCCCATGGGTCCAGGCCCAGTCCAGCCCTGACAAACAGGGCGAGGGAAATGCCGTACATGGCAAGGCCAAGGAAAAGCTGGAGGAGTCTGCGGGTAAGCACGGATACAACTCTCGCAGAAAATACCGCTTTGCTGACCTCCTCGTCATAACCCTCCGGGCTCGGGAGCCGGATGTTCCTTCGGCCGTCCGAGGACGCCGTGCCAGTTGCTACTGCGTGACGGCCGTTGACGCCTTCGCGGACCTAGCCAACCGCTGCCTGGCGAATTGGTACCAGCTCGGACGCCGTCGGCAGGGGGGGTGGGCAGCCTGACCCAGCCTCCCGGATGAGGTCCATCTGCCAATCGTCCCTATTGCGCGTAAACCTTTTCCAGGAAGTTGCCCCACGCCTTGGCAGTGGTTTCGGAGTCCCCGGCGCCGCCGAAGTCGTGGACGGTAATAGAATTGTGCGGTGATGCAATCCCCCCTCCCCGTGCGCGACGGCGTCAACGCAACCCGCCTCCGCCTTCCGGAAGAGGGACCGTGGGACACGGCCATGGACTACATGATGCACCGGTGGGGCCACATTGATCCTCAGGGCATCGAGGACAGGTTCGACGCCGGCGAGATCGTTGGCGAGGGCGGGGTCCCGCTGCACCGCGGCACTCCACTGCAGGACCACACGTTCATCTGGTATTACCGGACGCTGCCGCCCGAAACCCGTATTCCCGTGGAACTGGACATCCTGCACCAGGACGAGCACCTGCTGGTGGTGGACAAACCGCACTTCCTGCCCACCACGCCGGGCGGGACATATATCCAGGAATCCGCCCTGGTGCGCCTGCGGAACCAACTCGACCTGCCGGACCTGATCCCGATGCACCGGCTGGACCGCATGACCGCCGGCGTCCTGCTGCTCTCCACCAATCCGGAAACCCGGGGCAGGTACCAGGTCCTGTTTGAGAGGCGCCAGGTCCGGAAAGGCTACGAGTGTGTCTCCGCCGCGGAACCCGCCCAGGGGTATCCCGCCGTCGAATTTCCCGTGGTGGTGCGCAACCGCATGACGAAGTCCCGCAGCTACCTGCTGGCCGAAGTGGTCGATGGCGAGCCCAACGCAGAAACCCGGATCGAGCGGCTGGAGGTGTTCGACGGCGGCGCTCCCGGCACTCCCCCGCGCCGGGCGCTGTACCGGCTCGAACCCCACACGGGAAAAACCCACCAGTTGCGGGTGCACATGGCCTCACTGGGGCTGGGAATCGTTCATGACGCGTTTTACCCTGAACTGCTGGACAAGGCTCCGGACGACTACGCCCGGCCGCTGCAGCTCCTGGCCCGTGGCATCCGTTTCGTTGACCCGATTTCCGGACGGCCGGTGGAGTACAGGAGCCGGCTGCAGCTCAGCGAGGCCGCCGGTTCCGGTTCCCGCTGACGCGCTCCGGCTGCCATGGCGCGGCCGGCCGTCACGGCGTTCCAAGCCGACGGTTCCTGCAGTCCCTATCTGCGGTACCTTGTGGCAATGGACAACAGCTACGCTGACAGCTGGGGGACGGCCATCTATTTCTGGATCATCCCCATCGTGCTGGGCGATGCCATCTTTCCGCCCGTCCCGTCCGAAATGGTGGTGATCACCGGCGGGGCACTTTCCGCTGACGGCAGGGCCAACGTGCTGCTGGTGCTGGCCTTGTCCGCCCTGGCCTCATGGCTCGGCGACGTTGTGGTGTTCCAGTTGTTCAGAAGGCGCCTGAGCCACATCCTTGACCGCTGGAAGTGGGGCCGCCGCGTGCACTCCGGAATCCACGACGCCATCGCAAAGGCCGGCCGTTCGTCCACATACGGAGCCATTATCGGGGCCCGTTTCATCCCGGGCGGAAGGCTCGCCACGTCCGCCACTGCCGGGATCGCCAACGTCTCAGTCCGCGGCTTCAGCCTGTGTGCGGGCCTCGGCGCAGTGCTCTGGGCCTGCTGGCTGGTGGGATTGGGTTACTTCACCGGCTCAGCAACCGGGCTGCCATTCTGGGCCAGCTCGCTGATCGGAGTGGCGCTGGGACTGGTGATCGGCGTCGTCGTGGGCGTTATTGTGACCCGGCGCCGCGGCAGCAGATCCCCCGTTGAGGAGCCGGAGCCTCCCCTGGCCTAGCCGTTGCCGACCGGGAACCAGCGGCCGCGGCTGCGACGCAGCACCATCAGCGAACCGGTCAGCGCAACGCGTTCGACGGCGTCGCGCATCATGGCAGCCGATTCCAGCGCCTGATGGTTCTCGCCGCTGTACTCCGCCGCCTCAACAAGGAACCGGAGGTTCAGCTGCGGAACCCCTCCGGCTATCTGCAGCTGGTTCGACTCCACATGGTGGCGTGTTTCCAGCGCCTCCACCGCTGCATCCATAACGGCTTCGGGCGGGTTTCCAGGCTTCAGGCCGGTGATTTTCAGGCGGGTTTGGAACGAAGGCATGCCCCAACCCTACCGAGACGCTCTCTCACTTCACGCAGGAAAACCCCGGACGCTCTTACCCCGGGTGAGAGAGCGTCCGGGGAAAACCGCCGTTAAGTGAGAGAGCGTCTTAGCCCGTGTTGCGCAGGCCGGCCGCCACGCCGTTGACGGTGATCAGCATGGCCCGCTGCAGGCGTTCGTCAATCTCGGCCCCGCTGATGCTTCCGCTCTCTGAGCGGACGCGGCGCAGGAGTTCCACCTGCAGGTAGCTGATGGGGTCCAGGTACTGGTCGCGGATCTCCAGGGAACGCTTAAGCGTGGGCTGGGCGTCCAGGAGCAGGTTCTCCCCTGTCAGGTTCTGGACCTCGGCCACCGTGAGCTCGTACTCCTCGCGGATGGCCCTGAAAATGTGGTGCAGCTCGGCCGGGACCAGCGTGGACACGTAGTATCCGGCGATGTCCAGGTCAGTCTTGGCCAGGGTCATCTCCACGTTGGACAGCACGGACCGGAAGAAGTGCCAGTTCTCCCACATCTCCACCAGCTGTGCCGAGTTCCCTGCCTCGCGTGCAGCCTTCAGGCCGGAGCCGACACCGAACCAGCCCGGGACGATCTGCCGGGACTGGGTCCAGCCGAACACCCATGGGATGGCGCGCAGGCCGCCAAGTCCCGCGCCGGAGTCGGGACGCTTCGACGGGCGGGAGCCGATGTTCAGCGAGCCCAGCTGTTCCACCGGGGTGGAGGCCAGAAAGTAGGCGGGCAGGTCGGGGTCGTCGATCAGGTTCCGGTACCGTTCAAAAGCGGCATCGGAAATGGTTTCCATCACGTGCCCGTACCGTTCCCGCTGGTCGGCGGAGGTGCGCGGGTCGCGGTGCAGTGCGGATCCCTGCAGCACGGCCGCCAGGGACAGCTCAAGGTTTTCCCGGGCAAGTTCGGGCAGCGAGTACTTGTCCGAGATGACTTCGCCTTGCTCGGTGAACTTGATTTCACCTTCCAGGACGCCGTTGGGCTGGGCCAGGATGGCATCGTAGGTGGGCCCGCCGCCGCGGCCAACGGAGCCGCCGCGGCCGTGGAACAGGCGCACGCGCACGCCGTGTTTGGCGGCAACGTCCCGCAGCTTGCGCTGGGTCTTGTGGATTTCCCACTGGCTGGTCATCACGCCGGATTCCTTGTTGGAGTCCGAATAGCCCAGCATGATCTCCTGGACATCCCCGCGCAGCCGCACGAGTTCACGGTAGGAGGGGTCGGACAGCAGCCGGTCCACGATCTCGGCGGATGCCCTCAGCTCCTCCACGGTTTCCAGCAGCGGCGCGAACCCGATTTTGGCGTACGGCTTCTCACCGAAGAGGTTCACCAGGCCGGCTTCACGGGCCAGGACCGCGGCGGCAAGGACGTCGTCGGCTCCGCGGGTCATGGAGATGATGTAGGTCTCGATGACGTCCGGGCCGTACATGCGCAGGGCGCGGCGGATTTCGCGGAAGACGTCGTACGTTCCGTCCGCGGCGCCGTCGAGCTTGATCGGGTGGCCGGACAACGGGCGCCGGGAGGCGAGTTCGGAGCCCAGCACCTCAAACCGTTCACCGCGGCTCAGTTCCGCATAGCGCAGCCCTGGCCCCCCGATCCGGTCCATGAGCTGGCCCACGGCGTCATGGTGGTGGTCGGCGTGTTCGCGGATGTCCAGGGTAGCCAGGTGCAGGCCAAAGGAAGCGATGGCGCGGCGGACCCGGGCAAGGGCGCCGTCCGCAGCCAGCGACGCCGAGTGGTTGCGGAGCGAGAGTTCCAGCAGTTCCAGGTCCGCCAGGAGTTCGTCGGTGCCGCTGTAGTCCCGGCCGTGCTCGTGGTTCGAGTTTGCAGCCACCCTCTTGCCGGTGTTGATCAGCTTGGCCTTGATGCAGGTGAGCTTCAGCCGGTAGGGCTCCTGGGCGTTGAGCTCCAGCACCCGCCGGTCCAGCCCCGGCAGCTTCTTGAGGTCGGCGTCGATGGATTCAAGCAGCGCCTTGTCCGCGCCGGCAAGCGCGGTGGAGTTGGAGAGGATGGAAATCAGCTCGTCCATCATGCCGATGCTGATCCGGACTGCGTGCTGGTTCTGGATCTGCAGGATCTCCCTGGTTACGGCGGCGGTGACGTTGGGGTTACCATCACGGTCACCGCCAATCCAGGAACCGAAACGGATGGGGGCGTCCTGGGACGCGAGGCTGACTCCGTGTTCGCCCAGCAGTTCCGAGAGCTCGGTGAGCATTTCGGGCATGGCGTCGGTGAGGATGCCGCCCAGGTAGTAGATGGCGTTCCGTGCTTCATCCACCGGCGTGGGCCGGACCTGGCGGAGTTCATCCGTCTGCCACATCTGGTCGATGATTTCGGCGAGCTGCCGGTCCTGGCGGCGGCGGGCCGCGGTGCCCTCGCTGGTGGGCTGGGACAGCACGTCGGAGAGCTTGCGGATCTTGTCCAGCACTGAACGGCGTGAGGCCTCGGTGGGGTGGGCAGTGAAGATGGGACGGACATCGAGCCCGTTGACTACTTCCTGCAGCACGCCGGGGCCGGCCTGCTCAACGATTTCCGTTACGGTCTTTGCGAGCCAGCCGTCCTTTTCCGCCCGCGTCCGCAGCCCGCGCACGCGGTGGACCTGTTCGGCGGCATTGGCGAGATGGAAGTAGAAGGCAAAGGCCCGGACAAGGTCGGTGGCCTGCTCGATGGGCAGGGAGCCGAGGAGCTCGCGGACCTGGGCCACGACGTCGTGCGCGCTCCACGGGCCGGTGGCATCGGCGCCGCCGCGGGCAGCTTCCTTGGATTCCTTCGTCAGGAGGCGGACCTGCTCCACGAGGTCCAGGAGCTCGGGACCGTGCTGGCGGACCAGGGATTCACCCAAGAGGGTGGAGACGCGGCGGACGTCTGCCCTCAATTCGGAGGCAAGGTCGGTTTCAGAATGTGCTGCAGTGTGAGCCATGGAAGCTGTCTTTCGAGGGTTTCGGGCTTGGCTCGTACACTGCGCTGGATACTGTGAGCCACGTTACTAGCTAACGATGCTACCCGCTGTGCGGCACGTCACGGGAATCCGTCTCGGAAAATGTCATTCGTTGGGTAACCGACGTGGCGTTTGACGCCCTCCAGCTCCATGCGGAGCCTTTCCAGCTCGGTCCTGTAGCGAACCAGTGCGGCCTTCCGACGCCTGGCAGCCCGGGCATTGACCGCAAGGACCACCAGCCCTGCCGGAACGGCGGCAGCCAAGGCCCATCCTGCTGCAGCAAAAAAGTCCAGCGCCACCGGCAGGGCCGCCCGGAAGTCGATGAAGTCGTTGACACCGTCGGCCATGCCGCCCAGGGCCGCTTCCAGGGGCTTCAGGAAGTCACCCACGACTGGCGCACTGGACAACGGCGGCGGACTGAGCCTGGACTGCGCGTCGCCGCCCCAGCGGCCGTCGCTCCAGTGGTTGAGGACGTAGATGCCTGCGCCGGTGCTGGCCGCCATAAATACAAGGACGGCCCCCAACAGCGCCTGGTCCGGGCGGTGCCGCCGCCACAGAAGCATGGCCGCTCCCAAGACAGCTGCACTGATCCAGGTCAGCGCCCTGAGCGATTCACTGCTTACCCCTGCCAAAATGTCCACGTACCCATTCAACAGGGCGGGCGGCGTCGCCGTGGAATGAACACCCGCGCTGCGCGGTTGTAGCCGGCGCAGACGAAACCTCGGAAGGGAACCATGAGCACCATTCCAGCGGCCAGGGTGGAGCGCTGGCAGCGCTTCCGCGACAACCGGAACAAGGCCCTCGCCGCCCCCCACGGCTGGCTGACCCTCACCTCCTTCCAGTGGCTGGAGGAGACTCCCGCCGGCGTCGACCTCGCGCCCGGGCTCTGGTCAACGGACGGTACGACGGCGGCGCTCACCGCCGCGCCGGCTGACGGCCTGTCTCTGGTGGACTCGGGCAAGCCCGTCCATGGCACGGTTTCCGCCGCCCTCGCGGACGAGGAGTCCCTGATGTGGGTGGGGTTCGGCGGCGGGGACGGGACGCAGGTTGTGGTTGAGCTGGCCAGGCGCGGAGGCAGGTACGCCATCCGCACCCGGGACGCCAAGTCGCCCGTTTTCACAGAATTCGACGGCGTCCCCACCTACCCGTACAACCCCCGCTGGGAGGTGGCCGGCAGGTTCGAGGCGTACCCGGAGCCGGTGGATGTGCCCATCGCGACGGCCAATCCGCTGGTGGGCGGGATACACCGCACGGTGGGCGAGGTGGTATTCCGCCTTCACGGCAGCGGGCACGAATTCCGGCTGCAGGCGGAAGAGGAAAAACTCGGGGCCCTGACCGTAACGTTCCACGATGAAACCAACGGCGACACCACCGATGACTGGCGGAAGCTTGCCCTGCCGCGGCCCCGGCCGGACGGGTCAGTTGTCCTGGATTTCAACCGGGCCATCAACTACCCCAGCGCCTTTACCCGCTACGGCACCTGCCCCATGCCCGTGAAGAACAATTCGCTGGACATCCGGATCGAGGCCGGCGAAATGCAGCCGTACCCCGCAGGTGACTAAACAATCGCCGACACGCCCGTGACGGCACGGCCCACAATCAGGCTGTTGATTTCGAACGACCCTTCGTAGGTGTAGATGGCCTCCGCGTCCGAGAAGATCTTCGCCATCCGGTAGTCAGTGACGATTCCGTTGCCGCCCAGGATGGACCGGCCCAGCGCCACTGTCTCCCGCATCCGGGCGCTGATATAGGACTTGGCCAGGGCCACCTGCGGCATGTCAGCGGCCCCTTCGTCCTGCAGTCTTGCGAGCCCCGACATCATCCCCATGCTCGCCACGGCGTTGCCGAGCATGGTGACGAGCTGCTGCTGGACCAGCTGGAACTGCGCGAGCGGGCGCCCGAACTGCCGGCGTTCGACGGCGTACTCCCGCGCGACGTCGAAGGCCGCCAGCTGCTGGCCCACAGCCTGCCAGGCGACCATGATGCGCGAACCCCGGAGGAGTTCGTTGGTGTCCTCGAAGCTGTTGACCGCAACGAAGCGGTCCGCTTCCGCCACCCGGACGTTATCGAAGACAATGTCGGCGTTCTGGACGGTCCGCAAGGCAATCTTGTTTTCAATCCGGGACCTGCTGACGCCCGGCAAGGTGGCGTCCACAATGAACCCCCGCACAGCTCCGTCCGCCTCGTCCCGGGCCCACACCAGCATGTAGCCGCAGAACGTTCCGTTGCCGATCCACCGTTTTGCCCCGTTCAGCACCCAGGTGTCCCCGTCCTTATCCGGCTCTCCCGTGGCGGAGGAGATCCTCCGGGCGCGCGTCTCCATGCCACCGGCGACATCGGAGCCGTGGCCCGGTTCCGTCAGGGCGAAGGCGCCGGTAATGCGCAGGTTCGACGCGTCGTCCAGCAGCCGGTGCCTCTGGTCCTCGCTGCCGAAGGCGTACAGGGACTCCACAAAAAGGTCGTGATGGACCAGGAAAAAGGTGGCGATCGAGGTGTCCACCCGCGTCATTTCGGCGATCACCAGCCCAGCGAACAAGTGGCTGTAGCCGCGCTGCGCCGGAGTGCTCAGCTGCAGGGCCGCCAGTTTGGGCAGGATGTGCGCCGGAAACTCCGCCTTGTTCCACCACTCTCCTGCGAAGGGAGCGATTTCCGCGGCCAGAAATTCACGCAGTTCGGCCAGCTTCTCCCGCTCGGCCTGGTTCAGCAGGGATTCGACGGCGAAGAAGTCGGCCGGGGGCAGGCTGGATACGGTTCCAGCGGCGGGATGGGCAGTGCTGGTCATTTCGGTCCCATCCGGATGGCGCCGTCAAGCCGGATGGTTTCACCGTTCAGCATGGCGTTGTCCACGATGTGCGCCGCGAGGCTGGCATATTCCTCGGGCTTTCCCAGCCGCGAGGGGTGCGGCACCTGGGCGCCCAGGGAGTCCTGGGCTTCCTGCGGCAGTCCCGCCATCATGGGCGTTTCGAAGATTCCCGGAGCTATGGTGACCACCCGCACCAGCGAGCGCGCCAGCTCGCGTGCAATGGGCAGGGTCATGGCTGCTACAGCACCTTTGGACGCCGCGTAGGCGGGCTGGCCGATCTGTCCTTCGAAGGCAGCAACGGAAGCGGTATTGATGATGACGCCCCGTTCGGGTCCGCCCAGCTTTGTAATGACCGGCTCAGTGGTGACCATTGCCGCTGCTGCGAGGCGGAGCACATTGAAGGTCCCCACCAGGTTTACCTGAATAACCCGGTTGAACGCCTCCAGTGGAAGCACCCCCTCCCGGCCCAAAACCTTTCCCGGAGTGGCGATGCCGGCGCAGTTGACCACAATCCGCAAGGGTCCAAGCGCCGTCGCGGCGTCGACAGCAGCCTGGACGTCCGCTTCGTTCGTTACATCCGCGGGTACAAAGACGGCGGACTGTCGGGGGTTTCCTGACGCAGTTCTGCTGTTCAGCTCCTCCGCGAAAGCTGCGCCTGCGGAGGACGGAAGATCCAGTAGCACCACTGCTGCGCCGCCGTCGAACAACCTGCGGGCGGTAGCTGCCCCCAGTCCCGAGGCGCCCCCGGTAACCAGCGCGACACTCCCGGTAACGTCCATACATCCTCCTCGATGCGTGCCTGCTCCCGCAGGTGACCGCGAAGCATTAGTTAGTGCATGTTAACTGAAATTGCGGCCGATCTGCACTACCTGGCCACCGTCCGGCATGCCGCCGGACCCGGCTAGGGTGGAAGCCATGACTTTCGCGGACGCCTCTTCTCCCGTTGACTGGCAGGAAAGGGCCAACGCGGCCGCCCGTTCGGTGACCGCTCTTTTCGGCAGGAAGCTGTTTTTCCTGCCGGGAACACACCTCGGGTCGGTGAAATGGCCGGCCCCTGCCGTGCGGTACTCCCTGAAGGGGCACCTGCTCCGGCCCTGGCATTACTGGTGGCAGGCCCACTACGTTGACTGCCTGGTGGATGCCGGCCGGCGGGAACTGGAAAACGGCGCAACACCGGCATCACGGTTCGACGGCCCCGGCAGGACCACCGCCCGGCAGTTGGCGTCCAGGCTGGTGACCGGGATGTGGCTGCGCAACGCGTTCACCCTCGTCAACAACTATTACGACGACATGGCCTGGCTCGCCCTCGCCGTCCTGCGGCTCGACCAATTGGCAAAGGAGACCGGGCAGCGTTATGCCGGCATCCGCGCGTCACTCACCCTGCAGTTTGACGCCGCCTGCACCGGCGACATGGGCGGAGGTGCCTTTTGGAGCAAAAAGCGGGACTTCAAGAACACGCCCGCCACTGCACCCATCGCTCTCTTCTATGCCCGCACCGGCCACCTGGCAAAGGCGCAGTCCCTGCTGGACTGGCTGGACGCCGCCCTCTTCGACCCGGACCAGGGCCTGTACCTCGACGGCGCCCGGCTCAGCCCGGAAGGGAACGTGGTGGTCGACAGGGCGCTCTACACCTACAACCAGGGCCCGGTCCTGGGCGCGCTGCTTGAACTGGGCGGGGAAGCGAATCTTGCCCGGGCCACAGCGCTGGTCGAGGGCGTGGAGCGGCTGCTGACTGTTCCGGAGCAAAGCGCCTCCGCCGACCAGGACACCCCAGGTGCTCCCCGGATGGTCCTGCGCTGCGAGGGAACGGGCGACGGCGGCCTCTTCACCGGGATCCTCTGCCGCTACCTCGCCCTCGCCGCAGTCGACCCCCGGCTTCCTGAACGGACCCGGGCTACCGCTGCACGGCTGGTGTTAAACACCGCCGGCGCTTTTTGGGACGGCAGGCGTCCTGCCGGCCCGGGCGATGGCCGCATCCGCAATGGTCAGCACGAACGGCCCGTTTTCTCCACGCATGCGGCCTGCCCGGCGGACGCCACCTACCCGCCTGGAACCAGCGTGGACCTTTCCACACAGCTGCAGGCCTGGATGGCCATCGAGGCCGCCGCTTCCATCACCTGATGACTGCTACTGCTGCACCGGCGGACGCTTCTTCTGCGGGTACGGCGCCTCACCGCGGGCCAGCATCTCCACAAACCCGGCAATCTTCCGCTCCCGGGTGGCGGCCTGCTTCACCGAGTTCGTCCGGTAAATCAGGGCGAACCGGTTGGTCCTGGTGAGGACATCGAACATGGCCTGGGCGGCAGGAACGGCGGCTATTGCCGCTGCCAGGTCCGCCGGGACTTCGGCGGTTGCCTGTCCTTCGTAGGCCTTGTCCCACCGGCCGTCTTCCTTCGCTGCGTTCACCGCCGCCCGTCCCGCGTCCGTCATCCGGCCATCGGCCTCCAGCCGGGCCACATACGTGACGTTCCTTGCCGACCACGGGCTCCTGGGTCCGCGGGGCGTCATCCGCTGGAAGGAACTTTCACCGTCCCGCCGTTTGGCCTGACCGTCAATCCAGCCAAAACACAGGGCCTCGTCCAGCGCTGCCGCGTAGTCCAGGCGGGTCACCTGCCCGCCCTTTTTATGCAGGACGAGCCATACACCGGGGCTGGTTTTGTGGTTTTGCTCCAGCCAACGGCGCCAGGCGGCAGCATCCGGAACCAGCAGTTCCTCGAGTTCAACAGCCATGGCCCTATTCTGCTCCTGCGCTCCGGCAGCACAAGCGAGGCGGCACCCGGCGGACCTCGTGGCAGGATGGCACCAAAGTCCCATCACCATGCACAGGAGAAGCCATGCTGCGTGTCCGCCCCCTCCACTTCACCTCCAACATCGAAGCCTGGGACCGCCTCCTGACCGCCCTGGGCCTGGTCTTGAGCGAGGGCGACGGCGGGTTCCGCGTCTTCGACGCCGGCTCGGGCCGCCTTGCCCTCAAGGAAGTACCGGAAGGAGCGGCAGAGGACGGAACCACAGCGTTGGCGGTGGAAGTCGGAGACCTGGCTGAGTTCGCCCGCCGGACGAACCTCGCCGCCCAGGATGACGGAACCACGCCTGCCGGGCTGGTCATGGCGGACCGCGGCGAAGCCTGCAGGATTACCGCGCCGGACGGTTTCAGTTTCCTTGCTGACAAAGCCGCCCAAAACGTCCAGGACACCGGCGCTGACCCGGCCCTCGCCGTCGTCGGGGTTTGGCTGACGGAGGACACTGCCTCGGCATCCGCCACACTGCGCCACGTCGGTGCCCGCCCCCGCCCTGTGCCGGACGCTGACGAAACTGCCGACTTCACCGCCAAGAACGGCGGGGTGCTCCTGGTGCGGCCGGCGTCCGGAACTCCACGCTCAGGGCTGGGCTTTGAGTACGACGGCGGCCTCGAACCTCTGCGGGAAAGGCTCACCTCCGCAGGCGTGGAGGCCAGCATCACCGAAGAGGCATTCGGCAGCACCCTCCACGTCCCCAATCCGGACGCCGGCCCCGGCGCGCCGCATGTGCCGCCAACGGTATGGATCTCGGAGCGGCGTCCCATGCGGTAGAACTTAACCATGAACGTGCGCACCCCTGACCCGAATCCCGGCTGGCTCTCCGAAGAAGACCTTTTTGAGGCGCGAGGGCGGCTGCCCATGGTTTACGTGGAGGCAGTGCCCGTCCGGTTGGATCCGCTGGGGTTCGTCAATGAGGTGGGTACCCTCCTCCAGGCTGACGAGGACGGCACCATGGTCCGTTCCCTCGTTTCCGGCCGCGTCATCTACCGCGAGACCATCCGCGCAGCCCTTCTCCGGCACATGGAAAAGGACCTCGGCCCGCTGGCGTTCCCGCAGCTGCCCATCAGCCCGGTCCCCTTCACCGTGGCGGAGTACTTTCCCGCTCCCTCCCAGACAGGCTTCACGGACGAGCGCCAACACGCCGTGTCCCTGGCCTACGTCATCCCCGTGACCGGCGAGTGCGAGCCACGCCAGGATGCCCTTGAACTCACCTGGATGACCCCCGCCGAAGTTCTCAGTCCCGGCGTCCAGGTGGAGTTCAGCGGCGGGCGGGGCGGCCTCATCCGGCAGGCCCTTGCCTTCGCGGGTGTGGGGTTCTGACACCCTCGGCGGCACCCGGCGTCCCCGACTTCGGGCCCCCTCCTTTGTAGACTGTAGGGCGGACCGCAAGAGAACTTAAGGACTCCCATGACCGAAACACCAGCCGCCCGGCACCATCGTGAACAGCAGGCTGGGACCCTGACCACCGGCAGCTGTATCCTCCTGCCCGACGGCGAACGGACAGCGGAGATCCATCAGGTGGAGCTGGAAACGGACGATTTCGGCGCACCCGCCCTGGTACTTGCCAGCCTTTCCGGCGGCGGGACACTTCGCATCGCCGTCGGCACCACCGTGACTGTCACCGACGGAGGGGCCGGCGCCGTGGCGCAGCTTCCGCAGCCAGCAGAGGCGGCGCCTTCCGAGGAGGCCGCGCAGGAGCAGCCCGGCGAAACACCCGCCGCGGCAGCAGCAGCTCCCGCCGTCGTCGTACCGCCCCTGCCCCCGGTTCCTCCCGCTGCAAGCGGTCCGGGCGAGGAGGAACTCGCGCTGATCCCGGCTCCGGAAGGCACACCGGAATCTGTGGTGGAAACTGCAGCGGAAGCCCACCCGGACGCGACGGGCGTGCTGCTGCTGGCCGACCGGCTCGCCAAAGGCGTGAACTTCAAGTCGGGCAGCTGCCTCAAGGACCTCAGCGACCTGGCCCATGAACTCTTCATTACCCTCAAGGACGCGGACGGCGCGCTGGCCGTCGCGGACCTGCTGAACGTCCTGCCCTACGACGGGAACCCCGGCCGGTGGGCCTCCGTGGAGGCGTCCCTGGCGCTGTCCAGCTACATCTGCCGGCAGGACGGCCAGAAGGAGCGGGCCGAAGTTTACGAGCGGCTGATCCGCACACCCGAAAACCAGGAGACCGATCCGTTCAAGGCGAGGATGGCCGCCAAGGTCCGGCAGCGCTCGCTCAACGAACCCAACCTGTACGACAAGGAAATTTTCCGGTCAATCGACAACTCCAACCATGACGCCGAACGGGAATGGCGCCTTCTGCGGCTCGAATCCCTGCTGTTCCTCCGGGCGCACGGAGGTTCGGAAACCATCGGCACCGGGGAACTGGAGCGCCGCATCAGCAACGAACTTGAGGCTGTCCGCTCCTAAGGAAATTCCCCCTACCCGGGGTCCGGCCGGAGTTGTACATTCGGGGCTATGACTAACAATCTGAGCGTGGTGATCAATGCTGACGCGCCGCAGGTCTGGACAATGCTGCGCGAACCGTCCAAAGTCGCCGAATGGCACGGCTGGCAAGCCGAGGACCTGGACGCCGAGATCAAGGAAATATACTTCTCCGCGGACGTGGAGGAGGCCCCGGACCATACCAGCCTGACAGTCCACGGCGGGGACGTCTTCGAGCTGAGGCCTGTCCCCCAGGGAACCCTGGTGAGTGTGACCCGGGCTGCCGTGGACCACAACTCTGAGTGGGCGGCCTGGGACGAGGACATCACCCAGGGCTGGCTTACGTTCCTGCAGCAGCTCCGGTTCGCACTTGAACGGCACCCGCACGGCAAGCGCCGCACGTTGTTCCTGCAGGTACCGGGCGGGCCAGGCTCAGGAATTGAAAAACTCGGTTTGGCCGATCTCCCCTCCCGGGGTGAGAACTACCAGCTGACCTTGGCCACCGGCGAGGAGATCTCCGGAAAGGTCTGGTACCGGACCAACCACCAGGTGGGACTGACGGTCCACAGCTATGCTGACCATGGTGACGGACTCCTTGTGGTGGCGAACCAGCTTGCCATCGAAGACGTCAGGCCCGACGGCGGGTCCCTGGTGATCGCTTCCACGTACGGCCTGGGTGCCGCCAGGCTTGATGCAGTCCGCACCTCCTGGGATTCGTGGCGGGCTGAGAACTACCCCACATCAGAACCCGTGAGCTGAGCGGCCTGCGCGATTGCTGGCACACTGGTACGGTGCCAGCCAACCCTGCTTCCGGTCCTTCCCCTTCCGCCGCCCCGGCAGACCCCGGCTTCGAGCCCGCGTTTCCTGATGAAGCGGCGCGGGGCGCGTCGGCCCGGAAGTCCGAGTTCGGGTTCCGGGTTGGCACCCGCCTTGCCGAAACCTGTCCGCCGTCCGCTGCCCAGGTAGCTTCGAACGTGGGTCAGTTCCTGGGACGCACCGGCACCATCACCACACCCCACGGGGAGATACAGACCCCGGCGTTCATCGCCGTCGGGACCAAAGCCACGGTTAAGGCTGTGCTCCCCGAGTCCATGGCGGACCTCGGGGCCCAGGCGCTGCTGGCCAACGCCTACCACCTCTACCTGCAGCCGGGAGCGGACATTCTGGACGAGGCAGGCGGCCTTGGTGCGTTCATGAACTGGCCCGGGCCCACGTTCACGGACTCGGGCGGGTTCCAGGTCATGAGCCTCGGCTCGGGTTTCAAGAAGGTCATCGACATGAAATCTGTGGACGCGTCCGGACCTGACGATGCCGTTGCCCCCGGCAAGGAGCGCCTTGCCCACATTGACGACGACGGGGTCTGGTTCAAATCGCACCTGAACGGAGACCGGCACCGTTTCTCCCCCGAAATCTCGATGCAGGTGCAGCACAAGATCGGCGCGGACATCATGTTCGCCTTCGACGAGCTCACTACCTTGCAGAACTCGCGCGGCTACCAGGAAGAGTCACTGGAGCGCACCCGGCTGTGGGCACTGCGCTGCATTGCGGAGCACTTCCGGCTCACGTCGTCCCGGGCGGGGAAACCGTACCAGGCCCTGTTCGGCGTGATTCAGGGCGCCCAGTATGAGGACCTCCGCCGGAAGGCGTGCCGTGACCTGGGCGCCATGCCGTTCGACGGCTTCGGCATCGGCGGGGCCTTGGAGAAGGAGAACCTGGGAACGATTGTGCGCTGGTGCAACGAGGAACTGCCGGAGGACAAGCCGCGCCACCTGCTGGGCATCTCGGAGCCGGACGATATTTTCACGGCAATTGAGAATGGGGCCGACACGTTCGACTGCGTCTCCCCCACCCGGGTGGCCCGGAACTCGGCGTTCTACACACCCCAGGGCCGGTTCAACCTGTCCGGGGCAAAATACAAGCGTGACTTCGGCCCCCTACAGGACGGCTGCGACTGCTACACCTGCACGCATTACTCACGGGCGTACATCCACCACCTGTTCAAGGGCAAGGAAATGCTGTCCGCCACCCTGATCTCGATCCACAACGAGCGGTTCGTGGTGAAAATGGTGGACGACGCCCGCCTGGCCATCGAATCCGGCACTTTCTTCGACTTCAAGGCCGAGACGCTGGGGCAGTACTACTCCTGAGCGCCATGGCGTCTCGCTCCGGCTGCCGCCGTCGCCGCCGGAACTGCTGGAGCGGCCGGACTGGCGGCCGTTTCGACGGTTCCCTGCGCCCTCGACGTTCCGCATCACCGCTTATGCGGGGAACCGTCGAAACGGGCTTGTCCACATAGCCTCGTCCGGCGTTGGGTGTGGAAGTCGGCGCCGCCATGGTGGAAGCATGACCGATTTTGCTGCGCTTCCTCCTTCGACAAATCTTTGGCGGACAGACGAACTCCTCGAACTGGGCCTGAATTCGCGGGCCATCTCGGCACTGGTCCGGCAAGGAATTCTGGTCCGGGTGCGGCGGGGTTGCTACGCACGCGGCGCCTGGTGGGCGGGGTTACAAGCCGCCGGGCGCCGTCGTCAGTTCATCCATGCGCACGCACATGGAACCAGAACGACGTCGGCAGGCGGCTTCGTCTACAGCCACACCTCGGGTGCGAGCTTGCGGCGGCTTCACCTGTGGGACGTCAATGACCTGGTGCACGTCACCCAGTCGGGCCGCCCGTCCAGCATCTCGCACGGACGCGGCGTAGTTGCACACACAAGGAGTCTTGTCAGCCGGGACATTTCGTTTGTGGAAGGCCTGCCGTGTACGTCCTTGGAGCGCACGGTGGTGGACTGCTGCCTGATGCTCAATCTGCGGCAGTCCGTAATCCTGGTAGATCACGCTGCCAGGCTTGGCGCTGACCTCTCCCTCCTAAGGAGTCATTGCGCCGCGCTGGCCGGCCGCAACGGAGTCGTGGCGCTGCGCCGGGCCCTCGAACTGGCGGACCCGCGTTCCGAGTCAGCCGGCGAGAGCCTTACCCGGGAACTGATCCACAGGCTGAGGATCCCGGCGCCGGATCTGCAGTACGAAGTCCACACCCACCTCGGACGGCACCGGCTGGACTTCGCCTGGCCGGACCGGAAGGTTGCCCTTGAGTTTGACGGCAAGTCCAAGTACTTCGACTATCGGCCCACCAACGATGTTCTGTTCGACGAACGCCGGCGTGAGAAGGCGCTGATGGAGGATGGCTGGACCTTTCTCCGCGTCGAGTGGAAGGACCTGTTCAACGAAGCGGAGTTCAAGTACCGCGTGCTCCGGGCGTTGGCCCAGGGCTCCGCGCGGTGAGCACCGGGCTGCAGGCGCGGCCGTTTCGACGGTTCCCTGCACGTAAGACGGTCCCGGACGTCGAATGTGCGGGGAACCGTCGAAACGGGCAGCGGAGGCGGGCTGGCGCGGAAGGTCAGGCCGCAGGCTCGGGAACAGCACCGTAGCTCGGCTCCCGCTTCTTGATCCACCCGATGACCAGCGACGTGACAGGCACCAGGATGAACTCGACGAGGGTTTTGTAGACAAAGCCCACCACAACGTAGTTGACGAAGGTCGCGAAGTCGGTGATGCCGATGACGGATGCGGCGATGCTGCAGAAAATCAGGGTGTCCACGAACTCGCCGGCCCCTGACGAACCCATCAGCCGTGCCCAGAGGGAATTCTCCCCGGAACGCGCCTTCATCCGCACCAGGATCCACGAGTTGATGGTCTGCCCCGCGAGGAACGCCAGCAGCGACGCCAGCACAATCTGCGGTACCGGGCCCAGGGCGCCTTCCAGGGCGGCCTGCTTGGATGTTCCGAACTCGTCGTCGAAGCCAGGCAGGGCGATGATCACCCAGTAGCTGAGCGACGCAAAGACGGACAACGCGAATGTGGTGAAGATAGCCTTGCGGGCCACCTTGAAGCCATAGACCTCGCTGATCACGTCGCCCAGGATGTAGGCCAGCGGGAAAAGGAAGAAACCCCCGTCGGTGATGATAGGGCCGATCGCCACGCCCTTGGACGCGCCAATGTTGGACAGAATCAACACCACCGCCATGAACGCCAGCATGATCCCGAAGTACGGTGAACCAATGGAGGCAAATTTGGCGCCGCGGCCGGACGGCGTTGTTTGCGGCAGGGCGTTTTGGCCGGGTGCTGAAGGCATGGGGAGTCCGTTTCGTAGTGGTTCGCTCGGGGCCCGGTATAACGGGGCTGCCGGCTGTAGTAGCACTGTCCGCCCAATTGTCCCACTGAACGGGGTCCCTTTCGGCGCGCTGTTCAGGCACACAAGGCGGGCGGCCGACGCCGGATGGCAGGATAGAGCCATGACTTCTGTCCCCACCGACGTCCAGTCCCCCGCTGCCGCTCCCGCCGTCGTCCTGACGATCGCAGGTTCCGAAGCCACCGGCGGGGCCGGCGCCCAGGCCGACCTGAAGACCTTCCAGGAGCTCGGCGTCTTTGGCATCGCGAACCTGACCTGCATCGTGTCCTTCAACCCCGAGGACAGCTGGAACCACCGCTTCGTGCCGGTTGACCAGCAGGTGATCGCCGACCAACTGGAGGCGACGACGGCGGCGTACGGCCCGTCGTCGGGCGCCCCGTCCGTGCTCGACACGGTGAAGATCGGCATGCTGGGCAGCCCCGCGACCATCAGCACGGTGGCAGGCGCGCTGGAGGCCGGGCAGTTCCGCAACGTGGTCCTGGACCCCGTACTCATCTGCAAGGGCCAGGAGCCCGGGCACGCACTGGACACGGACCAGGCACTGAAGGCGCAGATCCTCCCCCTGGCAACGTTTGTCACGCCCAACCACTTCGAAGCCGAATCCCTGTCCGGGCTGCAGATCACGGACGTGGAGTCCCTGAAAGCCGCGGCCATCCGCATCCATGAACTCAGCGGCGCGGTGGTACTGGCCAAGGGCGGGGTGCGGCTGGCCGGCCCGGACGCCGTCGACGTCTACTACGACGGCAGGACCCTTGAAGTGCTCAGCGAACCGAAAGTGGGCGAGGTGGCGGTGTCCGGCGCCGGCTGCTCGCTGGCGGCAGCGGTGACGGCGGAACTGGCCAAGGGGGCCACGCCGCTGGAAGCAGCCCGGGCGGCCAAGGCCTTTGTGACCGCCGGGATCCGCAACCGGGTTGCCTCCGGAGCTCCCTTCGACGCCCTCTGGCAGGGCGGCACGCGCTAGCTACCCCGGGCCTTCACACGGCTCGCGGGGTCGGCTTACAGAGACCTTCGCCCCAGCACGCTCTCTCACTTGATGCAGGAAAAACCCGCATGCTCTCTCACTTTCGTAAGAAAAGTGATAGAGCATGCGGGTTTTTGCTGCAGGATCTGAGAGAGCGTCCTGATGGGGTGAGGGTTCGACGGCGGGTGGGCACCCGCCGTCGAACTTCCTTTGTTTCTGGCCCCGGACGTCAGACGCCCAGCAGGTCCTTGTCCTTGTCGCCGTCCTTGCGGGCCTGCACCCAGGCGTGGCCCTGCTCGTGGTCCAGGTGGGTTGCCTTCTTGTTCTTCAGCGCGAAGATGTACACCAGCAGCGAGATGGCAATGGCCACAGTGACGTAGGTGAAGAACAGGTCCACGCGCTCTGCCTTCTGGAAGGCGGCTCCGATGAGCGGAACCGTCCCGCCGAACAGTGAGTTGGCGATCGCGTAACCGAGGCCGACGCCGAGGGCACGGATGGAGGCGGGGAACAGTTCAGCTTTCACAAGGGCGTTGATGGAGGTGTACCCGCCCACGATCAGCAGGCCGCCCAGCATCAGCAGGAACGCGGTGAACGGATCCTTGGTGTTGGACAGCGTGGAGAGCAGCGGCCAGGTGAACAGCACCCCGGTGATACCGAACCAGAGGAGCAGCGGCTTGCGGCCCACCTTGTCCGACACCATGCCGTAAACCGGCTGCAGGAGCATAAAGATGAACAGCGCCCAGAAGTTGATCACGGAGGTGTCGGTCTTGGCGATGCCCGAGGTATCGTTCATGAACTTCAGGATGAAGTTGGTGTAGGTGTAAAACGCCACCGTGCCGCCGAGGGTTACGCCAACGCAGATCAGCAGCGGCTTCCAGTACTGCGTGAACAGCAGCTTCATGGTGCCGGGCTGGGCAACTCCTGCTGCGGCCGGCGTCTTTGCGGCATGTACCTGCTCTGCCGAAACGGTTTCCTCCATGGATCGCCGCAGCCAGAGAACCACAAGCGCTGCGACGCCGCCCAGTGCGAAGGGAATCCGCCATCCCCACTCCGTGAGGTCCTCCTTGGGCATGACGTTCTGCAGGATCACCAGGACCAGCAGGGCCAGCATCTGGCCGCCGATCAGGGTGACGTACTGGAAGCTGGAGAAGAAGCCGCGGCGCCTGGACGTTGCGGCCTCGGACATGTAGGTGGCGCTGGTGCCGTACTCGCCGCCCACCGAGAAACCCTGGACCAGGCGGATCAGGATGAGCAGGACCAGCGCCCAGACACCCACCTGCTGGGTGGTGGGCAGGATCGCGATGGCGAAGGAACCGGCGGACATCAGGGTGACGCTCAGCGTCAGTGCCGCCTTACGTCCCTTGCGGTCGGCGTAACGGCCGAAGAACCAGGCTCCGATCGGCCGCATCAGGAACGACGTGGAGAAGACCGCCATCGCCTCCAGCCCTGCCTGGAGGTCATCCTTGGAGTTGAAAAAGTGGGACTGGAAATAGGCGGCAAAGACCGTATAGACGTACAGGTCATACCACTCGACGAGGTTGCCGGCCGACCCCTTGAGGATGTTGCTCACTGCCCGGCGCGTCTGGGCGGCCTCGCCTGTTGCTGCTGTCTGCTGGGTGCTCATCGCTGTACCTTCCTTGGCTGCGCGGCCCCCGCTGTCCGCTGCGGCCTGGCTTCGTTGCTGTCCATGGCAGCATTGCTCATGGTTCCTCCTCGACGTTGTGCGTCCCCTGTAAGGCCTGAGGACCCCACCAAAGCTATTCGTGAGCTAACGCACAGCCCAAGCGGAAGCGGATTTCCTAACACTTCCTTAGGTTTTCCCCCGCGGGGTGTTCCATGCGGGGGAAGGCAGGGCAGGACTGGAAACCAGCGGAAGGGGTAACCTCCAAAGGCAGGCAGGGGAATCAGGAAGCAGCTGAAAAGGAACAGGAACTGGCAATGGATGTGCTTATCGTCGAGGACGACGACGCCATGGCGTCCGCCCTTGATGCTGCGGTGGTCTCGGCCGGGCATACCTCCAGCAGGGTTTCCCGGGGTGCAGACGCCCTCCTCGAGCACAGGCGGTTCGAGGTTATCCTGCTGGACCTGGGGCTTCCGGACATGGACGGCCTGGACGTACTCCGCAAGCTCCGCCAGGTCACCCCTGTGCCCATCCTGATTCTTACCGCCCGCGACGACGAACGCAGCGTGGTGCTGGGACTGCGCTCGGGTGCTGACGACTACCTCGTCAAGCCGGTAAAGCTGGTGGAACTCCTCGCACGCATTGAGGCCGTCACCAGGCGAACGGGCCGCGCCAGGGACAACAGGCAGCAGCGGATCGTACTGGGAGAACTCGAAGTGGACCTCGAGCGCCGGGTGGCCCTTCTCGGCCAGCAGCCCCTTCCCCTGACCGCCACGGAATTCGACCTGCTTGCGCTCCTGGCCCGCCATGCGGGCTCAGTGGTCACCCGGGAGCAGATCCTGGACGCTCTGTGGGGCGACGCCTTCCTGGCCTCCTCGCGGTCACTTGACGTGCACCTGACCGGCCTTAGGTCCAAGCTGCAGCTGCCGGGCTTTATCATCAATGTCCGAGGCGTTGGCTACCGCATCGAGGCGGCTCCTGCGTGAGGGTCCGTGTCCTCGGGGTCCTGAGCATCCTGGCCGTCCTCCTGGTGCTGATCGGTTCCAACGCTATCCTCGCCTCTGCCAGCAGGGAGCTCACCCAGGAACTCCAGATCAACAGGGCGGCTGCCCTCAACCGGCTTGCGCAGGTTGCGTTCGACGCCGGAACTGACGGCGGTGATTCCGTCCAGCTTCAGGCCGAGATGAACAGGTATTCCGAGCTCTACGGTGAAGGCGTCCTGATCCGCCTCCAGCAGGGCACCCTGCGCTCCGGCGGGCTGAGTGAGAACAGGCCCGACGTACAGGACGCGATTGCCCGGGCGAATTTGAACCTCAGCGACACTACCCTGGCGCCGATCGAACCGTTCGGGACCGGATCCGAGGTCATTTCCCGCTCCTTCGGCAGCGCCAGCCAAGTGCTCGGCGCAGCCGTTTTGGAGGTCAACCGGGACGCTGCCCGGCAGAAACTGCGGGAACGGTGGCTCGCCGTCGGACTGGCAGCATCCGCGCTCACGGGCATGCTCCTATTCGGAGCTGCCAGGGTGACCCGGTGGGTGCTGCGCCCGGTCCACCGTCTTAACGCCGCCGTCGCCGAACTTGAAACCACCGGGCGCAGCCGCCAACTGCCCGCGGAAGGGCCGCCGGAATTGAGGGAACTGAGCCGCTCGTTCACCGCGATGGCACAGAGCGTCAGCGACAGCATTGAATCCCAGCGCCAGCTCATTGCTGACACCTCACACGAACTGCGCAACCCGGTGGGCGCCCTGCGGCTGCGGATCGACCTGCTGCAGCTGGAATTGAAGACCGCCCGCGCTCAGGCTGCGGCGGCCGCCGTTGTGACCGAACTGGAGCGCGTTGAACATCTCCTCGACGGAGTGCTCCGGCTGGCCGCGGCGGAGCACCGGGCTTTTGTGGACGCAGCCGCCATCCCGCTCAGCAGGCTTCCGCAGGGCGGCCACGGACCTATTGACCCCTTCGCCGTCGTCCAGGAAGAAGTTGAACGGGCCGGACCCTCCGCCCAGCACGCCGGGTCCTCCATCCTCCTGGACAGTCCACCCGCGCAGACCCCACTTATCTCATGCAACGCGGACCACCTTGCTCAGATGGTGGGAGAACTGCTGAACAACGCCATCAAGTACGCGGGCCGGGCCCGCATTTCCGTTGCGGTACGGGTCTGCGGCGCCACCGTGGTCATTGAGGTGTCCGACGACGGGCCAGGGCTTTCGCCCGAAGAGCGCACTACTGCCACCCACAGGTTTTGGCGCTCACCCCGGCACCGGGACATCAGCGGCAACGGCCTGGGCATGACGATCGTGGAGAAGCTTGTGGCCGCCAACGGGGGGCGCCTGCTGCTTCGCGAGGCACAGCCCCACGGCTTGGCCGCTGCCCTGGAGTTCCCGGCCGCTCCTGCAGGCGGCGCCCCGGCAGCCGTAAGGTCGCCCAATGATTGATCCCTGTTCGCGCCGATTGTCGAGGCGCACCGCCCTCAAAGCTGGTGTTGCCGCCGGTTTCGCAAGCGTGCTGCTGCCCGCGCTGGGCGCCTGCACTGCGGAAGACCGGACGGAATCCGTCACCGTCGCAGGGGGTGAACCGGGCGGTTTCTACCTTGAGTTCGCTACCCTCCTTGCTGCCTCCCTGGAGCGCAATGGCGTGGCGCGGCAGGCTGCAGCACTGACCACCGGCGGCAGCCTGGACAATCTCGAACAGCTCCTGGCCGGGAAGGCGACATTCGCCGTCGCCCTCGCTGATGCCGCAGCCCAGGCGGAAGGGCGCAGAACCGTGCCCGGTCCCGGAATCACAGCGCTTGGACGGGTTTACGAGAACTACGTCCACTGCGCGGTCCGCAAGGCCAGCGGAATCCGCACGATCTTCGAGCTCGCCGGCAGGACAGTTGCCGTGGGCGAACCCGGTTCCGGAACATCCCTGACCACTCCACGCCTGATTGACGCTGCGGGGCTGAGCTCGGCATATTCCGGTGCAGGTCCTGCCAGCACCGCCGGACAGGCTGTCACGGTTTTGAACCTCGGTCTTAACGACGGGCTGACTTCACTCCGGGAGGGAAGAGTGGACGCTTTGTTCTGGTCTGGCGGCGTTCCCACCGCGGCCATCGCTGCTGCCCATCACGACGTCGGGCTCAACTTCCTGGACCTCTCTGCGCTGCTCCCGGCGCTCCGGGCCACGCACGGCGCTTTTTATGACCGGGTGCTGATCCCCGACGGAACCTACGAAGGACTTCCTGCCGTCTGGACCGTAGGCGTGACGAACCTGCTGCTGTGCCGGAGCGACCTGGGTGAGGAGCCGGTGAAACGTACCGTCAAGCTTTTGGTCAACCAGGCCGCGGAATTGATCCCCCGCTCCAGCCTTGGCATCCAGTTCCTCAGCCCGGAAACCCTCGTCAACACGGCCGGCATTCCGCTGCACCCGGCGGCGGCGGAGGCATACCGCGTGCTGCACGGGTGAGGGACGCTCTCTCACTTGATGCAGTGATTAGGCAGATCCTCTCTCACTTTTGTATGAAAAGTGAGAGAGGATCCAGGCTTTTGCTGCAGGACCTGAGAGAGCGCCGGGTCAGCTGCCGGAGTGGGCCTGCAGGAAGCTGTATACCTCGGTCTCGTCCACGCCGGGGAACGCTCCCGGCGGCATTGCGGCCAGGAGGTGCGAGTGGGCGCGGGCGGACGGCCAGGCGTTACCGGCCCATTCCGCTGTGAGGGACTCGGGTGGCCGCTTGCAGCAGGCGGGATCCGGGCAGTTGGAAGTAGCCCGCGCCGTCGTCTCCCGCCCGCGGAACCACTTCACGTGCTGGTACGGCACCCCGATGCTCAGTGAAAACTCCCCTGCGGCCGAGCGTTCGGTGCGGGCGGTGCACCAGTAGGTGCCGGCAGGCGTATCGGTGTATTGGCTGTAGGCGCTGAACTTGTCCGGCACATTAAACACGGCCCGCGAGGTCCACGCCTTGCACGACGGCTGCCCCTCGATGGCACCGGTGTGGTCCTGGGGGAAGTCCACTCCGTCATTCTCGTACGCCTTGTAGATGATGCCGCTCTGGTGCGTTTTCTGGAAATGAGTGGTGATGCCCAGGTGCTTTGTCGCGAGATTGGTGAAGCGGTGGGCCGCGGTCTCGTAGGAAACAGCAAACGCATCCCGGATATCTTCCACCGCGATCTTCTTGGCCGCCTTGGCCTTTTGTAAAAATTCCACGGTTGCCTGCTCTGGCAGGAGCAGCGCAGCAGCGAAATAGTTGGTGGCCACCCGCTGTGCCAGGAAATCACCGTAGCTGCGGGGCGTTTCGTGGCCCAACACGTAGTGCCCCAGGGCCTGCAGCAGCACGGACCGGGGATCGTGGTCCTGCCGCTGGCTTTGCGTGAGGTAAATTCTTCGGTTCTTCAAATCCGTTACCGAACGGGTGGAATGCGGCAAGTCGCCCACATGGTGAAGGGCGAAACCGAGGTGCGCGGCGATGTCCGCTATGACGTGTTGGCTCAGTGGTCCCGCGGTGTACCCCACCTCCTTCAAAACTTTTTGCGCCTCCAGCTCGTACTCCGGGAAATAGTTTCCCCGCTCGCGCATCATGGCCCGCAGTTCACCGTTTGCACGGCGGGCTTCTTCCGGCGTTGCCACCTGCTCATTCATCTTTCGCTCTAGCTCATGAAGCAGCCCTATCTGGGCCTCGAGGACGTCCAGGGGAAGACGCGAACTGATGCGGATTTTGGGCAGGTTCAGGGACTCATACAGGGGTCCGCGCTGGTACCGTTCCAGCTCGATTTCCAAGGCCGCGCGGCGGCTGGGCGGTTCGGCTCCAAGCAGCTGGTCAATGCCGACGTTGAGGGCTGCGGCCAGGTGCTGCAGCAGCCCGAGTTTCGGTTCCCGCTTGCCGTTCTCGATCAAACTCAGCTGGCTGGGGGCAGTCCCGACTGCGGCACTCAGGTCATCGAGCGTGAGACCTGCCTGCTTGCGCAGGTGGCGTACCCGGCGGCCCAGCGATATCACGTCCAGTCCCGGGGCGGCGGTGGGCGGCTGGGAAACGTCCCTGTTCCAGCTTGAAGGCGACATTTCTGCAGGATACGCGAAGAACGGCATTTCTTTCCACCCTTTTTCTCTGGAAAGGGAGTTGGAAGTGCTGAAAAGTGTATTACGGAAAGAACGCCGCACCGGAAAGCCGGTGGCAAACTCAACGACGCGGTTCCCACCTACCAATTCCGGAGCTCAATTAAGGAGATCAACGATGACTGCAGCATTTGAGCCCACCTTGCAGACGCCCGAACAGCTGGCCACCGCCCTGGAGCTCGAGTGGGCCGCCAACCCCCGCTGGGAAGGTGTGACCCGGGACTACTCAGCCTCCGACGTCGTCCGCCTCCGCGGTCGGGTCTCCGAAGAGCACACTCTGGCCCGCCGCGGCGCCGAGAAGCTCTGGAAGCAGCTCACCGAGGAGCACAAGACCGGCGGATACACCAACGCATTGGGCGCCCTGACCGGCAACCAGGCAGTCCAGCAGGTCAAGGCAGGCCTGCGCGCCATCTACCTCTCCGGCTGGCAGGTTGCCGCGGACGCGAACAACTCAGGCCACACCTACCCGGACCAGTCCCTGTACCCGGCAAACTCGGTTCCCACGGTGGTCCGCCGGATCAACAACGCGCTGCTCCGCGCCGACCAGATCGAATTCGCCGAAGGCGTCCAGACGGTTAAGGACTGGCTGGTCCCGATCGTTGCCGACGCTGAGGCGGGCTTCGGCGGCCCGCTGAACGCCTACGAGCTGATGAAGTCCATGATCCAGGCCGGCGCCTCAGGTGTTCACTGGGAAGACCAGCTCGCCTCTGAAAAGAAGTGCGGGCACCTCGGCGGCAAGGTCCTGATCCCCACCCAGCAGCACGTCCGTACCCTGAACGCCGCCCGCCTGGCCGCTGACGTCGCCGGCACCCCTACCGTCGTCATCGCCCGCACCGACGCCGAAGCAGCCACCCTCATCACCTCCGACGTGGACGAACGCGATCGCGAGTTCATCACCGGCGAACGTACCGCTGAGGGCTTCTACAAGGTACGCAACGGCATCGAACCCTGCATCGAGCGCGCCAAAGCCTACGCACCCTACTCCGACCTGATCTGGATGGAAACCGGCACCCCGGACCTTGAACTGGCCCGTAAGTTCGCCGAAGCCGTCAAGGCCGAGTTCCCGGACCAGATGCTCTCCTACAACTGCTCACCGTCGTTCAACTGGCGCAAGCACCTGGACGACGCCACCATCGCCAAGTTCCAGCGCGAACTCGGCGCCATGGGCTTCACCTTCCAGTTCATCACCCTGGCCGGGTTCCACGCCCTGAACTACTCGATGTTCGACCTCGCCCACGGCTACGCCCGGGAAGGCATGAGCGCCTACGTCGAACTCCAGGAAAAGGAATTCGCGTCCGAATCCCGCGGCTACACCGCAACCAAGCACCAGCGCGAAGTCGGCACCGGCTACTTCGACACCATCTCCACCGCGCTCAACCCGAACGCATCCACCCTCGCCCTGGTCGGATCGACCGAAGAGGGCCAGTTTCACTAAAACTTAGCGTTCGACGGCGGGCCTTGCCTCCGGCGTTCGGACCGGCATCGCTCTGCCTGCTATTCCCCCCGTCCCGGTTTCGACCTCGCTGAGCGAGGACCGGGACGCGGGGCGCCTTTTACGCAGGCTGCCGCGACACCGGCTCCTCGGCCTCGTGCCTTAGTCGCCACCCTGCCGTCAACCGCCGTCGAACTTCCTTTTTCGTCTCTTAAGGAGACTGAAATGAACAGCTTTACTGACAGCTTCACCATCAATGGCATCACTTTGACCGCGCAGCCGGTTTGCCGGCAGAACGAGGTGCTAACCCCCGACGCACTGGCATTCATTGCCAAGCTGCACCGGGCCACTGCTGGGCGGCGGCAGGAGCTGCTGCAGGCGCGGCGGACACGGCGGGCCGCGATCGCCGACGGCGCTGATCCGCGGTTCCTCCGGGAGACCGAGCACATCCGCAACGATCCGTCCTGGCGCGTCGCTCCCCCGGCTCCCGGCCTGGAGGACCGCCGCGTCGAAATCACCGGCCCGGTGGACCAGAAGATGACCATCAATGCCCTGAACTCCGGCGCCAAGATATGGCTGGCGGACATGGAGGACTCGTCCACCCCCACCTGGCGCAACGTGATCAAGGGCCAGTTGAACCTCACCGACGCCCTGGAACGCCGGATCGACTTCACCAGCCCGGAGGGCAAGGAATACAAACTCCGCCCCGCCGCAGATCTTACCACCATCGTGGTGCGCCCCCGCGGCTGGCACCTGCCGGAAAAGCACATGCTGATCGACGGCGCCCCGATCGCCGGCGGAATCGTGGACTTCGGCCTGTACTTCTTCCACAACGCCCGCCGCCTGCTGGCCCAGGGCAAAGGCCCCTACTTCTACCTGCCCAAAATCGAAAACCACCTCGAAGCAAGGCTCTGGAACGACATCTTTATCCTCGCCCAGGACCTGCTCGGCATCCCACAGGGCACCATCCGCGCCACCGTGCTGATCGAAACCATCACCGCAGCCTTCGAAATGGAAGAAATCCTTTACGAACTTCGCGACCACGCCGCGGGCCTGAACGCGGGCCGCTGGGACTACATCTTCTCCATCATCAAGAACTTCCGCACCCGCGGCCCCCGCTTCGTCCTTCCCGACAGGGCACAGGTGACCATGACCGCACCCTTCATGCGTGCCTACACCGAACAACTCGTCCGGGCCTGCCACAAGCGCGGCGCCATGGCCATCGGCGGCATGGCCGCTGCCGTGCCCAACCGCAAGGACCCCGAGGCCAACACCAACGCATTTGAGAAGGTCAGGGCAGACAAGACCCGCGAGGCCAACGACGGCTTTGACGGCTCCTGGGTGGCCCACCCCGACCTGGTACCGGTCTGCCGCGAGGTGTTCGACAGCATCCTCGGCGACAGGAACAACCAGCTGGACCGGCTCCGGGAGGACGTCACGCCGGACGACCGCGCCCTGATCAACATCGCCGCACTGCACGGCACCATCACCGAACAGGGCATCCGGAACAACATCCAAGTGGGCATCCGCTACATCGAGTCCTGGTTGCGCGGCAACGGCGCGGTAGCAATCCACAACCTCATGGAAGACGCCGCCACCGCTGAGATCTCCCGCTCCCAGCTCTGGCAGTGGATCTACGCCCGGGCCATCACGGACAAGGGCGAGATCATCACCCACCACTGGATCGAGGAACTTCTGGACGAGGAATTCGCCCGGCTGGAACGCTTTGACGGCGACCGCTTCGAAGACGCCCGCGACATCTTCGAAGAAGTCACCCTCGCCCGCGACTTCCCGTCCTTCCTCACGCTCCCCGCCTACGCCCGCTACCTCACGGAAGCCCGCGAACGGGCATCGGTCGAAGAACTGGCCTTAGCGTAACCAGACTTCCGTTCGCCGGGCCGGCACGCCCTTCCGCAACAGGCACCTCCGAAATCCGGAGGGCCGGCCCGGCGGCGGAACACCTTGGAACACCCCCTGGGCAGGTCCGCGATCCAGCGACGCTCTCTCACTTACTGCACGCAATCCAGCGATGCTCTCTCACTTTCCACAAGAAAGTGAGAGAGCGTCGGCACATAAGCTGCTTCAAGTGAGAGAGCGTCCTTGTATTTCTTGCGTTAAGTGAGAGAGCGTCCCGGGCCGGGGGTGGGGTGAAAGCACGACGGCGGCGCTGGGGCATCCCTGTTTACCGCCCCTTGGGTACGCGCCGGACGGAGAGGGTGGCGGCGAGGAAAAACGTCAGCACCGACGCCAGGATAAGCAACAGGGCAGGAGTCCAGGAGCCTGAGATGTCGTGCACATAACCCACCAGTGGAGGTGCCACGGCGCCGAAGCAATACCCCAGCCCTTGGACGGTGGCAGACATCCGGCCGGCGGCAACCTGGTCCCGGGCCAGCTTGATGATGGCGATGAAGATCAGGGTGATCCCGCCGCCCTGGGCAACACCACCAAAAATGGACCACAGCCACCACAGTTCAGGGGCCAGCAGGAGCCCGGCGGGCACTGTTGTCCATAGCAGGCCCACGGTGACGGCCGTCGTCGTCGTACTGAAGTATTTGGCGGCGAACGGCACGCCGAGGCCGCCTGCAATGGCGAACACCTGGAAAAGTGAGGATCCCGCTCCGGCCCCGGCAGCGGACATGCCGAGTTCGTCATTGAGGTAGCTGGGCAGCCAGGCGGTGACCGCGTAGTAGGAGAAGGCCTGTCCGGCGAACGCCGCCGTCAGCCCGGCAGTGGTCCATCCCGAGCCCGCAACCGCTGCAGCCCGCGGCCCGTCCGGGGCAACAGCAGCGGAGGGCACAAAAGCCGCGCGAAGCCCCACGGCAAGGGCCCAGCAAACGATGGCAGCTATGGCGAAGACACCAACCGACGCGAGCGCCAATTGCCAGCCCGCCATTTCTTCCAGCGGTGCAGTGACCATCGAGGTCAGGAAGGAACCGACGTTGAGCGCGGCCGTGTAAACGCCCATGGCAGTTCCCTGCCGCAGCGGCGGAAAGTCACGGCGAATGATGAGGGGCGCGGCGATATTGCCAATGGTGATGGCCAGGCCAATCACTACCGTCCCCGCCAGCACCAGCACCGGGCCACCCGAGGAACGGATAATCACACCCGCCAGCACACCCAGGATGGTGAGGGTCACAGCAAACTCTGCGCCGTACCCCCGGGCCACGAGTGAGGCCAGCGGCGCCGCGAGCGCAAAGCACAGCACCGGAATACTGGTGAGCAGGCCGAGGACCACCGGGGTAAAGCCCAGGTCGGCCTGCATCACGTCCACCACCGGGGCGACGGCCACAAAGGGGCCGCGAAGGTTCAGCGCCAGCAGCCCGATGCAGGCCAGCAGGATCCAGGTACGGGGAACCCGGGCAAAAATGCGGCCGCTCACCTGCGGGGCTTGGGACTTGAGACTTTTTTCATCACCCTCATTGCTATCACGGCGGCACGGCAGGTCCCGGTGGCGGCGGGCCCGTCCTGCCTTACGATGAACATCTCTGCCGCACTTCCGGGACGAAGGACACACCATGCAGCACCGGCTTGCCATCCTTGATGACTACCAGGACGTCGCGCACGGCTTTGCGGATTGGTCCTCCCTGGAAACCGCGGGCGTCACAGTGGCCACATACCGGGAGCCGTTCCCGTCACAGGACGCGCTGGTGTCCGCCCTGGCAGGGGTAACGATCATCATTGCCATGCGGGAGCGGACCGCCTTCCCCCGGGAAGTGCTTGAAAAACTCCCCGCGCTCCAGCTCCTGGTCACTACCGGGATGGCAAACGCGTCCATCGATGTGGAGGCAGCAGGTGAGCTGGGAAAGACGGTGTGCGGCACTCCCGGTTCTCCCACCGCCGCTCCGGAACTTACCTGGGCGCTGCTCCTTGCTCTGGCACGCAACATTTCCGCCGAGGATGCTTCTGTCCGTGCAGGAGCCTGGCAGAACACCGTGGGCTTCGAGCTCGCCGGCAAGACACTGGGCGTGGTGGGCCTCGGCAAGATCGGCCGCAGGGTTGCCGGCTACGGGCAGGCCTTCGGCATGGATGTCCTGGCGTGGAGCCAGAACCTGACGGACGAGGCCGCTGCCGAGGCAGGGGTGCGGAAGGTGTCCAAAGAGGAACTTTTCCGCAATTCCGACGTCGCCACGCTCCACCTGCGCCTGTCTCGCCGTTCGGAGGGGACAGTGGGCGAACCGGAGCTGCGGCTGCTGGGACCGGACGGCGTGCTGGTGAACACTGCACGTGGACCTCTGGTTGACCAGGACGCCCTGGTGCGGGCCTTGTCCGACGGATGGATTGCCGGCGCCGCACTGGATGTCTTCGACCACGAACCCCTGCGCGCGGGCCACCCGCTCCTCAGCGCACCCAACACGGTGTTGTCCCCGCACCTCGGCTACGTCACGCGGGAAAGCTACCGGCAGTTCTACGGCGGGGCGCTGGAAGACGTCAAGGCCTGGTTGGCAGGCTCACCCGTGCGCGTCATTTCCGCCTGAAGCTCTCCTGGATAAGACGCGGGCTGAGCTTTGGTCCGGCTACGCGGTTGCCTGCAGCGCTGCCTCGATGGCAGCCGGCGACAACACATGCTGGGTCACCATCCGGCTGGCGCCCAGGATGGCCGCCCGGTCCCCGGCCCGGGACAGTGCGATCCGGAGGTGGGCTGTGGCAAGGGGCAGCGAGCGCCGGTACACGACTTCACGCACGCCTGCCATCAGGTGCTCCCCCGCCTGGCCCAGGCTGCCGCCGAGCACAACAACAGATGGATTAAGCAGGTTGACCGCGGTGGCCAGGACGTCGCCTACGTCCCGGCCCGCCTGGCGCAGCACCTGGATGGCCTGCAGGTTTCCCTGCGCCACAAGCCGCAGCACATCACTGCCCCTGGCTGCAGGCACCCCCTGACTGACCAGCGCGGCCGTCAGTGCCGGACCGGATGCCAAGGCTTCCAGGCAGCCGTAGTTGCCGCAGCGGCACAGGACGTCGTCGCCGCGCGGAACCCGCACGTGGCCCAGGTCGCCGGCGGTACCGTTGGCACCGCGCTGCAGGGTTCCGCTGCTGATAATCCCGGAGCCGATTCCGGTGGCCACCTTGATGAACAGGAAGTTCTCCTCCCCCGGCCAGTGGGCGGCCTGCTCCCCCAGTGCCATGATGTTCACATCGTTGTCCACCAGCACGGGAACCGGCAGCAAGCGCTGAACGTAAGAGACGACGTCGAACCCGTCCCAGCCCGGCATAATGGGTGGCTTAACCGGCCGTCCGGTGGCGTGCTCCACCGGCCCCGGAAGACCGACCCCGACGCCCGCCAGGTCCGTCGGCCCGCGTCCGGCCACGGCGAGGAGCGACTCCCCCTCCTGAATTACCCTGCCCAGCACAGCCTCCGGCCCGTCCCCAACGTCCTGCGCCAGGCGCTGTTCGGCGAGGACCTGGCCCTTGAGGTCAGTGACGGCGACCAACGCGTGCGTGGCTCCGACATCCACGGCCAGCACCACGCGCACCGCCGGATTGAACGCAAAGCGCGACGGCGGCCTGCCGCCGCTCGAGTTGGCCTCACCAGCGGGGCCTACCAGGCCTGCGGCGAGGAGGGCATCAATGCGCGACGCCACGGTGGACCTGGCCAGACCGGTGGTGAGCGCCAGCTCAGCCCGGGTGCGTGCCTGGCCGTCCCGCAGGAGTTGGAACAGCACTCCTGCACCGCCCTGGATTACCGCAGGCTCAGGAGTCGTGGCGCTGCTGCCTGCTGTCTTGGTCATAGAACATGGATAGCACGGCCGCTTCTGCATGTCACCCGGTCAACTTTTGCTTGACGTAAATCAAAAGTAGTTCTAGCTTTGCACTAAACCAAACAGCTGTGAACCAGGCCACGAAACCTTCGCACGGATCCGCCTTAACCAACACAGGAGACCACATGTCATACTCCCTTCAGCTCTATACGCTGCGGAAGGCGATCGAGGAAGATCTGCCTGGAACCATCAAAAAAGTGGCCGATATTGGCTTCACCCAGGTCGAGCCGTACAACTTCGTGGCCACTGCAAAAGAACTTGGGGCGGCACTGCGGGCGAACGGCCTCACCGCGCCTTCAGGCCACGCCCCCCTGTTGAGCCAGGACCAGGACCAGATCTTTGCAGCCGCCCGGGAACTGGGTATCACTACAGTCATCGAACCGTTCATCCCGGCCGACCGCTGGCAGTCCGCAGACGACGTGCAAGCTACGGCGGCCAAACTGAACGAAGCCGCCCGGAAGGGCGCCGGATACGGAATACGGGTGGGGTATCACAACCATCAATGGGAGCTGGAGTCCACCATCGAGGGCCGTACGGCCCTGGAGTACTTCGCGGACCTGCTGGACCCGGAACTGGTTCTGGAGGTGGACACCTATTGGGTGGCCGTCGGCGGCCAGGACCCGGTGGACATCCTCACCAGGCTCGGCGATCGGGTGAAGTTCATCCACATCAAGGACGGGCCCCTGACCACCGACACCAAGGCCCAGCAGCCCGCAGGCCAAGGCAAAGTCCCCGTGGTGGATGTCATCGCGGCCGCGAAGTCCCTTGAGGTGGGCGTGGTGGAGTTTGACGATTACGCCGGCGATATTTTCGAGGGCATCAATGAGAGCCTTTCGTTCCTTCTGGCATCAGGCGATGGGATCAAAGCGTGAGCCCCAACGAATCTGTAAGGTCCTCCGGCCGTGGTCCGGTGGGCGTAGGTGTCATCGGCGCCGGCAACATCAGCAAACAGTACCTGGACAACCTCACCACTTTTCCTGACCTTAAGGTCCACGTCATCGCGGACCTGTTCGAGGAAGCGGCGGAAGCCCGCGCCAGGGAGTACGGCATCCCGGAGTGGGGCGGCGTTGAGAAGGCGCTTGGCCATCCCGACGTCGAAATCATCGTCAACCTCACCATTCCTGCCGCCCACGTCGAGGTTGCCACTGCTGCAGTCAACGCGGGCAAGCACGTGTGGACCGAGAAGCCCTTTTCCCTGGACCGGGACTCCGGCCTGGGCCTGCTCAAGACCGCTGACGCCGCCGGAATCCGCCTTGGCTGCGCCCCGGACACGTTCCTCGGCGCCGGGCTGCAGACTGCCCTTCGCCTGATCCAGCGCGGTGACATCGGCACGCCCCTCACCGCCCTGACCACCTTCCAAACCCCCGGCCCTGAATCCTGGCACCCCAGCCCAGAGTTCCTGTTCCAGCGCGGCGCCGGTCCCCTCTTCGACATGGGCCCTTACTACCTCACTACCCTGGTCCAGGCTTTCGGCTCCATCCGCAAGGTAGCCGCCGTGGGGTCCAAGGCCAAAGATGTCCGCGTCATCGGCTCCGGCCCCAAAGCCGGCGAAGAGTTCACCGTGGAAGTGCCCACCCACGTGTCCGCGATGGCCCAGTTCGAAAGCGGGGCGTCCTCGCACAGCGTGTTCTCCTTCGAGTCCCCGCGCCAGCGGATGGGCTTCGTGGAGATCACCGGCACCGAGGCCACCCTGTCCCTGCCTGATCCCAACTACTTCGACGGCGACATTAGGCTGTGGCGCGCAGGTGACGAGGAATGGACCACCATCCCGGCCACCGGACCGGCGAACGGCCGCGGCATGGGAGTTCTGGACATGGCCCGGTCCATCCGCGCCGGCGTCCCGCACCGCGCCACGGGAAACCTGGCGTACCACGTCCTGGACAGCATGGTCTCCATCTCGGAATCCATCGAATCCGGCACCTTCGTCAACGTCGAAAGCTCCGCGGCCGCGTCGGCTCCCCTCCCCGAGGACTGGGCCCCGGAAACACTGACTCTCGGCGGCACCGCGTGAACCCGGAACCGGGCGCCAAGGGTCCCCTGGGTGTGGCGATGATCGGCTACGCCTTCATGGGCAAGGCGCACTCCCACGCCTGGCGCAACGTGGCCAGCTTCTTTGACGTCCCCGCCTTCGAGCAGAAAATCCTGGTGGGCAGGGACACCGCCGCGGTCTCCGAAGCGGCCGCCAAGTACGGCTGGGGCGAAACGGCGACGGACTGGCGCAGCGTGCTGGACCGGGACGACATCCACATCATTGATATTTGCGCTCCGGGCTGGCTGCACGCCGAAATTGCCATTGCCGCCCTCGACGCCGGCAAGCACGTGCTGCTGGAAAAGCCGCTGGCCAATACCCTGGCCGAGGCTGAAGCCATCACCGCAGCTGCGCAGGCTGCCCGGGCCAGGGGTGTGCAGTCGATGGTGGGCTTCAACTACCGCCGTGTTCCCGCCCTGGCCCTCGCCAAGGAGCTCATCAGTGACGGCAGGATTGGGGCGGTCCGGCAGGTGCGTGCCGCCTACCTCCAGGACTGGCTCGCTGACGAGTCCGCCCCGATGACCTGGCGGCTGACAAAGGACACCGCCGGCTCGGGGGCCCTGGGCGACATTGCCTCCCACGCCATTGACCAGGTCCTCTTCCTCCTCGGAGAGCCGGTCACCGGGGTCGCCGGCCGCCTGCAGACCTTCGTGGACCGGAGGCAAGGAGCCGGGGGGCTTGAAGAGGTAACGGTCGACGACGCCGCCTGGGCAACGCTGTCCCTCGCCTCCGGGGCGGTCGCCTCCGTGGAGGCCTCCCGGGTGGCCACCGGCCGGAAGAACTCGCTGCAACTCGAGGTCTATGGCGACAAAGGCGCCCTCATGTTCGACCTGGAGAACCTCAACGAACTGCAGTTCCTTGACGCCACGGCCCCCGCCCGGGAGCAGGGCTTCCGCCGGATCGTCGTGACGGAACCGGACCACCCCTACCTTGACGCCTGGTGGCCGCAGGGCCACATCATCGGCTGGGAACACACCTTCACCCACGAGATCCGCGACTTCCTGCTGGCGATCGACAGCGGAACCGAACCGTCGCCGTCGTTCGAGGACGGGCTGGCAGTCCAGCGCATCCTGGCCGCCGTGGAGGAGTCCGCCGCCTCGAAAAGTTCCACCATCCAACTGGCCCCTGCCACCGGGACTGCAACCGCGATTGAAGGAGCCTGACATGCCCCGCCCCTACACCTTGTTCACCGGCCAATGGGCAGACCTGCCCTTCGAAGAAGTCGCGCGCCTGGCCTCGGGCTGGGGTTACGACGGCCTGGAAATCGCCGTGTCCGGCGACCACCTGGACGCCTGGCGCTGGGACGAACCCGGCTACGTCGAGTCCAAGCTCGCCGTCCTGGAAAAGTACAACCTCAAGGTCTGGGCCATCTCCAACCACCTCAAAGGCCAGGCCGTCTGCGACGACCCCATCGACTTCCGCCACGAAGCGATTGTGGGAGCAAGAGTCTGGGGCGACGGGGACCCCGAAGGCGTCCGCCAACGCGCCGCCGAGGAAATGAAGCACACCGCCCGGCTCGCCAAGGCACTAGGGGTGGACACCGTCGTCGGGTTCACCGGCTCCTCCATCTGGCAGTACGTGGCCATGTTCCCGCCCGTCCCGGAAAAGGTCCTTGAGGCCGGCTACCAGGACTTCGCCGACCGCTGGAACCCCATCCTGGACGTCTTTGACGAGTGCGGCGTCCGCTTCGCCCACGAGGTCCACCCCTCGGAAATCGCCTACGACTACTGGACCACCGTCCGCACCCTCGAAGCCATCGGCCACCGCCCGGCGTTCGGACTGAACTGGGACCCGTCCCACATGATGTGGCAGGGCATTGACCCCGTGTCCTTCATCTGGGACTTCAAGGACCGGATTTACCACGTGGACTGCAAGGACACCAAAATCCGACAGACCGGCCGGAACACCGTGTTGGGTTCCCACCTCGCCTGGGGCGACCCCCGCCGCGGCTGGGACTTCGTCTCCGCCGGCCGCGGCGACGTTCCCTGGGAAGCGTCCTTCCGTGCCCTGTCAGCGATTGGCTACGACGGGCCCATCTCGGTGGAGTGGGAAGACGCGGGAATGGACCGCCTCCACGGCGCCCCCGAAGCCCTCGCCGCCCTCAAGAAGTTCGACTTCCCGCCGTCGAGCACCGCCTTCGACGCGGCCTTCAAGCAGTAGGCACATAAAATCCCTGCATGACCTCTTCAATCCGGAAGGCAACAACGGACGACGCCGCCACGCTGGCTGCGCTGGCGGCCGTCACCTTTCCGCTCGCGTGCCCACCCTCGGCGTCGCCCGCGGATATCGCCGCGCACCTGGCCAGCACGCTCAGTGAGCACCATTTCCAGGGCTATCTGACGGACCCCGAGGTGACCATATTGGTGATCGAGGCCGGCGGCGGCCTGCAGGGCTACAGCCTGCTGGTGAACCGGCCGGCCGCAGACCCGGACGTCGCTTCCGCGCTGAAGGTCCTGCCGTCGGTGGAACTGAGCAAGTGCTACGTGCATCCGGAACATCACGGTCTCGGCGCCGCCGCGGAACTGATGCAGGCCAGCCTTCAGGCGGCTGTGGAAACCGGCGGACGGGGCGTCTGGTTGGGGGTCAACAGCCAGAACGCCCGCGCCATCCGCTTCTATGAAAAGTCCGGCTTCCGCAAAGTGGGAACCAAGTCGTTCCGTTTGGGCAGTACGGTGGAGCACGACTTCGTGCTGGAACGCGCCGTCCCCTAACTGCTCCTTAGCTGCCGGCGCGGCCGTCTCCGAAATCATCCAGCAGCGTTTCCAGCGGCGGGCGGGGTTCGCTGAGCAGTTTGAGTCCGGGCGGGAGCCCCTCGATGCTGCCTTCGGTTTCACGTGCCCTGATGGTGACCCGGGAGGTGTCCAGCAGGACATTCTCGGCGCTGAACCCGCCCAGGGCTTCAGGCAGGATAGGCGCCAGATGGACCACCCCACGGGTGAAGTCGGGGTCGAACCGCAGCAGGATCCTGGCCAGTTGCACCGGCGCCGCAGCCGCCCACGCCTGCGGCGAGCAGGCCGTGGGGTACGGCACGGGCCCGGCATACTCGCCGCGGTCGAACCCGCAGAACAATTCCGGCAGCCGGCCGTCAAAGTGTTCGGCCGCCTCAATGAGGCCGGTGGCCACGCGCCGGGCTTCCTCGACGAACCCGTAGCGCATCATCCCGGTGGCAACCAGCGCTGAATCATGCGGCCAGACCGATCCATTGTGGTAGCTCACCGGGTTGTAGGCACCCATGTCGGAGGCGAGCGTCCGGATGCCCCAGCCGCTGAACATCTGCGGGGACATCAGGTGTTCCACCACTGACGGCGCCTTGTCCTCATCCACAATGCCGAGCCACAGGCAGTGGCCCATGTTCGAGGCGCAGGCATCCACCGGCCGCTTGTCCTTGTCCAGGGCAACGGCAAAGTAGCCCTTCTCCGGCAGCCAGAACTTGTCGTTGAAAGCCGTTTTCAACTCCGCGGCGCGCTCTGCCCAGTGCTGTTCCAGGGCCTTGTCGCCGTTCCAGAGGGCGAGCAGGGACCTGCCAATGTAGGCGGAATAGACGTAGGCCTGGACTTCGCAGAGTGCGATGGGTGCCTCCGCAAGGCTGCCGTCGGCAAAGTTGATACCGTCCCACGAGTCCTTCCAGCCCTGGTTGATGAGCCCATGGTCGTTGGGCCTGAGGTATTCCACGAACCCGTCGCCGTCGCGGTCGCCGTACCGCTCAATCCAGTCCAGCGCGCGGTCCGTGTGGGGCAGCAAGGGTTCGATGATGTCCCTGGACACTCCCCACCTGCTCAGTTCACCCACGAGGGCGGCGAACAGCGGAGTGGCGTCCGCGGTTCCGTAGTAGGCAGTGCCGCCCAGGGACAGGCCCGCCGTAACGCCAAGCCTTACTTCATGCGGAATGCGCCCGGGTTCCTCCTCCGAATCCACGTCCACTCTGGTCCCCTGGAGGCCTGCCAAAGTCTGCAGCGTACCGGCGGCCAGTTTCGGGTCCACCATAAGGCACATGTATGACGCCAGGATGGAGTCGCGGCCGAAGAGCGCCATGAACCATGGCGCCCCGGCTGCCACGGCTGCCCGGTCCGGATGGTTCTCATCAAAAATCCGGAGCGAACCCAGGTCGCTCTCGCTGCGGTTCAGGACTGCCTGCAGGTTGCTGTCCGTCACCGTGATCCGGGGAACGTTCTGCTCCCACCGGCGGTGCCGCAGGGCGCCCTCACGGTGGTGCGGAAGCCCGCCCTCTCTAAAGGGCTCATCGGGCTCCTGCCCGTTGACCAGCGGCACCACGATGACGCTCGTGGCCCATTTCCCCCGCGCCGGGACGGTGGCCCGGAAGCGAAGTCCGTCCGTGGCGACGACGGCGCCGCGGGCACGGATGGCCGACCCGCGCCGCTGCCCGTTATGGGCGCTTTCAATGACAAGCCGGCCTTCGCGGATGCTGCGCACCGCTTCTGCCCGCCGGGACGTCCGCCCGCCCTTGACGTCGAACAGATCGGCCTGGTCGGCGTCGACGAGAAGCTCGATGTCACAGTCCACGGGTTCCGACGAGTAGTTTTCGAGCGTGATGTCGTCCTGCAGGCCTGGCCCGATGTGGCGCACCTGGCGGACCACCAGCGGGCTGTCGAACCGGCCATCCGGCCACGTTGCACGGCCAACGAACGTCGCCTCGAACGGGCGGGGCCGCAGGGCCACCAGCGGCTCGCGCAGGGAGCCGTTGATGCGCAGGACCCAGTGGGAGATGATGCGCGTGTCCTGGAAAAAGGCGCCGTTGGTTCCGCCCTCTGAACTGATGTCCCCGCCGCCGGATGAAATGCAGAAGGAGGACCCTTCCACGACGGTGACAGAACCCGATTCGGTTGCGGCCGCCTCTGTATCAGCGTTCCATGCGGTCACGAATCGACTCCCTCCTCAGCGGGCTGCTGCCGCCGCGGATCCGGAAGCAGGCTTACCCCTACTGATTCTGGTGCACGCCCACAGGATGCGGAACCCCTCGCGGCACAGTCCCTTCGAGCAGGCCGGCGTACAGCCGGAGGTGGTCGCTCACCATGCGTTCCTCGCTGAACCGGTCCTCCACCGCTTTCCGGCACACGGCGCGGCTGAGCCCGGCCGCAAGCCCCACAAAGCCTGCCAGCCGCTCGATCTCCCCCAGGTATCCGGTCCGCCCGTGCTCCACGATCTCGGGTGCGGAACCGGCCGCGGTGCCGATAACAGGGGTTCCGGTGGCCAGCGCTTCGATCATGACCAGCCCGAAGGGCTCCGGCCACTGGATCGGGTTCAGGAACGCGAGCGCTTCGCCCATCAGCCGGTACTTGCTGGCATCATCCACCTCATCCACAACGTCGTCGTCCGGGCCCAGCACTGGTTGCACCATTTCACGGAAGAAGCGGGCCTCGTCCGGCTGGCGCATTTTCAATGCCAGCCGCAGCGGCAAGCCCGCCTGATGGGCGATCATTACTGCCTCCAGCAGGCCCTTGTCGGGGCATGCCCTCCCCACAAAGCACAAGTAGCCGCCGCTGCCGGACCCCACGGGAACCGAGGAGACGTCCATGCCGTGATGGATCACGCGGGTAACCGGAACGTCCGGGGCGTGGGATCCCTGGTTGCGGGAGATGGCGATGACAGCGGCGCTCCGGGCAGCAGCTTTGTAGATATCAGCCGCTTCAGGGTCAAGCCGGCAGTGGATGGTGGTGACCACCGGTGCCTGATTCGGCCGGTGGGCGAACAAAGGGCCGGCCAGCGTGTGGTCGTGGATGATGTCCGCGTCCCCCAGTCCCTCGTAAGCCCGGGCCACGTGGCTGAGTTCAGAAAGCGTAAGGTTCAGCTCGTCCGGAGCGGAGGGCCGCATGTTCGAAACCCTAGGCACCGGGCACATGCTGTCCGTTGGCGCCGCCAGGAGTACCTCGTGCCCTGCAGCCGCGAAACCCCGGGCCAGGCTGTCCACCACCCTTTCAGTGCCGCCGTACGTCACCGGCGGAACGGGGATCCACGGTCCCGCAACCAGTCCTATCCGCATCCCTGCCTCCAAGGAAATGACAGGCCGGGCTCCCAGCTGGCCGGGCAAGGTGATCCGCGGACCCTGTTCCGGTCCGCGGCTCAAAAGAGTGTGCTGCCGGCCCTGCGCGGACCGACATTCCGACTATTGCGCACGTTCGCCTGCACGACAAGCCCTACTGTGGGGTATCTAACAATGGGGCGCAGGAATGGGCTCAGGAGCTCCGGGGTTGCCTACAGCATGAAGATTGAAATCTGGTCCGATGTTGCGTGCCCGTGGTGCTACATCGGCAAGCGCCGCTTTGAAGCAGCACTTGCCGGCTTCGAGCACCGCGATTCAGTGGAAGTGAAGTGGCGCAGCTATCAGCTCGACCCCACCCTGCCCGAGCACTACGACGGGACGGAACTGGATTACCTCAGCAGCCGTAAGGGCATGCCGCGGCAGCAGGTTTCGCAGATGTTTGAACACGTCACGGAGCAGGCCAAGGCTGAGGGCCTGAACTACTGGTTTGATGCGGTGGTTGTGGCGAACAGCTTTACCGCCCACCGCCTGATCCACCTTGCGGCCGCCCACGGCAGGCAGGACGAAGCCAAGGAACGCTTGCTCAGCGACCACTTCGAGCACGGCAGGGACATCGGCAGCCGTGAGTACCTGACCTCCCTGGCCCTCGACCTTGGCATCAGCGCGGAGAAGGCGGAGGAACTGTTCACCACGGACAAGTATGCCGACGACGTCCGGCTCGATGTCAGCGAAGGCCAGGCGCTGGGCATCAGCGGTGTGCCCTTCTTCGTCATCGACCGCAAGTACGGCCTCTCCGGCGCCCAGCCCACCCCGACGTTCGCCGCCGCGCTGGCCCAGGCATGGCAGGAAGCCAATCCGTTGGTGCTGGTGAACTCCACCGACGGCGACGCCTGCGGCCCGGACGGCTGCTCCGTCTAGCTGCTTCCACCAGGCAGCGGTTTGGTGACACTTCGCGGTAAAGTGTCTGCATGCCCAGGATTTCAGCCGCCAGCAATGCAGAGCAGCGCGCGGAGACGCAGCGCCGCATCCTCACTGCCTTCGGGGAGCTCCTCTTTTCCCATGGCCTGCCCGGGCTGACCATGACTGACGTGGCCCGCCATGCAGGGGTAGGCAGGACCGCTGTATACAACTACTACGCGGACATCGAAGAGCTCCTCATTTCCTATGCCCTGGAGGAAACGGAGAAGTTCCTGTCCGAGCTCCGGGAAGCTCTTGGCCGACTGGACAACCCAGTGGAGCGGCTGGCACTGTACGTGCGCGCCCAGGTGGTGGACCTCAGCCGCCGCCACCTGCCGCCGGGGCCGGCGATGGGAGCCGTATTGTCGCCGTCGTCCTTCGCCAAGCTCGCTGACCACGTGGGCGAGCTGAGCATCCTGTTGCAGGGCATCCTGAGCGACGGAATGGCGCAGGGCTACCTGCCGGCGGCGGACATCGGCCAACAGGCGCAGCTCATACTCGGCACGCTGTCCTCCAGCGCGGCCAGGGGCAGCGACGAGCCCGCGGAGCTGGAAGCCAGGGTGGCCAGGACCGTGCGGTTTATCCAGCTGGGCGCCGGAGCGAGGTTCGACGACGCCGGACGCGCCGTACGCGTAGCCCCGCTTCCCGCCGTGGCCGGCTGAGCTGCCCTGCCACTCCTGGTGCCCAGCCGGTGAAGCAACCCTGCCTGTTGGCGCAGATGGAGATCCGGCTCAGGCCGCAGGCGCAGCCTGAGGTGTCACCGGCGCCTTCTCGTCGTCGGCGACCCGGCGGCTTTCCCGCGGACAGCTCAGGGTGCCCGGCGTCTGGTCAACAAGCTCCGGCGGGGCCAGCGAGGCGTAGTCCTGGGCGAGGATCACGTCCACGCTGCCGTCTGTCCTGCCGTCCTGGAAGTAGTCAGACCCCGGCAGGTTGCGCTGGACGCTGAAGGCCGCCGCCTGGCCGGCTGCCCCGGACACCACGGCGGCAACACCCCGGTAGCCGGCGTCCACGTTGGAGACTGCCCCGACCACGAACTTCCGGGCCAGGAACTCGTCCGCCACTGACCGTGCCAAGCCGGCCCTGTTGGTGGAGTTGTAGACGTTGAGGTTGATCTTGTCGTGGGGCGTGTAGTCGAAGGTGGCGGCGGGGCAGGTGGAGACCGCCTCCTGGGCAGGCTCGGCGGCGGGGAGCTTCAGGCGCCCGTTGATGATGGCCAGGGCGGTGATGATGGCGGCAACAATCAGTCCGATGAGGATCACCAGCACCACCCCGTGCAGCACGCGGCGGCGCACCCGCGCCGTATCGTCGGCGTCGTGCCCGGCTTCGAAGGCGGCCCGCAGCTCAGGACCGGTAACAACGTGGTGGCCGTGGAGGACGCTTGCGTCCTGCTGCTTTTTCCTAGCCATCAATGACCAGCACGCGGGCGTGGATCGCCGTGCGCTGGTGCAGGGCGGTCCGGACGGCGCGGTGCAGGCCGTCCTCAAGGTAGAGGGTTCCCTGGTACTGCACCACGTGCGGGAAAAGGTCGCCGAAGAAGGTGGAGTCCTCGGCAAGGAGCGCCTCCAGGTCAAGGGTCCGCTTGGTGGTCACCAGCTCGTCCAGCCTGACCGGACGCGGGGGCAGCGCAGCCCATTCCTTGGGGGTGTTGTAACCATGGTCAGGGTAAGGGCGGCCCTCGCCCACAGCTTTGAATATCACCATGCCACCCTAGGCACCCAAAGGTTCCAGCGAAAGTAGCAGGCACACCGTCTGGCAGGTTGTAGCCAAACAGTGACCAACTTCGTCTGTGGTGCTCCCGGGCGCGCGGCAACCGGGAGTTTGCGACGCTGCTGACAGAATGGAGCCATGACAACATCCGAGTTTCCTGCCGCCTCCACGTCCGGGGAACATCACCCGGCCACGCCTCCCCTCGCGCTGCTGCTGGACGTGGACGGGCCGGTGGCAAGCCCGGTGACACGTGACGTCAAGCAGGAGATCATCTCTGATCTTGTGGCGTTGGCAGCTGCCGGCATTCCGGTCATTTTCAACACCGGCCGCTCGGATGCGTTTATCCGGGAGCAGGTGATGGAACCGATGATCGCGGCAGGCATTCCAACCGGCACCGTCATCCACGCCGTCTGCGAAAAGGGAGCCGTCTGGTTCAGCTATACGGCTGCCGGTCCCGGACCGATCCATGTGGACCGTGAATTGGCGGTACCAGCCGGCTATGGCGACGACGTCCGGCGGATGGTGGCCGAGGACTACTCGGCGCATATGTTTTTTGATGAGACCAAGCGGGCCATGGTGTCCGTTGAACAGCACATCGGGGTTCCCAGCGCCGACTACCTCGCCGAGCAGAAACTGTTTGACGCCGATGCCATGGACCTGATGGCCCGCCACGGACTGGGCGTGGTCCGCCTGGACCACCACGCCCCGGATTCCGACGACGAAGTGGACTACCGCGTGGACCCCACCATCATCTCCACGGACATTGAGTCAGTGCGGCTGGGCAAGGATCTTGGCGCCAGCCGGGCCGTGGAACTGCTCGCGGCCCAGGGCATCACGCCGCAGGCTTGGCGGACGGTGGGCGATTCCCGCACCGACTACGCCATGGCTGACTGGCTCCACCACAACGACCACGCAGTGAAGCATGTGGACGTGCGCCCGGCCGATGGCGTACCGGTTAAGCCGTACGCCGTCCTGACCGCCGCCGATCTGGGGCTCGAAGACACCGTGATCCACGACGACGCCGGCGGCGCTTTCCTGCGGAGTTGGCGCGAGGCGCTGGGTTCCTAACCGCGTTACTTACCCCGGACGGCACGGTCCGAAACCTGCTGTTTCCACGGCGCGGCTATCATGCAGGTAGAAACGCTTACTTTGACGAGCACGGAGACGACAATTACAGAAGCACCGGTACAGGACGAGGTCTACTACGGCAGCCAGGCGTCCGTCGAGGAACAATTTCATGCGGAGGTCACGTCCGCTGCGGCTGAGCAACGGCTTCGGCACCGCCCCGACGTCATCAGGCACAAAGGCCGCTATGCCCTGATCAACTACAACAGGACGCCCTACCAGGCCATGGTGGAGGACCTGCTGTTCGTGCGCAATGTGCTGGCCGATGCCGGCCTGGAGTACCTGCTGGTCCGCGGCAACAGCGACAGGCCCGTCATTGCCTTGGACTGGAAGGACCGCAAAAAGCTTCGTGCTGCCCTGGTGGAGGCCTGCCGGGACGAACCGGTGTACTCCATGACAGTGGACGCGAAAAAGAAGATTTCTGTGCTGGTGGCAGACGGGGAGCTGTCCTCCAACCGGCAGTCACGCATCTTCCGCCTGTACCGCCCCCGGGTTGAACCGGTGGGCGGCTTTGAATTCGGCCCCTCAGCGGGCGTGCAGATCGAGTTGTGGTCCTTCGAAGGGGAGGAGCTGATCCTCCCCATCGAGAACTCCCTGACCCGCAGGACCCTGCTGCGGCAGGACGCTGTACGCGGCACCGTGGAACGTTACGGCCACACCTGGCCCACCATCGAGAACATGTTCGCCGACCACGCGAGCGACATCAACTTCGACGTGGACCTTGTGTTCTCCTGGGTGGACGGCAGTTCTCCTGGGTACATTGCAGCCCGGCGCGCCCAGCAGAAGGACGTAATCCTGGGCGAAGGCGACGACCACGAGGCCCGCTTCCGCCAAATCAACGAGCTCAAGTACGCTCTGCGTTCCGTTTACATGTTCGCGCCCTGGATCCGTCGGATCTTCATTGCAACAGACTCTCCCGCTCCGGCCTGGCTTGCAGACCATCCAGCGGTCACGATCATCCGCAGCGAAGAGTTTTTCTCCGACCCCTCGGTGCTGCCCACGCATAACTCACAGGCGGTGGAGTGCCAGCTGCACAACATCGAGGGCCTGTCCGAGCACTTCCTGTACTCGAACGATGACATGTTCTTTGGCCGGCCCGTCAGCCCGGACCTGTTCTTCACCCCCGGCGGGATCACCAAGTTCATCGAGGCGGAAACCCGGATCGGCCTGGGCGAGAACGCCGCGGAACGCAGCGGCTTCGAAAATGCGGCGCGGGTCAACCGGAAGCTGCTGTGGAACCGGTTCGGACGGATCACTACCCGCCACCTTGAGCACACCGCCGCGCCCCTGCGCCGAAGTGTGGTGGCGAAGATGGAACGCGAGTTTCCGGAGGAGTTCCGCAAGACCGCGGCCAGCCGGTTCCGGGCAGCGGACAACATCTCCGTCACCAACTCGTTCTACCACTACTACGCACTGCTCACGGGCCGCGCGGTCACCCAAACGGCTGCGAAGGTGCGTTACGTGGACACCACCATGCGGACAGGGTTGAACTATCTGCCCAAGCTGCTGACCAAGCGGAATATGGACTTCTTCTGCCTGAACGACGGCAGTTTCCCCGAGGTGCACGCGGACGAACGCGCCGAACTGGTCACGGACTTCCTGGAAAAGTACTTCCCTATCAAGGCGCCCTGGGAAAAGTAGGACCTGCGGATTAGCGCCCGGACGACAATCCGGCCCGGGCGCTGCTCCGCTGCTTGGTGGTCTCCGGGATATGGATCCCTGCAGCCTCAAGCCGGCGGGCTGTCTCCTCCGGCGGAACGTACTCCCCCACCGTCGGCGAACTGCCCAGCGGGACCACCGAGTGGACGATGGTGTGCTCGTAGACATGCACCAGGTTGAAAGACTGCCCGGCGTCATGTCCGCGCGTGCCTCCCACCGGAACGTTCAGGTCCTGCGTGTAACAGCTTGCAGACGCAACGGAGACGGGAACGCCGGCAAAGCTTGCCGTGGTGGAGTAGTGCAGGTGCCCGGCCAGTATGGTCCGGACATCAGAATTGCGGACCACTGCGGCGAGTGACGCCTGGTCCCGCAGCTCAACCAGGACCGCGAGGTCAAGGACCGAAGGGACTGGCGGGTGGTGGAGCGCCAGGATGGTGCCGTCCGGGGCCGGGGTCTCCAGTTCCTGTGCCAGCCAGTCCAGCTGGGAGGCGCTCAGTTCGCCGTGGTGGAAGCCTGGCACTGATGTGTCCAGGGTGATGACGCGCAGCCCGTTGACGAAATAGCTGTGGTCCACGGGAGCATCATTGCCTGGCTGGTCCAGCAGGCCCTTCCGGAAGTTGGCCCGGTTGTCGTGGTTTCCCATGGCCCAGATGACTTCGGCACCCAGTTCCGCGCACGCGGGCTCCACGATGGCCCGCAGTTTCACGTAGGCTCTCGGATCGCCCTTGTCTGCAAGGTCGCCGGTGAAAATTACAGCCTCCGGCCGCGCTCCTGACGCCTTGACCTCTTCGAAGAGCTGGACAAGCCTCGCTTCGCTGTCAACGACGCCGTACAGGGGGTCCGGACCTCCCATCAGGTGGGGATCGCTCAAGTGGAGCAGGAAGTGGCGCGGCCGGGGATGCTCGGCCTCGATGTGTCCCATTGCTACCTCTGTGGTCGGTGGGAAACGGCGCTTCCCTTCTACCCTTCAGTAAGGTTTATCCAATCAGACATTTGGCAAACTTTGGGTGAATCGCCGAGGCCCGTGTGGAAAAAGATAAAAGAACCGGGCCATCGGAAAGATAATTCGGGAAAGCGTGGGCTTTAACCGCGGCCAGGTCCTGCCGCCCGCTTCGCACCACCTTCGCCTCCGTGTCCCTGAACTTGCCGGAGTCAGCCGCGGGGCTGGTGTTCAGGGTCAGCGGGATCGCGAAGGAGGGCGTCACAGGTTTCGTCCTCAGGAAGTTGTTCACCGGCTGGCCCTGCGACAACTGCTCCAGGGGAAGGGTCTGGCGTCTCCGAAGTTGGCTCCGCCGGGCAGGTTTCCGGCGCCGGCGTTGCTGCCGGTTCCGTGGGGTCGACCGGCGGCGTTGCTGCCGGTTCCGTGGGGTCGACCGGCGGCGTTGCTGCCGGTTCCGTGGGGTCGACCGGCGGCGTGGCCGACGGCGTCGGCGTGGTCCCGGCCGGCGTGGTCCCGGCCGGCGCCGTCTCAGTCGGCGCAGTCCCTGTCGGCGCAGTCCCTGTCGGCGCAGTCTCAGTCGGCGTGGTCCCGGCCGGCGCAGTCTCAGTCGGCGTGGTCCCGGTCGGCGCCGTCTCCGTCGGCCCAGGTTTAGGAGGCGCCGTCTCAGTTGGGGCCGTTTCAGCAGGCGGCAGCGAGGGAGTCGGGGACGCCCCAGACGGCGGCGTGGGCGAACTGGGTGCCGCCGTCGCCGGATGACTCGGTGTTATGGGCGTCGTCGGCAAACTCGGTGTGCCGGAGGGGGACGGTGTGTTCGGTGAAGGCGCCGGAAGATTGCGTGCCGGCGCGGTCACCTCGGTACGCCACGGAACTGGCGGGGAGGTTGGCCTCGCAGGATGTCCTGCGTGGCCCGCGCCCCCATGGGATTCGTCGTGACCATCGTGCAGTGGAAGCGCCCAACGGATTGTCCCTTGGGAGGGCGAACCGAACCCGGGCAGGTAGCTCCGCATCTCCCCGGATCCACTGCCGGCGACGGGCCGGGCGGGCATCAGGCCCCACGTCAGCGGGCTGGTGTGCCGGCCGTCGAGGATCGTTTCGAAGTGCAGGTGACATCCCGTTGACCATCCGGTGCTGCCCACTTCGCCGAGGATTTGTCCGGCGTGAATCTCATCGCCGGTACGGACCCCGATGGCGTCCAGGTGGTTGTAGGTGGTGATAAGGCCGTTGCCGTGGTCTATTTCCACCCTGTTGCCGCCTCCCCAGGGGTGCCAACCCGCTGCGCGCACCAGTCCTGAGTCCGCCGCGTAAACACTTGTTCCGCAGGGCGCTGCGTAGTCCTGCCCCAGATGGAAATCACCGGCGGCCCCGGACAGCGGGCTTACCCGGAAACCGAAGGGTGAGCTCGCATTGAGCAAAGCCAGCGGCGCCATCAGGAACCCGGCCGGCGGCCGGCCGAAACCTGTTGTGCCCACCTTCAGCGAGGGGTCTTCCCCGCGGTAACCGCCAATTACAGCGTGGGGAAACGTAACGCGCTCTTCCGGAGCGGTGAAAGCGGCAGGCTGCAGCATCCCGGCTCCGACCCTGTCCGACGTCAGTTTGTCCGCCTTACCCCCACTGGACGACGCTGTCCCAGCTGCCAACGCAACCGTGGTGCCCGGGGTGGCCTGCTCACCGGCACTGCCGGAAAGGTTGAGGGACCAGATGGACAAGGCAACAGCACCAGTGGCAGTCAGGGCACGCACAACCGAAACGTTAGGACGGCGCACGTCTGTGTGCTTACCCGATTTTTGATGATTCCCCAATGCCTGTCTCCATAACATAATCACCCGCCCGCGTCCTGACGGTATCTCCCATGGGACCACAGCACCCGTAGCCTGTGAACCCCGTTTCATGGTGCCGTTGACAACTTGAGAAAACCTTGCGGTACGGTGCGCCGCAGGGGCAGCGCCGCCTGCTCTCCTTGGGGCGACAATGTTATATGCGGAGCTTCCTTCGGAAATTGCAGGACGAGCTTAAGAAAACCTTTACGGGCAGGGCGGACCAGGTACCGGACTGGGTTCCGAAACTGGCGGAGGGGGACGATCCGGGATACCACCTGCCAGGATCCGCGGTATGGGCGGTGCACGGGTCCATGTCGCCTATTGTTGCCGGCATCCGGACGCTGCTGATGCAGTCCCTTCATCCCGGAGCCCTCGCCGGCGTCCACGAACATTCGAACTTCCGCGAGGATCCCCTGGCCCGCCTGGCTGCCACGATCCGCTGGATTTTCACTGTTACCTACGGCTCCAAGGCTGCCGCAGAAGAGGCTACCCGTCGGGTGCGGCGCCTGCACGATCCGGTGCAGGGCAGCTTTGTGGACAACGAGGGAACGCCGCGCGACTACAGCGCCAATGATCCGGAACTGGCCCGCTGGATCCACATCGCGTTCACGGACGCGTTCCTCACGGCCCATCAGTTGTGGGGCGGCCCTATCCCCGGCGGCCCGGACGCCTACGTTCGTGAGTGGGCCCAGGCCGGCAGGTTGATGGGCGTACAGGATCCGCCACTGACAGAAGCGGACATGCGGGCACAGCTGGACCGGTTTTTCCGGAACGGGGAACTTCGAGCGGACAGCCGGGTGGCAGATACTGTGGCATTCATCCGCAATCCGCCGCTGCACCCCATGCTTCGGCCCGGCTACCGCGTCCTGTTCGCGGGTGCGGTGTACAGCCTGGAACCGAAATACCGCCGGATGCTCGGACTGTCGGTACCGCGGCTCGGTCCGTTCCCGCTGCCGGTAAGGCTGGCTACGAAGGCGGTGCTCGGCGTCGTACGCCTTGCTTTGGGCCGCCGCGGGCCGAGCGAGCTGGCCGCCCGCGAACGGCTGCGGCGCCTCGGGCTTGCAGAGCCGAACGGGTCGGGGTTCGCGAAGAAGGGGTAAAACGAAAGAACCCGGTCCCGGCTCTGCCGGGACCGGGTTCTTTACCGGCGGAGAATGGGGGATTTGAACCCCCGAGGGCGTTAACCCAACACGCGTTCCAGGCGTGCGCCATAGGCCGCTAGGCGAATTCTCCAGCTGCTTCTGAATCAAAAGCAGATACTAGATTACCTGAACTTTTCCGCTTCGCCCAATCGGGGCTCCGGCGCATGTGCGAAAAGGGCTTCGGCCCGGTTGGATAAGGGTTCAGAGCCTGGGCTTAACGCCAGAAATGGACGCCCCCAATGCGTCCATTCCACCGGAACACCGTTGAGCTGCCGGGTCCGGGTCCATTCAGCCAGGCCCCGCAGCTCACAATCTTGAAATTGCCCCAATCGGTGTACATACCCATGATCGTGGGTGCCGGCTGGATAAGCAATGAATTTCCGCGCAAGCCCGGTTCTTAGGGCACCATGAGTGTTATGACTGAGCTGCACGCTTTAGTGATTTATGTTCCCGGAACCCATACGCAGCAAATCCTCAAGGCCATCGGTGACGCCGGAGCGGGCCGGATCGGGAACTACTCCCACTGCTCCTATGTTTCCCCTGGAACTGGCCGCTTCACTGCGCACGACGGCGCCGCCCCTTATCTCGGGCGGGTTGGAGCACCCGAGGAAGTGCCGGAGGACCGGATTGAGTGCGTGGTTGAACGGCCCGCGCTTCCTGCGGTGATAGCTGCTTTGCGCGCCGCGCACCCCTACGAGGAACCGGCTTTTATGAGCTGGCAGGTTGAGGGCTGGAGGCAGCCGGGCGTCGATTCGAGTCAGGCCTGAAGTTCGGGTAAAGTAACTGGCGGCCCCTCATGTGGCGTCATCCTGTTGAACTCCCCCAGGACCGGAAGGTAGCAAGGGTAAATGGGCTCTGGCGGGTGCATGGGGGGTCTTTACTATTCCCCCACAGGGCGGCGTACTGTCAGCCCGGATTGGTAGGGTTTTCACTGTGACAGTTACTACCGCCCTTTACCGCAGATACCGTCCAGATTCGTTCGCTGACGTTATCGGGCAGGAACACGTCACCGAGCCGCTCATGACGGCTTTGCGTAAAAACCGGGTCAACCACGCGTACCTTTTTTCGGGTCCCAGGGGCTGTGGCAAAACCACGTCGGCGCGCATTCTGGCCCGTTGCCTGAACTGCGCCCAAGGCCCCACGGACACCCCCTGCGGTACCTGCCCCAGTTGTATTGAGCTGGCCCGGGGCGGCTCCGGATCCCTGGATGTTATTGAAATTGACGCGGCGAGCCACGGCGGCGTGGATGACGCCCGGGACCTCCGCGAGCGGGCAACGTACGCCCCCGTCCGGGACCGCTACAAGATCTTCATTATTGACGAAGCCCACATGGTCACCTCGGCCGGCTTCAACGCTTTGCTGAAGATCGTCGAAGAACCGCCGGAACACATCAAATTCATTTTTGCCACCACGGAGCCGGACAAAGTCATTGGCACCATCCGCTCGCGCACGCACCATTACCCCTTCCGGCTGGTGCCGCCGGAGCCGCTTATGGCCTACCTGGAACTTCTCTGCAACCAGGAGAACGTTCCGGTCGCCCCCGGGGTGTTGTCACTCGTGATCCGTGCCGGCGGCGGCTCGGTCCGCGACTCCCTGTCAGTCCTGGACCAGCTGATGGCAGGCGCCGGCCCCAACGGCCTGGACTACGAACTTGCCGTCGCGCTGCTCGGCTACACTCACGCATCCCTGCTCGACGACGTCGTGGAGGCAGTCGCTGCCGCGGACTCCGCCACTGTCTTCCGTGCCGTGGACAGGGTTATCCAAACCGGCCATGACCCGCGCCGCTTTGTTGAGGACCTGCTGGAGCGCTTCCGCGACCTCATCATCGTCCAGGCCATGCCCGAAAGCGCCCAGACCATTCTTCGGGGCATGCCCGCGGACCAGATTGCGCGGCTGAAGAACCAGGCGCACAACCTGGGTGCGGCGGAGTTGTCCCGCGCTGCCGATGTCACCAACACGGCCCTGACCGAGATGACCGGCGCCACCTCCCCGCGGCTGCACCTGGAACTCCTCTGCGCCCGGATCCTGCTGCCCAGTTCAGAGCAGAACGAGCGCGGGATGGCAGCCCGGATAGACCGGGTAGAGCGCCGGCTTAACTATGCGGGGAACGACGTCGGCGCTCCCGTTGCCACAGCTCCGGTGCAGCAGTCTCCGTCCGCCGGGGACAATGCTCCCGCGCAAGCGGCGCCGGAACCGGCCATACCCGCCCGGGCAGTTGCCGAACCAGCAGCACCCGAACCCGCACGGCCCGCGGCATCCCAGTCCGCCGCTGCCCAGCCAGCCGGTCAGCGGCCCGCGGCAACTGCAACCGTCCCTGCACAACCGCCGGTACATGCAGCATCAGCCAGCCCGGCCGAGGCCGACGCCCGCGCCCCGTTGACCCCTCCCCGCGTCAGCACCAGCGACTGGCCGGTCGATCCCACAACGGAACCCCGCTCCGGCAGCACCGGTTCCCGCCCTGGCCCGGCACGCCCCGCGGCCGCAGCTCCCAAAGAGGGCCCCGCAGCAAGCCCGGTGAGCGGGATGCCGGCACAGGGCTCGGGCCAAGCTTCGGCTCCGGCTGCCCAGCCCGCGCCTGCTGTCCGCCCCGAACCGGCCACTGCCACGCCAGCTCCGGCCGGGGCCCCTGCCGCCATGGGCGACGTCGAAGTGCTGCGCAGGGCGTGGCCCGATGTCCTGCAGACGCTGTCCAGGATCAAGCGCAGCACCTGGGCGCTCGTTGAACCCAACGCACAGGTCAGTGCTTTCGACGGCCAGACTCTCACGCTTTCGTTCGCCACTTCCGGGCTCGCCGGCGCTTTTGGCCGGGCTGACCACTCAGAGAACCTTCGGCAGGCGATCCATAAAACCGTAGGCATCGACTGCCAAATCAACGCGGTGGCTGGCGGTAATGCCAACCGGACGAGCTCTGAACCAAACCCAAAAGCACCCGCCAGCCGGCAGGCCCCGGCAACTACAACTGATCCAGGCGCTTCAACTGCCGGGGCCACATCGGCTGACGTCGCCTGGGGGCTGGCACCTGCCCCTTCCCCGGCACCAAATGCACCTGAATCTTCCGCGTCCGCAGGTCCGGGCCAAGGCCATGCCCGTGTCCCGGCACAGACCGTTCAACCGGCGCAGGGGCGCGGTACACCCTCGCCTGCCGGGCCTCCCCCAGCGGCCCCTCGCCGACCTGGAGGAGGAACGGGGTCCACACTGTTCCGGCCCCCGGCCAACCCCGAGTCCGGCAGTAACACTTCACAGGCTGAGTCCATACCTGTTGGTGAACGCGGTGCTGCCGCAGAGTCCTCCCGGGAGGTACCTGCACCTGTTGCCGGCGGATCCCCCGCTCAACAGCCGGGACCGGGCGGCTCTTTCCAGGCTCAACCTCCGGCGGAATCTTCGGCCGTCCCTCCGGCCCAGGCTGACCCGTACAGCGGCTCCGCAGGCGACTACTCCTACTCTGACGACGATTGGGGTCCGCCCCGGGACGAGGACGCACCCCCGCTCGAGGAGGAACCTCCCATGGACTGGGTTCCTTCCGCCCGGGCCGGCGGCCAATCCCTTCCCGCGGCAACTGGCGGCACTTCCGCGGTGCCCAGCCCAGGTCAACAGCACACAAGGCCCGGCGCCACGGCGGGCACGCCAACGCCGCCTGCCGAGGCTCCGGCGATGGCCGCCCCGGGCGTGGATGCCTCGGATCCGTGGACGCGCGCCGTTGAACAAGCCCCGGGTGTTTGGGTGATTGGAGAAGCCAGCAACGTGGGCAGGAATGTGTCTGCCGTCCCGCCGGAAGATAAGGCAGTTGCTGCACCCTCAGCAACACGCTATGAGCCGGCTGCCGCCCAGGTTCCGCCTTCCATCCCTGTCAGCAGGGCGGGTTCTTCGGTGGATGCCGAATGGGGTTTGGTTCCGGCTGCTGCCCCGCCCGTAAGCCTGGGCACCAGGGCGACGGTCGCTGAACCGGCCGCCCCAAGCCCCGTACCAGCCAGCGCGGCGCCCCCAAGTACAGTTCCTTCGGACCCTGTTCCCGGAGGGTCGGCTCCGGTGCCGGTACGGGAGTACGCCATGGCTTCAGCCGCACCTGCAGCTGCCCCCGCCCGCACGGCTCCTGCGGTTCCTCCCGCCCCTGCTGTACCCGCCCGCACTGTTCCTGCAGCTTCTCCTGCTTCCGCCGATTCTCCTGCTCCAGCAGGCACCCGGCAGAGCCTTTACCAGCGCCTGTCCAACAGCCCGGAGGCGGAGGCAGGGCGGGCAAAGGCTCCTGCCCGGGCCGTTCCCGCAGCTGCCGCCTACGTACAGGACGTGCCCAGCGCCGACGATGAGACCATTGAGGAATCGGGGGTGTTCGGCCGTGCCGCCGTGGAACGTATCCTGGGCGGAAAGCTGATTGAAGAGCGGTCCCTCGACGGAAATCCCGTTTCGTCCCGCTACTGATCCAACAACTGTCTACCCCTAGCTAAAGAGGAATATCGTGTACGAAGGTGCTGTCCAAGAGCTGATTGACGAGCTTGGACGCCTTCCCGGCGTGGGCCCGAAATCCGCACAGCGGCTGGCGTTCCACATCCTCGAAGCGGACCCGCAGGACATGAAGCGGCTGGTGGAGGCCATCACCTCCGTCAAGGAACGGGTCAAGTTCTGCACCGTCTGCGGCAACGTCACCGAGCAGGAACAGTGCAACATCTGCCGCGATCCACGGCGCGATCCCGCTGTGATCTGCGTGGTGGAGGAATCCAAGGATGTACTTGCGGTGGAACGCACCCGTTCGTTCCGGGGCAGGTACCACGTGCTGGGCGGGGCCATCAATCCGATCGCCGGGATCGGGCCGGAACAGTTACGGATCCGGGAACTCCTGACGCGGTTGAACGACGGCGCTATCCAGGAAGTCATCATCGCCACGGACCCCAACCTGGAAGGGGAAGCAACAGCCACCTACCTGGCCCGGATGCTGAAGACGATCGGAATCACCGTGACCAGGCTCGCGTCCGGGCTGCCGGTGGGCGGGGACCTCGAGTACGCAGACGAGGTCACGCTGGGACGTGCCTTTGAGGGCCGCCGCAACGCCCTGACCTGAGGACTTGGACCACGTGGCTTCCGGGAAGGGGTCGCGCCTGGTTAGGGACTGCGGCTGGACAGGCCCCATCCCTCTTCCGGGTCACGGAGCACGAATCAGGCGATACGCGTACCCCTCGCCAGACGGTGTGCCGGAGTCCGGAGCGAACGCCAGCCGAGCCACATCAGCAGCGCTGCCAGCACGAGCTGCAGGCCAAGGCCCAATGGCCACAGCGGCGTGGCTTGAGCAAGGTATCGCGGCTTTACCTCCCCGTTGGCGCAGGGGTAGGTTCCTTCCGGGCCCGCCATGGCATACCTGGCGCCCTGGCTGACGTTCTCGATCGCCCCAACAGCCGTGAAACCCTGCTGGCCGGTTCGGTCAGGGTACGGGATAGCGTCAGCCACCACCACGTAAGGATTCATGGCCAGCAGCCAGGCCACCCGCTCGGTGCGCACAGCGCTCTGCTCCTGCAAGGGCCCTGAGCAGGTGTAATCAGGTTCCGCCGTCCCGTTGCGGAGGGGCTCGTACTGCCGGTACTGGGCCTGGTTCGCCATGATCGTTCCTTGGGTGAGGCCCGTGACAAGCCCAAAGGCGATCAGTGTGCCGACGGCCAGCCCCGCCACTGCCAAATAAGTAACCACGATAGAGAACAGCGGCCGGCCGGCAAGAGCGGAAATGCCCACGCCGATTGCACAGACAACACCCACCTCAAGCGCCAGCATCAGCAGGGCCACCAGCACATGGCCTGCGGTCATCCCACCCAGCGCCACTCCGATCACCAGGAACGGGGTGCTTGCCACCAGGAAGGCCAGCGCTGCAGCCCATGCTGCAAAAAATTTGCCCCACAGAATTTGGCCTGGCCGCAGCAGCGTCACCTGGAGGATGGCCAGGGTGCCGCCTGCCCGGTCCCCATTCACCGCGTTGGCAGAAAGTGCCGGAGCAACAAGCAACGCAAACAGCAGGACAAAGGCGAGGACCACCTCGAAAATCATGGAGCCCGGCCCCGGTTCGGGTGCCGGGACCGAGCCCGGGAACTCCCTTTGGGCCGCCTGTGAGGCGTTCCAGCTGGCCCACGTCAGCCAGGTCACCAGCCCTGTGAGGACAAACCAGATGGCCAGCATGATGAACCAGCCGCGGGACCGCAACCGCTGCTTGAGCTCCAGGACCACGACGTCCCTGACCCCGGGCAGGTAACCGCCAATTCCCCTGCCGCTGACGGTGTGCTGCAGGTTTTCTGTCGCGTGGCTCATTGCCGCTCCCCTTCGAGGCTCATGTACGTCTCTTCCAGTGCCCCGGAAGCGGGGGCGAAGGAATTGACTCCGACGCCGGCGAGCACCAGGTCGCGCAGCAGCCGCTCGGCGTCGTTATCGCTTGCCAGCGTCAGGCTGAGGCCCGGCCGCCGCCCGTTTTCGTGGCGGAAGGCCACGCCCAGCGCGGTGAGCCCGGCTGCCAGCGCGGCTGTATCTGAGGCGCTGACTGCGTACCGGCGGCCGGCGGCCGCGGCTTCTTCGGTGGTTTGATGCCGGACGGTACGGCCCTTGTTGACGAACACCGCTGCGTCGGCGATTTCATCCAGTTCGCTGAGCACGTGGGACGAGACCACCACGGCTTTGCCCTCCGCCGCGAGTTGCCTCAACATGATCCTCAGTTCCACGCGGGAACCCGGGTCCAATCCCGAGGCGGGCTCGTCGAGCAGGAGGACGGACGGGTCATGTATCAGGGCCCGCGCCAGGCTGAGCCGTTGCTGCTGCCCCCGGGACAGCACCCGGGCCGGCTGGTCCGCGAGGCCATCCAGCCGCACACTTCGAAGCATGTCAGAGACCCTCTGCGCTATGCCTTGTGCCGGGAGCCGGTAGAAGCGGGCCATTTGGGTGAGGATCTCCCGGGCGGTCAGCGACTCCCACACTCCCAGGGTGTCCGGCATCCAGCCGAGCCGGCTGCGCACTTCCGCCCGGTGCCGGCTCGGATCAAGCCCGCCCACGCTGATACTGCCCTCATCCGGTGCGAGCAGTGACGCCAGCATCAGCAGCAGCGTTGTTTTGCCTGCCCCGTTCGGTCCGATCAAGGCCGTCACCTTCCCGGCGGGTGCATGGAAATCCATGTGCTCGACGGCGCGCACCGCGCCGAAGCTGCGACTCACGGCACGGGCCGTAATGCCATCGTTGGGTTCCGGCCCGTCCGCATCAGGTAGTTCAGAAATCATGGCCATGTGTTGCACACCTGTCCCCCACAGTATTTTGTTGCATTGTGACAGTCTGAGCGTACGCCCGAGGGGCTTCGGCGCAGGTCCTCCCGGGGGCTGAGATTCGGTCACAATTCAACGCCCGGCCAAGCGCGGCGATAAACTGAAACGAGAAGTCGCGCCAACAGCGGCGTTAGTTTTCCAGCGTCTGGGCCAACAGCTTTGCGGCTGCCTGGCCGGACCCCAATTGATCCAGTGAAGGTATGCGCATGAGTACGCCCACTACCGAAGTGCACAACGCAACCCAGCCTCAGGAGCTGGCCGTCGGCGGTGCCGTAACCAAGCAGCTCATCGTGCAGAAGTTCGGCGGCTCTTCTGTCGCGGACGCCGACGGCATCAAGCGGGTCGCCAAACGCGTCGTGGACGCCCAGGTAGCGGGCAACGAAGTGGTTGTGGTGGTCTCGGCCATGGGTGACACCACCGATGAACTGCTGGACCTTGCGGGCCAAGTGACGGACTCAGCCCCCGCCCGCGAAATGGATATGTTGCTGTCAGCCGGCGAGCGCATCTCGATGGCGCTCCTGGCCATGGCCATCAATAAGCTCGGTGCCTCCGCCCAGTCCTTCACCGGTTCCCAGGCCGGGATGATCACTGACGGCATCCACGGCAAGGCCAGGATTATCGACGTCGATCCCCACCGCATCCGCACCGCCCTGGACAAGGGCAATATCGCCATCGTGGCGGGCTTTCAGGGCATGAGCCGGGCCACCAACGAGATCACCACCCTGGGGCGCGGCGGCTCGGACACTACCGCGGTAGCGCTGGCAGCAGCGCTTGAGGCGGACGTCTGCGAGATCTACACGGACGTGGACGGCATTTACACGGCGGATCCGCGCGTGGTCCCCTCAGCCCAGAAGATCGACACGATTTCCAGCGAGGAAATGCTCGAACTCGCAGCTTCGGGAGCCAAGATCCTGCACCTCCGCTGCGTGGAGTACGCCCGCAGGTTTGGCGTGCCGCTGCACGTCCGCTCGTCATTCAGCCAGCACGAAGGCACCTGGGTCATCCCCAGTGCCGAAGACAAGATCACCACACAAGAGGGAGTTGCCTTGGAGCAGCCAATCATCTCCGGCGTCGCACACGACCGTTCCGAAGCCAAGGTCACCGTTGTTGGTGTTCCGGACATCCCGGGCAAGGCGGCCGCGATCTTCCAGGTCATCGCCGATGCCCACTCGAACATTGACATGATCGTGCAGAACGTCTCCACCCACGGCACCGGCCGGACTGATATCTCCTTCACCCTGCCCATCGTGGAAGGAGCCGACGCCTTGGCGGCCCTGCATGCGGCCCAGGACCAGATCGGTTTCGAAACCATCGAGTACAACGAGCAGATTGGCAAGCTCTCCCTGATTGGCGCGGGCATGCGTTCCCACCCGGGCGTCTCCGCAACCTTCTTCAAAGCGCTTTCGGACGCAGGGATCAATATCAACATGATCTCCACATCGGAAATCCGCATCTCGGTTGTAACCCACGCCGATTTCCTGGACGAGGCCGTGCGGGTCATCCACCGGGCCTTTGAGCTCGACAGCGACAACGAAGCCACCGTGTACGGCGGGACCGGCCGCTAAACGGCGCCTAAAACATAAAAGTATGCACTGGCAGGGAACCTGCTTCCTGCCAGTGCATACTTTTATATCCAGGGAGTACGCGCCATGATCCCGCTGGCGTCACGTCTCCTTTTCAAGGTCTTCCCGCCGAACGGCGTAGTGGTGGCCGGCCGAATCGGTTTCCACCACAAAATGCGTGAGCTCCTCCTCCGAGGCCTGCTCAAACTCGTCATGCTTGTGCACCACCGGCAAACTGGAGTCGAGGCGGGCGGCCGGTCCAAAGAAGAAGCGAAGCCGTTCGGTCGCGTTCATAAACCCGCTAAGTACATGTGCCACTGTTTTCCACCCCCTTTCCGCGTGCAGGGAAAGAAGAGCCAGTCCAAAAGGCCACTGCTCCTTACGGAGCCAGTGCCCTTATTTTACGCCCGGGTGCTGGAAAAGGCTCCGCAGCCCAGGTGTCAGCGGAGGGACTTGTCGTCCGGATTCCGCGGCACTACATAGGTGCTTCCATCCGGGCGTGTGACGGTTTCCCACTGCTGCGTTTCAGCTTCACGCTGGGCCAGGAGCCGGCGGTTTTCCTCCGTCATGTCATGAAGGAGCGATGAGCGGTTCGCAGGCCCGAAAATGGCGCGCAACTTGCCGGTGGCCCGCATAAACCGCTGCGACGCGTTGTCCTTGCCTGCTGAACTGGCCTTACCCATGAACCGGCTCCTTCCGCGAACCATGACTCCTGATTGGAGTGTACGCTAATGATTAGCGCTAACAATTGGAGGCCCTGATGACCACCGCATCCAGCACTTCCACCTCCACCGGCAAAACGCCTGCCGGCAGGAAAAGCCCGGAGGACAATGACCTGCTGCTTGAACACCAGCTCTGCTTCGCCCTGACCGTTGCTTCCCGCAGCGTGGTGGGAGCGTACAAACCGGTGCTTGAGAAACTGAACCTCACCCACCCGCAATACCTGGTGATGCTGTGCCTTTGGGAGTCCAGCCCGCGCACGGTGCGGAATATCAGCGAGGCCCTGGCGCAGGAGCCGGCCACCATTTCACCCTTGCTGCGGCGCCTTGAAGCAGCGGGCCTGATCTCCCGACGCCGTGTGGACGGCAACGAGCGCTCGCTCGCCGTCGGCCTCACTTCCGCAGGCGCTGCCCTCCGGCAGGAGGCACTCAACGTCCCCGGCACCATGATGGACCGCCTGGGACTGACCCGAAGCCAGGTCAGTGAGCTGCATGCTGCCATGACCGGCCTCATTGCAGCCACATCCCAGGCCCGGCAGGCTTAGCCGGGGGCCGGGACGGCGGCAGTAGGATGGAATCATGACGGACAGGCCACGAGGCGGGCCCAGCGTGCACTCTGGGGGATTGGCGCAGTTGATGCCATCGGCGGTTTTACCGCTCCCGCTGCGGTCCGGGAGCCACGCCTACTTCCGCATCGCGGCCTTGCTGCTCGCCGCTGTACTGCTGCCCGGCTGCACCCCCAACGAGGGCGGGGGAACTCCTTCAGGCAGCACCTCCCCATCGCCGACCGCTTCCGCCTCCTCCCCTGCACAGCAGGCCACACCGGCGCCTACGGAAAGCCTCGACCCGGACGCCGAGTCTTCCGTGCCGGCACCGGCGCCCGAGCCCGCCCCGCCGGCATCAGGCCCCGGCCAGGGCAACGCCGAACTGGCCATCGTCTACAAGTCTTCAGCCGGCGAACCGGAAATCCACTACACGCTCGTCTGCCTTGGGGGCGCGCCCGATGCTGAAAGCGAGCACCCCGCTGCGGATGCCGCCTGCGCAGCCCTTCAGGAAAATGCGGCCCTGTTGAATGCCGCGCCGCAACGGGCTGACCAGGCCTGCACTGAACAGTACGGCGGGCCGCAGGAAGCCACCGTCACCGGCGTCGTGGATGGAGTCCCTGTTGATGCTGCCTTTGCCCGCACCAACGGTTGCGAGATCAGCGCCTGGGATGCCGCGAAAGATGTACTTGGTGCAGCCGGTGGAGCAGCTTAGGGTCCTGGCGGCGGACGAGTGGCGGGCCCGCGAGGAAGCCCACCAGCAGCACGTCAGCCGCTATGCGGATCCCTATCTTGCCCGCCGCTCCGCGGGGCAAAAGCATCCGGTGGAGGACTTCCTTTTCACCTACTACACGCAAAAACCCGGCCAGCTCCGCCGCTGGCACCCAGGCGCCGGCGTCGTTCTGGCGGGCCCGGAAGCGGCAGCGCGACGCGGGTGGAAGCACTACCGGATGCTCGACGACGGTGAGCTGGCCTTCCTCAGGTTGCCGCCAGGTTCCACCGCGGTCACCATGGACCGGGACACCTTTGTCACAGACCGCAGGGACGCCGTCGCCTTCGCCGGCATCATCCTGCGTGGAACGGCTGCCCGCCCCGCCCAGTTCGGCTGCTTCGGGCTCCATGAATGGGCGATGGTCTACCACCAGGACCGGTTCGACCTGCGCCACGAGTACCTGCAGCTGCGCCTCGGCTCAGCAGGCACGGACAAGGTGGTGGAGGACAACCGCATCCGATGCAGCCACTTCGACGCGTTCCGTTTCTACACCCCGGATGCCGTTCCGTTGAACGAACTGGCGCCCAGCCGGGAAACCCAGCGGCACCTTGAACAGCCCGGTTGCCTTCACGCCAATATGGACCTGTACAAATGGGCGTACAAGCTCCTTCCCGCCCTGCCCAGCGAACTGGTGATGGACTGCTTTGACCTGTCCTGGCGGATCAGGGCCATGGACATGCAGGCCTCCCCCTATGACCTCACCGAGTGGGGCTACCCTGCCATTCCCATCGAAACCTCCCAGGGCAAGGCCGCCTACGTCGAACACCAGCGGTCCTTCGCGGCCGAGGCGGCCGTATTACGGGAAAAGCTGGCCCAGGAACTGGCCGCCTTGTCCGGAGGCGGACCGGAATGATCGATTTGACCATTACGCTGCGGGAGAGCCCCGAGGCCGGCGGGCACGAGTTCCGCTTGGTGGCCGAGGCCGGGCACCCCTTGGCCGGAAGCACTCTGCCGGACCCCGCCGCTGCCTTGGCCGCAGTGGAACGGTACGGCGAGGACATCTTCTTCCCGAAGCCCGGGCCCCCCAAGCTGTGCACGCAGCAGTACGGCGGGCCGCAGGTCGCAGTGGTGATAGGAACATTTCACGGACGCGCTGTGGAGGCGGTCTTCACCAGGACCGACGGCTGCGAAATCACCCGCTGGAAGACAATGGCCCCTCTGCTCGGTAACACGGCGGGAGCCGCCGGCGCCATCTAGCGCATCGTCCCGCAGCCAGCCAGGGCTGCAACAACAGGATCCCCGGACGGTTCAACCACCCGGGGATCCTGTTCCATAATTGTCGGCTGCTAGCCGGCGGGAACTGCGTCCGCGAGAGCCACCCGCGGTGCCCCGGCAGGAGCGGCGGAGGCGGCGCCCACCTGGACGTTCACCCAGGTGCGGATGCCGTTTTCGCCCAGGCTGAGGCGCGACAGGTAAGCCCCTTCGGACAAGCCCGTCCAGGACAGTGTGGCCGCCGTGGCAGTACCGTTGGGAGCCACGATCGGGTTCGGTTCAACCGTGAGGTTACCCGCGTCCCCGGCAAACGTGACCGCCTGCACGGAGGCGCTGGCCGCCCCGTTGTCCGGTGTGGAGTAAAGGTTGGCCACGATGTAGTAAACGCCGGACCGCGGCGATTCGAGGTCCAGGAACTCGCTGGCCGAAGCCGTCGCCACCTGTGTTGCCGTCCAACCGCCAGCGGCATTGGGCGCGTAAACCACCATGTCCCAGTCCACGTCATCCGATTGCGCCTGGACGCCCAGTCTGGCGAATGAGGCGCCTGCGGGAACGGTCACCTGGAGCAGGGCATTGTGCGCATCATTTGCCGGTGCGTACTCCCCCGGGGTCTTGGTGATGGCCGTCTGGCTCAGGGGCGCCAAACCTTCAATTCCTACCTTGATGGGGTTATCCGAACCGGACACCAGTTCTATGGTGCCGCTGCCATCACCCGTGGCCGAGCTGAAGGAGAACGACGGGGCGATTTGTGCGTCGACCGGCCGGATGGCGATGGGAGAGCTGACCGTGCGCGGGCCCTTCCAGGTCAGGGTACCGGTGCTGAATTTGCCGACCGGAGCGCTGACGTTCCTGATGGTAAGTGTGACCTCGCGTGTCTGGCCTGCCTTGGCGAAGTTCAACGACTTCGGCTCCACCTGGACGCTGAACCCGGGCGTATTGACCTCCGGACGGTACATCCCGGGTACCAGTGCGGTGAGCTGTCGCTTGACCTGGACTTCGCCCACCAGGCTGCCGAGCGCGATGGACGGCAGGTTCAGGTCGCGTGCTGCAATGGTGCCGGCCTGCGGTGCTCCGGTGTCCACGCCCTGACCGTTGAGGAAGCCGAGCCAGTCCTTGACGCCTGAGTTGTAGACCAGGCCCGGATCCAGGACACGGGTTGAGTCAATGTGGCCTGCGCCGCCCTGGAACGGATCGGTGTTGGCCGAACCGTCAGCGTTCACCAGCGGGTAGGCGGTGGTCATCATGGCTGACTTGACCATGGCAGGGCTCCACTTGGGCTGCTTGCTGAGCACCAGCGCACCGAAGCCGGCGATGTGCGGCGCGGCCATGGAAGTGCCGGACATGAACCCGAACTGGTCACCGTTGTTGCCGATGGTGGAAACACCGGCAAGGACGTTGACGCCTGGCGCAGCGATGTCGGGCTTCAGCAGGTCACCGCCGGAAGCAAGGGTTGGCCCGCGGGACGAGAAGCCGGCGATCTGCGGCGCCGGGGCAGGCGGTTCACCGGTGAGATCACCCTTGACAAGGCTGACGGTCAGCGCAGAATTGGCTTCCAGCTTGGATTTCAGTTCCAGGCTCTTGGGAGCGTTGACGTGGACCGTGGGGATCACGTGGTTGTCCGCGTCTTCGGAGCTGCTGGTGACGTTCACGAGGATCATCCCGACGCCGCCCTTGGCCTGTACTTCCTGGCTCTTGGCCGTCCTGTCCACAACGCCGCGGTCGCAGACCACTACTTTTCCGGCCACTTTGGCTGCGTCGAGCGAACCGGGGCCGCAGAGGTTTGGGTTGGCGGCACCGGCTGCTGCCGCAGCAGCGGCAACGACGACGGGTTTGTCTGCTACCTCAGACTTCATGATCGACGCTCCGCGGTACAGCGAGCCGTCGGAGACCTTCACCGTGCCAAGCAGGTCGCTCGGGAAGGTGGAGGCGGCAACCGTGGTAAGCCAGGGTGACGCATGGTTGACCGTGGAGGCTGCAGGGCCGGAGTTGCCGGCGGAAGCGGAAACAAAAACACCTGCAGCCGCAGCGTTGAGGAAGGCCAGCGCCACGGGATCGGTGGTGCTGTTGTTGTTGCCCGATATCGAGTAGTTCAGGACATCCACACCGTCTTTGATGGCGGCTTCCACGGCCTCAACTGAAGCGGAGGAGTAGCAGCCGCCGGTATTGGGGTTGGTGTCCTCCCAGCAGACCTTGTAAACAGAGACCTTTGCGGCGGGGGCAACACCGGAGCTCCTGCCGAATGTGCTGCCGTCGATTACCTGCTCCACGTTCGCGTTGCCGGCTGCGGTGGTGGCGGTGTGGGTGCCGTGGCTCCCGACGTCGACCGGCGAGATCAGCTCTTCCGGCGCGCGGTTCTCCGGCGCCACATACTGAAGGAAGGAATCGGCAAAGTACCTGGCGCCAATCACCTTTGAGTTGCACAGGGAGCCGTCGAATGAGGCCCCCGTCCCCTGCCCCTTCTGGCATTCGGCTTTGAAAGTGGTGCCGTCTGCCTTGAGCATGGCGATCCGGCCGTCGGCGGTGCGGTAGGGCACGCCAACCTGCGCGGGACCGCTCAGGGACTGGACCGGCTCGCCTTGGAGGAACGGGTTGTCCGGGGCGTAACCGGAGTCGATGACCCCTACCACCACGCCCTTGCCGGCGTTGGCTTCCCCGCCGAATTGCTTGGCCCAGACACCGTCGGGGCCGGTCAGCCTGAGGAAGTCCGTGGTGGTGTAGTCAGGGGCGTTTTCCGTGTCCGGCGCGACCGCCAGGACACGCTTATCCCGGGACAGCTCCATAGCCTGGGCAGCTGTCAGTTCGGCACTGAAGCCGTTCAGGGCAGCGGTGAACTGCTTTCCGGGAGTGATGCCCTGGCTGGCAGCGACCTCCCGCTGCTGCTTGCGCAGATGGGCGTCATAGGCCTTGTAGTTGGGGCTTTCGGCATCCAGCTTCCTGCCGTCCTGCGGCCTGGTTGCGCCCAGCCCGGGGGTTTCGCCGTCGTAACCCGCAGCCGCCGCACCAGCAAGGACAACGATGTAGCGACCGTCCCTGAACTCCGCGGGATCGGCCTTTTTGGCAGTGATTGCCAGATCCTGTCCGGCCGGCGCCGCGGTGGCGGGGCTTATGGCCATCGAGGTCAGGAGAACGGGCAGGCCCACGGCAAGCGCCGCGGCCTTCCGGAATCCCCCGGCCCGCATGGGGCTCTTTCCAGTTGATATCACTCGCAACCCTTTCACGATGTACCGCCCCGGCCGGATGGGGGGCAGAAACTACGGCCTGGCATGCGAAATTACAGGTTTTGTCATTTCGTTCGACCAGACGATTCATAGAGTACAGACTGATAGCTGAATATGACATAGAACACATGCATGAATTTATCGCCAGTCAAACGGCTTGCCCACAGAGGGGGACGGCATGGAAAAGGGCACCCCGCAGGGCGCCCTTTCATGCGTGGACGGAAGGCGCTGCTGCGCTGCTACCGGGGCGTGCGCACCACGTCGCTGATCCACTGCCGGGTCTTTTCATCCAGCGGTCCCGCAACCCGGTTTTCCCGGGCAAGCCGATCGGCCTTGATCTTTTGGAGAACCATGCGCCCCAGCCCGGCAAATACTGCAGCGGCAACCACGGGCAACAGGACGGATTTCGGTTTCTCAGCCATTCCGTAATCCTAGTGACACCGTAGGGTCAACTCCAGATCTCCGCTGCAAACCGGCGCCGGCCACCCCTTCTGCGGGAGCTCCAGGGCAGGTCGCGGCCCTAAATCCCCCGAATACAGGTTGGCCCCTTCCGGCCGGTAGAATGGACTGGCAAGCTCGCGGAGCGCCCGTCCACAAGGTTGAACACGTGTGTCCTCAACACTTCGGTACGGCGTGAGACGGCACCACTCCGCTGCGCCCTTACCCAAGCTCACGCACAGGAGTTACCGGATGCCCCGGATCGTTGTTGACGTCATGCCCAAGCCCGAGATTCTGGACCCGCAGGGGAAGGCTATCGTCGGCGCCCTCCCCCGGCTGGGTTTCACCAGCTTCAGCTCTGTCCGCCAGGGCAAGCGTTTTGAACTGACGGTCGACGGCGAGGTGACCGAGGACATCCTGGCCCAGGCGCGCGATGCCGCTGAAACCCTGCTGTCCAACCCTGTGATCGAGGATGTCGTCAACGTCGAGGTCGTTGAGGCCTGACATGACTGAACTTCCCCTGATCGGCGGGGCACCCGCCGTTGACGCCTCCGGTGCCCGTCGGCTCGCTGGCGCCCGGATCGGCGTCGTCACCTTCCCCGGGACACTTGATGACCGCGACGCCGCCCGTGCCGTCCGGCTCGCCGGCGGCACCGCCGTTGGGCTCTGGCACGCCGACACCGAACTCGGTGACGTGGACGCCGTCGTGATTCCCGGCGGGTTCTCCTATGGTGACTACCTCCGTGCCGGCGCCATTGCACGTTTCGCGCCCCTGATGTCCAAAATCATCGACGCCGCCAACAGCGATGCCAAGCTTCCCGTGCTCGGCATCTGCAACGGCTTCCAGATCCTCACCGAATCGCACCTGCTGCCGGGTTCAATGATCAAGAACGACCACCTGAAGTTCATGTGCCGCGACCAGGTCCTGCGCGTGGAAAACAGCAACACCGCCTGGACCCTGGACTACCAGGCGGGCCAGGAGATCACTGTGCCGCTGAAGAACCAGGACGGCCAGTACCTCGCGGACGACAAAACCTTGGACGCGCTGGAGGCAGAGGGCCGCGTGGTGTTCCGCTACGTCGGCTTCAACCCGAACGGTTCCCGCCGCGACATCGCCGGCATCTCCAACACAGCCGGCAACGTGGTGGGCCTCATGCCGCACCCCGAGCACGCCGTGGAGGCAGGGTTCGGCCCAGAATCGCTGGACGGCGTGGGCGGGTCCGACACCGACGGCCTGGGTTTCTTCACCTCCGTACTGACCAAGATTGTGGGAGGCGACAAGTGAGCATCGACACCACCAAAAAGTTCAACATCGACACCGTCGAGAACGCCGCGAAAACTCCGGACACTGAGCTGCCCTGGGCCGAATTGGGCCTCAAGCAGAACGAGTTTGACGAGATCGTCAAGGTCCTGGGCCGGCGCCCCACCGGCGCCGAGCTGGCCATGTACTCCGTCATGTGGAGCGAGCACTGCTCTTACAAATCCTCCAAAAACCACCTGCGCCAGTTCGGCGAGAAGGTGACCCCGGAGATGAAGAAGGACATGCTGGTGGGCATCGGCGAAAACGCCGGCGTGACCAACCTTGGGGACGGCTGGGCCGTGACCTTCAAGATCGAATCGCACAACTCGCCGTCGTTCGTTGAGCCTTACCAGGGCGCCGCGACCGGCATCGGCGGCATCGTCCGCGACATTATTTCCATGGGCGCCCGCCCGGTTGCCGTTATGGATCCCCTCCGTTTCGGTGCCATCGACCACCCGGACACGGCACGCGTGATGCACGGCGCAGTGGCCGGCATCGGCGGCTACGGCAACTCCCTCGGCCTGCCGAACATCGGTGGCGAAATGGTGTTCGACTCGGTATACCAGGGCAACCCGCTGGTCAACGCCCTCGCAGTGGGCGTCATGCGCCACGAGGACATCCGCCTGGCCAACGCCTCCGGCAAGGGCAACAAAGTGGTCCTGTTCGGCGCCCGCACCGGCGGTGACGGCATCGGCGGCGCCTCCGTGCTGGCCTCCGAATCCTTTGACGACACCAAGCCCTCCAAGCGTCCGGCCGTGCAGGTGGGTGACCCCTTCGCTGAGAAGGTCCTGATCGAGTGCTGCCTGGAGCTGTTCAAGGGCTCCCTCGTGGAAGGCATCCAGGACCTCGGCGCCGCCGGCATCTCCTGCGCTACTTCCGAGCTGGCCTCAAATGGCGACGGCGGCATGGCCGTTGAGCTGACCTCCGTGCTGCTGCGCGACCCCACGCTGACTCCGGGCGAAATCCTGATGTCCGAGTCGCAGGAGCGCATGATGGCCGTGGTCACTCCGGAGAACGTGGAAGCGTTCGAAGTGGTCATGGACAAGTGGGCTGTGGAGTACGCCTGGCTGGGCGAGGTGACGGACAGCGGCCGCCTCATCATCACCTGGGAAGGCGAGGTGATTGTCGACGTCGATCCCCGCACCGTGGCACACGACGGACCGGTTTACGACCGCCCGTTCGCCCGTCCCGAGTGGCAGGACGCCGTGCAGACTGACGCCTTCACCGGTTCCGTACAGGACGCCGGCAGGCCGTCCGCCCCGGCCGAACTGGCTAAGGCCGTCACCGAGCTGGTGGCATCGCCCAACATGTGCTCGAAGTCCTGGATCACCAACCAGTACGACCGCTACGTTGGCGGCAACACCTCCATGGCGTTCCCTGACGACGCCGGTGTGGTCCGGGTAGACGAGGAAACCGGTTTGGGCGTGGCCCTGGCCACTGACGCCAACGGCCGCTATACCTACCTAGATCCCTACCATGGTGCACAGTTGGCGCTGGCGGAGGCCTACCGGAACGTCGCAACCTCCGGCGCGGTCCCGATGGCCGTCAGCGACTGCCTGAATTTCGGCTCGCCGGAGGACCCGGACGTCATGTGGCAGCTCGCCGAAGCCATCCGCGGCCTGTCCGACGCCTGCATGGTGCTGGGCATCCCGGTCACCGGCGGCAACGTCTCCCTGTACAACCAGACCGGCACCACGCCGATCCACCCCTCCCCCGTGGTGGCAGTCCTGGGCAAGCTCGACGACGTCGCCCGCCGCACGCCGTCAGGGTGGCGGGAAGACGGCCAGGCCATTTACCTGCTGGGCACCACCGCTGCGGAGCTGGACGGCTCCGAATGGGCGAACATGCGCGGCCACCTGGGCGGCCTGCCTCCCAAGGTGGACCTCGACGCCGAACGCGCGCTGGGCGAAATCCTGATCAACGCCTCGCGCGACGGCATGATCGACTCCGCCCACGATCTCTCCGAGGGCGGCCTCGCCGCAGCCCTGGTGGAGTCCTCGCTGCGCTACGGCGTTGGCGCCCGGATCGCCCTCCAGGACGTTCTGGACCGCGACGGCGTGGACCTGTTCACGGCGCTCTTCTCCGAGTCCCAGGGCCGCGCTGTTGTGGGCGTCCCCCGGTCGGAGGAAGTCCGCTTCACCGACATGTGCACCGCCCGCGGCTTCGCGCACACCCGCATCGGCGTGGTGGACGCAGCCAGCGGCACCCTGGAGATCAACGGCGTGGCCGGCCTGTCGCTGGACGCCCTCCGCGAAGCCCACGAGGCCACGCTGCCGAAGCACTTCGGCTAGTACCCACGCCACCGCCGGACACCGCGGTGGTTACGGAAACCAGATGTTCCCCCGTGCGGGAATGGACCTCCGTAACCACCGCGGTTTCCGCTTTAATCGTCCTATGGGCAAGGCGGGAAAGTTCCTCAGCGTCCTTCTGTTGCCGATCCTTGTCCTGGTTGCCGCAGCACCAACACCACGGTCAGGACCCCAAGCCGCGTATCCGCACAGCATGGCTGCCCTCGGGGACTCCATCACGCAGGCCCACAACGCATGCTGTACCCACGGCGACCTACCCGCACTGTCCTGGTCCACCGGCGGCGGCCAGGGTGACGGGATCACCAGCCACTACGAACGGCTGCTCCAACTGACCCCCGGCATCCAGGGAAATACGTTCAACAACGCCGTCAGCGGGGCGAAGGTTTCCGACCTGCCCCGGCAGGCGGCGGCCGCCGTGGCACAGCAGGTCGAGTATGTAACGATCCTGATGGGCGCCAACGACTTGTGCGCGTCATCAGTGGACAACATGACGCCGATCGAAGACTTCAGGACACGCGTCGCCGAGGCGCTGACCATCTTGGACCAGGCGCGGCCGCGCCCGCAGGTGGCAGTCAGCAGCATTCCCAACATCTACCAGTTGTGGAGTGTCCTGCATGGCGAACCGGCAGCAGCGTCTGCCTGGACCGCAGGACGGACATGCCAGTCGATGCTGGCGGATTCCAACACTGAGGAGATGCGCAGCCAGGTAGTGAAACGGGAACTCGCGTTCAACGCCGTCCTCGCTGAGGTTTGCGGGCACTACACGAACTGCCGGAGCGACGGCGGCGCGGTCTACAACTACAACTTCAGCGCCGCCGACATCAGCGTGCGGGACTACTTCCACCCGAGCCTCCGGGGGCAGGCCGTACTGGCGGAGATCACATGGAACGCAGCCTCGGAACGGCGGTAATCAGTCCTCGCTGTGGTGTTCCCGCTGCCTTGCGCTGAGCAGTTCGATTTCGGGCCGCCCCGCAACAAGGCGTTCGACGGCGTCAAGCACCTCCACGAGGTGCGCCCGGTCCGCTGCCACCAGGCCTGCCCCCACCTGGGAGCGCCGGTACTGGTCGTGAAACCCCACCTCGGCGACGGAGACGTCGTACCGGCGCTTGATTTCAGCGAGCAGGGGCCTGATGACGGAGCGCTTCTCCTTCAGGCTTTGGACGTCGCCCAGGAGAATGTCGAATTCGATCCAGCCGATCCACATGGCTTCAGCCTAGCGAAATACGCCCATACGGCTAGATGGTGAGCTCACCCATCCGGTCCCAGCCTTCGCCGTCGAGCTGCCGGCTGATAATGCGCGGAGTCTCGGCAAGGGCTTGGGGCATATCAGCCATGGCCTGCTTGAAGTGGACGCTGTTGACATGGTCTCCTGCGGCGTCGTCCTTGAAGGCCTCCACCAGGACGTACTCGTTCGGGTCCTCCAGGCTGCGGGACCAGTCAAACCATAGATTGCCGGGCTCCTGCCGGGTGGCCTCGGTGAAGCCGGCCACCAGGGCGGGCCAGCGCTCCGACCATTCGGGCTTGACCTTGAACTTAACGACGATAAAAATCACGGGGACATTCCTTCCGCAGCGAGTTGGCGTGCCCCTTCAATGTACCGGGAAGTAACGTGCCGCTGCGCTGCACGGGTGACCGGTGCGCCCACCGCGTAAAACCAACTGCCGGGTTTGCTGAAGGCCCGGATTCGAAGCACAACTCCGGCATCTGCGTTGATCTCCACTTCGAACGATTCTTCACCCCGGGCAGGATGGCCACGCAGGGCGCCGTATCCGAATCCTGCCGATTGCGGAATGCCCGCCGGCAGGGGTTCCCGGACCCACACCACTTCGCACGGCGCGTTCAACCGGAAGGGTCCCACACCGAAACCGCTCACCACCCGCGCACCAGGCACCACACGCGGTGAATCCGTGCGGACGCGCAGGCCGGCCCGCCGCTGCAGCTCCCACGACAGGATGCCGGCGGCGACCTGCCGGTACACATCCAGGCCGCTGCCGAGAGGAACCTCCTTCAGTACTATGGCGTAGCCTTCCGGCGCCGCGCCGTGCTCTGTTCCCCCGACGCAGGGGTAGTCGAGGCCGCCGCGGTTCATACCGCCGCCTGCCGTGCGCCTGGATCTCAAGGGCTGCCGCCTCCGGCACCTGCAAGCCGCGCCCACCCCAGCTGCTCCTGCTGTTTCCTGCTGAGCCCTGCCACCACCAGGTCGTAGGAGTCCTCCACCATGTCCCTGACCATGGCGTCCGGCAGCCGGCCATCCAGGCGGACGCCGTTCCAGTGCACCTTGTTCATGTGCCACGCCCCGGTGATTTCGGGATGCGCTGCGCGGAGTTGGACAGCCAAAGCCGGGTCGCACTTGAGGTTCACGTAAAGGTCGTCTGCGTCGAGCGACGACAAGGCAAAGAGCTTGGCCCCACGGCGGGCGCCGCCGGCAACGTCTGCCCGGACCTTGAACACGGCGGTCTCCGGCCCGAAGGGGTAATCCTCGTACGCGCCCGGGAACGAGAGGCAGATCTTTCTGAGTGCAGCGGGGTCCATGCAGGAAGCCTATAAAGCCGGCTCCTCCGGTGCTAGTCTGCCAGGATGTCACACGATGAGGCTGCCATTCCTGTTCTGGACCTGGGCACGGCTCGGCAGGCGGACGGCTCCTTCAACCCGGACTTCATCGAGCAGCTGCGGCACGCGACGCACAGCGTAGGCTTCTTCCAGATCACCGGGTACGGCGCGGCGCCCGGCCAGCCCGAACACCTCCTGGACGTGATCCGGCGGTTCTTTTCACTGCCGCTGGAGGAGAGGATGAGGCTGGACAACCGGCTCTCACCCCATTTCCGCGGTTACACCCGCATGGGCACCGAGGTAACCCAGGGTCGGGCGGACGCCCGCGAGCAGATCGACTACTCCCCGGAGCGCGAACCGGTTCCGGACTACCCGCCGGACAAACCCTACTGGCTGCTTCAAGGCCCGAATCTCTGGCCCGGTGACTCTTTTCCGGAGCTCGAGCCGGCGGCCATGGAATGGGCTGAACTGATGTCCGCGGTGGGAATGGAGCTGCTCCGGGCCATCGCCGTGTCCCTGCACCTGCCGGAGGACTATTTTGACGAGCCATTCCGGGGTTCTCCCGCCTGGATGGGCAAGCTGGTCCACTACGTAGGCGGAGTAGTGGAAGCCGCGGGTAACCAGGGCGTGGGTTCACACGCGGACTACGGCTTCGTCACCCTCCTGCTGCAGGACAGTGTGGGCGGGCTTGAGGTGCTGCCGCCCGGGGCCACTGAGTGGGCGCAGGTGGAGCCTATTCCGGGAGCACTTGTGGTGAACCTGGGCGAGATGCTGGAGGTAGCCACGGAAGGCTACCTGGTGGCCACCATCCACCGGGTACAGGCACCGCCTCCTGGCGTCGACAGGTATTCCGTCCCGTTTTTTTGGTCCCCCCGGCTGGATGCGGTGATCGGAACCGTTCCCCTGCCGCCCGAGCTGAAGGCTGAAGCGAGGGGCATCTCCGACGACCCCGCCAACCCGCTCCTGGCGTCGTTCGGGATGAACATGCTCAAAGGCAGGATGCGCGCCCACCCCGACGTCACCGGGCGGCACTACCCGGAGCTTCTGAAGGGCTGAAGCGCCGGCCCGTCAAAGGTTGTATTTCCAGGCCTGCTGGGCGGGACAGGTGTCCATCACTACGTCGAGACCGGCAGCTCTGGCACGCTCGGCAGCATCCTCGTCGATGACCCCGAGTTGCAGCCACACCGCCTTCGCACCCACGGCAATCGCCTGGTCCACCACCTCCCCCACCTTCTGGGAGTTCACGAAGCAGTCCACGACGTCGATGGGGCGCTTTTCAGCCGGAATGTCAGCCAGGCTGCGGTAGCCTTCTTCCCCGTGCACAGGCTCCCCCGGCAGGTTGACCGGGATGATCTCCATACCCAGGCGGTCCCGGATGAACAGCGACGTATCGTAGGCGGCACGCCATTCATTAGTGGTGAGGCCGACGATGGCCCACCGTCCTTTGGTTCGCATCAGGCGTTCGACGACGGCCGGATCATTTTTGTGCGCCATGCGCCTAGCCTACGTGGCCGGGAAGACATGCGGTGCCAGCGGGCCGTGCCGTGGGTTCAACGGGCGATTGCCGTGGTCCAGCGGGGCTTGCTCCCCTGCCGGTGGAGTCCCTTTGCCAGCACGAAGGTGTGCCCGGCACGTACGCGCCGGTCTTCGCAGCCAGCCTTGGCCGCTGCCGCAGCAACAGGGGCGCCCTCCACCAGCTCATGAGCCGCAGCGGGTGCCGCACCCGGTGCCGGACGCGCGACAAATCCGGCAGGGCAAAGGTCCGTGACCAACCCTGTGCCGGCGCACTCCCGGACTGCGGCAATTCCGGCAGCGAGGGCCGCCTTGTCCTGGAAGGGGCCGGAGACTGCCATCACTTCGCCATCCGGCGCCAACAGCCGGAACCTGAAGTACGACTCCGGATCAAGAAAAGCTTCGAACTTTCCAGCCATCACGAATCCTTCCGTTTTGTGTGTCCTGCCCTGCCTGCAGGTCTGGAGGGCGGCGTCGTCGGCGCCCCGCCGGTCCGGGCGCATGGTCGGCCCTTCGTCGGCGGCTCTGGCCAAAAATGGGTGAACAGGTCACCGGCTGTACCAAAGAGTCTCACCGCTGCGCCTGCGGCGCGGCTAGACCGGCCGCGTAAACCTTGTGTAAATTGCCGGGGCGGCCAAACGACGGCGGCGGGCCACCTTCATAAGGTGGCCCGCCGCAAGTACGTGCTGAAGTGTTAGTCGTTGATCAGATCGTTGACCACAATGGTCTGGTCCCGGTCCGGACCAACACCGATGGCGGAGAACCGGGTGCCGGACAACTTCTCCAAGGCCAGCACGTAGTTGCGTGCGTTTTCCGGCAGGTCCGCGAGGGTGCGTGCACCGGTGATGTCCTCGGTCCAGCCCTCGAAGTATTCGAAGATCGGCACGGCGTGGTGGAACTCCGTCTGCGTCATGGGCATCTCATCGTGGCGCACGCCATCCACGTCGTAGGCCACGCACACCGGGATCTGCTCAATGCCGGTGAGTACGTCCAGCTTGGTGACGAAGTAGTCCGTGAAGCCGTTGACGCGGGAGGCATGGCGGGCCAGGACGGCGTCGTACCAGCCGCAGCGGCGCGGCCGTCCGGTGTTGACACCGAATTCACCGCCGGTCTTCTGCAGGTACAAGCCCATGTCGTCGAACAGCTCGGTGGGGAACGGGCCGGCACCAACGCGGGTGGTGTACGCCTTGATGATGCCGATGGAGCGGGAAATGCGGGTAGGGCCAATGCCCGAACCCACGGAGGCGCCGCCGGCGGTGGGGTTCGATGAGGTAACGAACGGGTAGGTGCCGTGGTCCACGTCCAGGAACGTTGCCTGGCCGCCTTCCATCAGGACCACCTTGCCCTCGTCAAGGGCGGTGTTCAGGACCAGGGTGCTGTCGATGACCAGGGGCCGGAGCCGTTCGGCGAAGGACAGGAAGTACTCAACGATCTCGTCCACCAGCACGCCGCGGCGGTTGTAGACCTTGACCAGAAGTTCGTTCTTCTGCCGCAGCGAACCTTCCACCTTCTGGCGCAGGATCGACTCGTCGAAAACGTCCTGGACCCGGATACCCAGGCGGGCCACCTTGTCCATATAGGCAGGCCCGATGCCGCGCCCCGTGGTTCCGATGGCACGGCTTCCCAGGAAGCGTTCCGTCACCTTGTCCAGCACCTGGTGGTACGGGGCGACGAGGTGCGCGTTGGCAGAGACGCGAAGCTTGGAGGTGTCGGCGCCGCGGGCTTGGAGGCCTTCGATCTCCTGGAAGAGTGCCTCTAGGTTGACCACGCAGCCATTGCCGATGATGGGTACTGCGTTGGGGCTAAGGATGCCTGCCGGAAGCAGCTTGAGCTCGTATTTTTCACCGCCTACGACGACGGTGTGCCCGGCGTTGTTGCCGCCGTTGGGTTTGACAACGTAGTCAACACGGCCGCCCAGCAGGTCGGTCGCCTTGCCTTTTCCTTCGTCGCCCCATTGGGCTCCTACGATCACAATTGCTGGCATGGGATCCTCCCCCATTCGTTCGGGCTGCCCCTGCCCGGCCAAAGGTGGCGGGCCTGGTGCAGCGCCGTTCATGAGAACGCCCCGAATTGACCGGCCTTCGCTGGTCTGCGCGGCAGCACAGCGACGCAAGAGTTCCGGGGCTCTTACCACCCAAGTTTAGCCGATCAGGGACTTTGTCCACTCGTTGGGCTGCTGCGGTCCTTCTTGCCGGGTAACGGACCCGGTGGGAAGGACCGCAGCAGGTTGTCAGCGGTGACGCTATTCGTCGTCGGCTTCCTCACCCGGACGGGAAGTCTGGGTGGCGAGGCTGTCCCAGAAGGAAGTGTCGGCGTCGGCAATGGATCCGTCCGCTATCGCGGCGGCGGTGGCGGTCAGGGTGGTGACCGTCTGCTTGATCAGGTAGCCGTTGCTGCGGAGCCCCAGGGCGTAGCCATCGAGGTAGTGGTCGGACATTCCGCGCATTTCAAAGAGCAGGGTGGCGATGTCGTATTCCACGGCGATGCCGTTGCGGCTGATGGTTTCGGCGCTGCCGCCCACGTACTTGCCGAGGTGTCCCCAGCCAGTGGAGTCGACGTTCTCGAAAACGACCGCGCCCAGCTGCTTGGACTTCTCGACGACTGCCGGATCGGCGTTCGGTGTGGTGGGGTACAGGATGGACCCGGACACCAGTTCGCCGTCGCGCTGGCTTCGGGTGCCCTGGTGGTGCAGGTCGATCATGTAGTCGATCTTGTGCTTGCGCATCACGTTGTTATGCAGCGCCTGGGTTTCCGGCTGGACTTTGGCTACATGGTCCCGGTTGAGATCCACCTCTTCGGCGTTGTACCGCGTCATGTTGCGGTCGCCTTTCGCCAAGTAGTCGTCCAGCGGGAAGTTCACGTCTCCCATGGCGCCGTCCGCGTTGAGCATCGGCACAATGAGGATGTTCACGCCGTCGAGAATGTCCCCGGACTTTCCGGTGCCCAGGTGCTTGACGAATTCCAGGGCGCCTTCGGTGGTGAGCTGTTCGTTGCCGTGCTGCTGCGTCAGGTACAGGATGGTGGGCTTGGCCGGGTCCGAGATGTATTTGACCAGGTGGATGTCCCGGCCTTTTACGGTCTGGCCGATGACCTCCAGTTCCATGGCCGGCTGGCGGGCGTCCTGGTCTTTCAGGAAAGACACCATCTGGTCATAAGAGGCCAGCTTCGATGTGGTGATCTGGCCGTTGCCGTCGTAGTTGGGGCCTTCGCCCACGGCGAGGGCCGGGGCTGGTGCGGCCACAACGGCCAGGGCAAGGGCTCCCGTAACGGCCAGGGTCTTGAAGGTTGCCAGGGTTTTTTTCACGGTGCGGTACCTCTTTCGAGTGCTTTGGGTGTGACAGTTCGCCGTGTCACCCATCACAGGCTGTGACAGAAGCCAACCAACCTGAACGAACGGTGTCAATGGACATAACAGGAATGCGCAGCCAGTTATTACGTTTTGTAAGCGACACCGTCCAATCCTGTTCCGACACAATCCGAAGCGAACTTGCTCCCCGGGAGGCCGCTGGCTTTGAGTGGGAGGGAACCATCCGGAGCGGCCGAGAGACCTGGATCGTTGACGCCGCAGCAACCTCAAAGTGCAGGCCCGTCCTGCCTGCGAAGGTGCTACTGCCAGGACCGATGGAAGGAAATTTCAGCATGACCTTGAACACAGACCATATCCGCGTCACGCACGCAGGTTCCTTGCCCCGGACTCCTGAGCTGATCGCTGCCAATGCCGCACGCGAGGAAAACCCTGCCGACGTCGAGGGCTACAACGAACTCCTCACCGCTTCCGTGGTCGATTTGGTCCAGCGCCAGCAAAGCCTCGGCGTCGATATCCCTAACGACGGCGAGTACGGGCACGCCATGTCCGCTTCCGTTGACTACGGCGCCTGGTGGTCCTACTCCTTCGCGCGTATGGGCGGGCTGGAACTGGACAATGACGCCAAGTGGGCCGTTGAAGCGAAGGAATCGACGCCCGGCAACGTCCAGTTGACCGGCTTCCTCCACCGCCGGGACCGCGCCCTCTTTTCCGAGGCCTACAGCGATCCCACCAGCGGCATCTTCACGGGCGGCCCCAAGCCGTTCCCGAAGGTCACCGGACCACTCGTGTACACCGGACAGGACGCCGTCGCCTCCGACATCGCCAACCTGAAGGCCGGCCTTGCGGCTGCCGGACTCAAGGACGGCTTTGTAGCTGCACTCTCCCCCGGCAGCGCCTCGCGCATCACCAACGAGTACTACGCCACGGAGGAGGAGTACATCTACGCCTGCGCCGATGCGCTCCGCGAAGAGTACAAAGCCATCGTCGACGCCGGCCTCATCCTGCAGATCGACGACCCCTCCATCGCCGAGAACTGGGACCAGATCAGCCCCGAGCCGAGCGTGGCGGACTATCTGAAGTTCACGCAGATCCGCGTCGAGGCGCTCAACTACGCCCTCCGCGGCCTCCCCGAGGAACAGGTCCGCTTCCACCTCTGCTGGGGGTCCTGGCACGGCCCGCACACTACGGACCTTCCCCTTGCGGACCTGGTGGACACCATGCTCCGGATCAACGCCGGCGGTTACTCGTTCGAGGCCGCGAACGTGCGCCACGAACACGAGTGGCGCGTCTGGGAGGACACTGCGCTTCCCGAGGGCAAGGTCATCATCCCGGGCATCGTTTCCCACGCCACGAACGTAGTGGAGCATCCGGACCTCGTGGCCGACCGCATTGTTCGGTTCGCGGAAGTTGTGGGCCGGGAGAACGTGATCGCTTCCACCGACTGCGGCCTGGGTGGAAGGGTCCACCCGCAGATCGCCTTCGCCAAGCTGAAATCACTGGGTGAAGGCGCACGCCGCGCAACCAAGCGGCTTTGGTAAAAGTAAGTCAGACCGAACCCGCCGGTTCCGTGCCCCGTTCAGGACGGGTGCGCGGGACCGGCGTTTCGTTTTGCGGGGCTTGCTAAACTGGGAAAGTCCGACCAGGAATCGGTCCACCCCATTTCAACCACCGCGGATGTAGTGCGCCACCGTGCGCCCATTTTCCGTGGTGGCAGCAACACCAATCCCCGCAGGAGACCCAGCACTACATGACAGCCCTGGCACCCGAATCCTTTCATGACCAACTTCTGAGCCGCCGCTACGAACCCAATGTCGCAGCGGTCAACGAACTGTGCGATTCCCTTCAGGCGGCCAAGCCTGGCATGGCAGTGCCCTACGTGGACCCCATGCACGACGTCGATGAGTGCCGCATCATCAGCCTGTACTCGAACATCGGCGAGGCGGACAACTCCGGCTTCATCACTGCCGGGGACCACGATGCCGCTACCCGCATGCTCGGCATCCAGTGGAAGCTGGGCCTGCGGCCGGAGTTCGTGATGCCGTGGAACGTCCACCCGTGGCACATGCCCGGCGAGGCCAACGGCAAGTTCACCCCGGACCAGATCTCTGCCGGCCTCAAGCCGCTCCTGAAGTTCCTTGCGCTGGTTCCCCGCGCGTCCGTGATCGTGGCGCACGGCACCGAGGCCAACCGCCTGGCCAACCTGCTGCTGAAGACTGAAGTTCCGCTGCTCTGGCGCCGCGGCCTGAAGACGTACAAGGTGCGGTCCCTCAGCGGCCGTGCTTTCGCCGGTTCGCCGGCGCGACAGGAGGAGTACCTCGAGGACATGCGCGTCGCCTATGCGGACGCAATGGCGCGCACAGGCCTGGCAAAGGCGTAGCCCGGAGTTTCTGGAACGACGACGGCGGGGGGGGGGCGGGTCTGGGGGGGGGAGGGGGGAGGGGGGGGTTTTTTTTTCGTCCTCTGGTGTGGTTTTTTTCTTTCGGGTTGAGGCCTTTGGGGGGATTTTT